>CAUEBO010000041.1 GCA_958454405.1 uncultured Eggerthellaceae bacterium | reverse complement strand
CCACTTCCAGCACGTGGCTGGAGAAGAACACGGCCGAGCCGCGGTCGGCCAGCTCACGCAGCATCTCCTTCACGTGGAACGCGGCTTCGGGGTCCAGGCCCACGAACGGCTCGTCTAAAACGAGCAGCGTAGGCTCGTGCACGAGCGCGCCGATGAGCACGAGCTTCTGCCGCATGCCGTGCGAATACGACGAGATCAAATCGCCGAGCGCCTCCGTCAGCCCCAGCCGATCGGCATGCGCTTGAATGCTCGCGCGCCGCGTGTCGGCGGGCACGCCGAAGATGTCCGAAATATAGTCGAGATACTGGATGCCCGTGAGGAACTCGTACACGTCGGGGTTGTCCGGCACGTAGGCCGTGACCTGCTTGCAAGCCAGCGCATCGGTGCGCACGGAGCGCCCGGCAATGCGGATGTCGCCCTCGTCGAAGTCGGTCACGCCCACGATGACGCGGATGAGCGTGGTCTTGCCCGCCCCGTTGTGCCCCACGAAACCGAAGATGTCGCCGGGCATGACCTCGAGCGACACCCCGTCCACCGCGCGCTTCGGCCCGAACGCCTTCACCACGTCCTTCACCGCCAGCACGGGCGCCTGCGCGGCGAAGCCGCTCGGCACGGGCGCCCCGCAAGGCGCCTGCGCCGAGTCTCCCCCGGAAGCGCCCCGACCCCTTTTGGACGACGCGTCGGCCCGGCTTTCGAACGATGCGCCAATCCGCCCGCTTGTTTCGAACGATCCGCCAGCCTGCCCGCCCGCGCAGCCGCCGGCGTTCGCTTTTTCAACCTGTCGCGCTTCCCGCCTCTTCATAGTTGCCCCTTTCGGCGTTATTTGTTATATTTATGCTATAACAGATGGAACAGATATGCAAGAGGACGCGAACAATTCGGGGAATCTCGTTCGAAGAACAGCGTTTCACCTGTTCATTGACTACTATGATGGTGTATGAAGGACATCCGCGGGAACGGGATCGGGCGCTCCAGAAGAGCATCCGCGCGAGAAAGGGGAGCGCTATGAAGCGCATCGTTGTTTTCTTGGCAGTGACGTTCGGGCTGACGTGGGCGTACGAATTCGGAGTGGTGTACCCGATCGCCTCGGGCACCTTGACCGGCATCCCGCCGATCGCCGCGCAATTCGCCACAGGCGCGGCCATGTTCTTTCCCGCCATCGGGGTGCTCGTCACGCGCCTCGTCACGCGCGAGGGCTTCAAGAACAGCGTGATAAAGCCCCGGCGCTTCCGGGAATCGGCACCCTGGTTCCTCGTCGCGTGGTTCGGCCCCGCCGTGCTGGCCGCCATCGGCGCCGCCGTCTACTTCCTGGCATTCCCCCAGGACTTCGATCCCAACATGTCGGCCATGGTCGCCACGACGCAGCTGCAAGCCGAGTCCGCCGGAGGCGCCAGCATGCCGGACGACATGCTGCGCATCATGCTGCTCGCCCAGCTTCCCTTCGCCGTGCTGCTGGGCCCCGTGCTCAACATAGCCACGACGTTCGGCGAGGAGTGGGGCTGGCGCGGCTACCTGGTGCCGAAGGTGTCCACGCGCCTGCGCATCGTGCCTACGCTGCTGGTCACGGGCGTAATCTGGGGCCTGTGGCACGCGCCGCTCACCATCATCGGGCACAACTACGGCATGGGATATCCCGGCTGGCCGTTCGGAGGCATCGCGGCCATGTGCCTGTTCTGCATCGTCTTGGGGATCTTCCTCACGTACGTCACCGTGCGCACGGGAAGCTGCCTGGCGGCGGCCATCGGCCACGGCGCCGTCAATGCGTTCGTCAGCGCAGGCCTGCTGTTCTCGCTCACGGGAGGCAACCCCTTCGTGGGGCCCATGCCCGTCGGCATCGTCGGCGGCTGCGCGTTCATCGCGATCGCGGCCGTCATGCTGTGGGACCTGCACCGCCGCGAGAAGGCGGGCACGTTGGACATGCCGAAGGCGGGCCTGCCCGACGGCGTGACGAAACAGGATGCGCCGGACATCGAACAAACTGCGCGCTAGCCCGATCACCTGTGGTTTTCCTCTCACAAATCAAGCGTTTTCCCGCCTTCTCGAAGCGCAACGCTCCGGCGAGCCTCATACTGGTCACGAGCTTTACACGAACGACGCACATCTCTTGCATACCTCCCCCATGCAGACGCAAGCGGCTCATGTAAAGCCGCCGCGTGCCGCACTGGCACGGCAACAGCAGGCGCGGCCCGCAGCGGCGCGCGAACGACCAACAGGTTCTGGAGAGCAGCGTGACCACATCGTTTCAAGATCTCGGCCTGACCGAGACCACCCTACCTGCCATTGAAGAACTGGGCTACACGGCCCCCACTCCCGTGCAGGAGCAGGCGATCCCGCTTGCCCTCGCAGGCCGGGACGTGGTCGCGGCCGCCAAGACGGGCACCGGGAAGACGGCGGCGTTCGCGCTGCCCATCATCGAGCGCGTCGGCCGAGCCAAGCGCCCGGGCGCGCCCAAGGCGCTCATCGTCACCCCCACGCGCGAGCTCGCCCAGCAGATCGACGAGGCATTCGTCTCGCTCGCGAAGATCTCGAAGCACCGCCTGCTCACCGTGGTGGGCGGCGTGCCCTACAAAGGCCAGATCGGCAAGCTGGAACGCGGCATCGACATCCTGGTGGCCACGCCCGGCAGGCTCTTCGACCTCATGGAGCGACGCGACGTCAGGCTCGACGACGTGGAAGTGCTCGTGCTCGACGAAGCCGACCGCATGCTCGACATGGGATTCTGGCCGACCATGAAAAAGATCGTCGCCGCCACCCCGAGCAGCCGCCAAACGCTCCTGTTCTCGGCCACCATCGACCGCGCCGTCATGAGAAGCGTGAGCTCCATCCTGAACGATCCGGCCTTCGTGGAAATCGCCCATCGGGGCGAGACCGCCGACACCATCGACCAGTTCATCATGCCCATCACGCAAACGGGCAAGCCCGCGCTGCTGCGGGCGCTGCTGGAAGAGAAGGGCGCGCGCCGCGTCATCATCTTCACGCGCACGAAAAGCCGCGCCGACATCTGCACGCGCCAGCTGCGGGAAGCGGGCTACAAGGCCGAGTCCATACACTCCGACAAAACGCAGGCGAAGCGCCAGCAGGCGCTCGACCGGTTCACGAGCGGCAAGATAGAGGTGCTGGTAGCCACCGACGTGCTCGCCCGAGGCATCGACATCTCCCAGGTGGAGCGCGTGATAAACTACGACATCCCGGAATCGCCCGAAGACTACGTCCACCGCATCGGCCGCACCGGCCGAGCCGGGGAATCGGGCTTCGCCATCTCGTTCGTGACACCCGACGACAAAGCCGCGCTCCGCGACATCGAGAAGCTCATCGGATCCCAGATACCGCATTTGAAGATAGACAGCTACGACAATTCCGCCGCCGAAGACGCGCTGGAGAAACGCTACGTCGCTGCGCCGAAGAACCTCAGCGCCTCGGCGTTCTCGCGCTCCACCCGCCTTGGCAGGAACAGCCGCGGCGGCCGAGGCGGCATGCGCCGCCGCTGAGCCGCCGCACCAGCCTTGAGGATGCGGCCCGCGCCGGGCCGTGTCGAGCGCTTAGCGCACCTTCGCCACGATGTAGCCGAACGTGGCCACGGCCATGACGGCCGAGAAGCCGAACGCCAGCTGGTAGGCAAGCGCCGGATCGGCAAGGCCCGCCGACGTCGCACCCACTATCGTGATGATGAACACCATGACCGACGTTCCCAGCGACGCGCACGCCTGGCGCGCCGCAATGCAGAACGACGAACCGTCCGACACGATGGGGCGCGGCAGGTCGGCCAAGCACCACGAGGTGAGCGGCCCCACGAGCCCCGAAACGCCGATCGCGCGCACGGCTTGACAGAGCGTCACCACGTAGAGGGGCGTGTCCGCTTCCAAAAACGACATGAGCACGGCGCCCGCAGCCAAAAACGCGCCCGACACGAGCGTGACGGGCCGCGCGCCCACGCGATCGGTCAACACGCCTGCCAGCGGGTTGAGCACGAGCGCCGCAACGGTGCCGGGCAACAACACGATCCCGGCCTCGAGCGCCGTTCCGCCGCAGAGCCCTTCCACGTACAGCGGCACCACCAGCGTGACGCCCATGAACGAGGCGTTCAACAGGTTCTGCACGATGAAGCCCGCGCGGTACTGCTTCGATTTGAATATATCCATGCTGATGAGCGGATCATCGACACGGTTCTGCCGCCGAACGAACAGCACGAGGAACAACGCGCCCAGCACCAGCGGGGCCCAGATGAAGGGGCTTTCGAAGGAGAAGCTGCTCGCATCGGAGAACGCCAGCAGGAGGCCGCCGAACCCCAGCGTCGAAAGCGCCAGCGACACGATGTCGAGCCGAGCCGTTCGGTCGGGCGCGTCCGAGGGCTTGATGACGATCGCGGATGCCGCCGCCAACACGAGCAGCACGGCAGCCAGCAGCACGAAGAAGCTGCGCCAGCCCCAGGCGAAGCTCATGGCCCCGCCGATGGTAGGACCGATGTTGGGCGCGAATCCCATCGCGATGCCCGCAATGCCCATGGCCGTGGCCTGGCGCCCGTGCGGGAAGCGAGTCATGGCGATGGTCTGCATCAGCGGCATGAGCATGCCGGTCGAGATCGCCTGGCAGATGCGCCCGCCCAGCAGCACGGGGAAGTTGGGCGCAAGCAGGTCAGCCAGCGCACCCACGAGGAAGAACGAGAGCGCGATGAACACGTGCTGGCGCACCGAGAAGCGCCGGGAAAGGTACGTGGCAACCGGCACGGTAACGCCCAGCACCAGCATGTAGCTGGTCGTCAACCATTGCCCGAGATCGACGGCCATGCCGAAATCGCCCATGATGTCGGACAGCATGGCGTTGACGGCCGTTTGGGACAGGTTGCCCGACGCTGAAGCCAGCACCACGACGGCGAACAACGCGTACAGGGCGGCGCGTCCCTGCGGTCGGCCTTCACGCTCCATCCACACCCTCGACTTTCCCCGTCGACCACTACGAAATCCCCAGTATATCCCAAGCGTCGCACGTGGACACGGGAAGAGCGCGGGCCATCGGCTGAGAGCCGTCCGCCAACGCCGAACGCAGCCGTCGACAAGACCGGCAGCGAAGGGGAGGCTGCATCAAAAATGACCGAAAACGCGGTCGAATGTGCAGTCTGCGAGGCTGATTCGCGCCCTCTGCGCGCCTTGGTCGCGCAAAACGCCTGGTCGCGAAATTTGCGCGCTCGTTTGCGCGGGCGACGAGTGCACATTCGACCGCGTTTTCGGTCATCTGCAGCGCACACGCGGCGACGCACCCACGTTCATCCTCGGACTAGTTGAACGCCTGCTGCGTCTTCTCCAAGCCAACCTGCACGAGCGACAGCGCCGCCTGCGCGCCGCGATCCACGGCGTAGGCGAAGTCGTCTGCGGCATCCTTCTTCGGCAGCGACAGCACCCAGTCCACCACGGGCATGCGTCCGGGAGGGCGCCCGATGCCGATGCGCACGCGATACCAGTCGCGCGTGCCCAGCTTGTCGCAGATGGAGCGCAGACCGTTGTGGCCGGCATGCCCGCCGCCGAACTTGACGCGAACGGTGCCGGCGTCAATGTCCAGTTCGTCATGCACCACGATGAGCTGATCGGGCTGCACGCCGTATGCGTTCATCAGCTGCTTCACGGGGCCGCCCGACGTGTTCATGTAGCTTTGCGGCTTGACCAGCACCAGGTCGGTATCGCGATAGGCGCATTTCGCCGTCAGCGCGCCGCATTCGGTCTTCCAGTAGCGCGCGCCCGCCTCCTCGGCGATGGCGTCCACCGTGTCGAACCCGGCGTTGTGCCTCGTGTGCGCGTATTCCTCGCCCGGATTCCCCAGGCCGACGATCAAAAACATTCGAACCAGCTTTCATTCACAGGTCGTTCGCAGAACCAGCGAGAAGGACCGTGGTGCCCGAGATTCGCGAGATGGCAAAGGCGAAGCGCACTTCGGCACGCGAGCTTTCGCCATCGCGCGAAGATTGGGCAGCACGGTTCTTCACAGCGTTGACTTGTTGCGCCGTTCGCAGAACAGCGCAACTCCTTACTCGAACAATGAGGCGACGGAGCCGTTGTTGTACACGTTGTTGATGGTCTGGGCGAACAGCGGTCCCACCGACAGCACCTTCACTTTTCCGGTCTGGCGCGCGAGCGGCACGGGGACGGCGTTGGTCACCACGACCTCCTCGATGCACGAGTTCGCGATGCGGTCATACGCTGGACCGCTGAACAGACCATGCGTGGCGCACGCGTACACCTGCTCGGCTCCCTTCGTCTTGAGCGTGGTGGCGGCGGCCACCAGCGAGCCGGCCGTGTCGATCATGTCATCGTTGAGGATGCAGATCTTGCCCTTCACGTCGCCGATGAGCGCCGTGATCTCGGCCTGGTTGTGCTTCGGACGGTCCTTGTGCATGATGGCGATGTCGCAGTCCAAAAGCGTGGAGAACTTCTTCGCGGCTTTTGCGCGGCCCACGTCGGGCGACACCACGCACAGCCGCTCCCGTTCCAGCCCCAGGCTCTTGAAGTAGTCCACGAAGATGGGCATGGCCGTCATGTGGTTCACCGGCAAGTCGAAGAATCCCTGGATGGCATCCTGGTGCAAGTCGATGGTGATCACGTTGTCCACGCCGGCAGCGGCCAAGAGGTCGGCCACGAGCCGGGCAGTGATGGGCTCGCGCGGCGCGGCCTTGCGGTCTTGGCGCGCGTAGCCATAATGGGCCACCACCGCGGACACGGTGCGGGCCGAGGCGCGCTTGGCCGCATCGACCATGATGAGCAGCTCCATGAGCGCATCGTTCACGTCGTAGCCGTCGAATCCGCCGCACACCGACTGGATGAGGAACACGTCGGCCCCGCGGACGCTTTCCTGGTAGCGTGCGTATATCTCGCCGTTCGCGAACTTCTCGAGCTTGACGTTGCCCAGCGACACGTCCAGCTCTTTCGCGATCTCATCGGCGAGCTCGGGGTTGACCGACCCCGAGAACAAGGCCATGCTCTTCTGTATTTCCGTCATGCGCGCGCTCCTTCGTGTCGCTTCCCCGATTGCGTTCCCGCGCCGGCCCGCAACGCCGCCAGCCGTTCGCGGCCGTGAACAATGCTATTGTATCCGCAGGTGGCTTGCCCGCACAGGGAGATGGCGATGTTTTCCGCAGATTGACCGCAAGCCCTTCCTTCATCCTCCGCCCTGCCGGGCGGGCCGGCTCGATCCTCGCATCTCTTGACGATGCTCTGAGCAAGACGAACCAGGCCCCGCAGCAGCAGCAGCCGCAAGGCCCGTCTTTTACCTGGTCGAAGATCCCTCGACGCGCTCCGCTCGCTCAGGATGGCAGGTCTCGCTTCCTTCGGCGCGTTTCGCTCCCCCCAAAGGACGACCCTTGCGGCAGCTTCCTACTCCGCCTCCTGCCGGGCGCGCTTCTTCGCCGCCCAGCCGGGAATCTCGCGCTGCTCGGGGCGCGTGAGCGCCAGCGCGTCGTCCGCCACGTCCTTGGTGATGCACGATCCCGCGCCGATGATGCACCCCGCGCCGATGTTCACCGGCGCCACCATCATGGTGTCGCTGCCCACGAACGCGCCGTCGCCGATGGTGGTGGGCCATTTCTTCTTGCCGTCGTAGTTGCAGGTGATGGATCCGGCGCCGATGTTCACGTCTTCACCGATGGTCGTGTCGCCGATGTAGCTGAGGTGCGGGACCTTCGAGCCCTTGCCCACCGTGGACTTCTTTATCTCCACGTGCGTGCCCGCCTTCGCGCCCTCGCACAGATGCGTCGCCGGGCGCAGGTAGGCGCGCGGGCCGCACGTGGCGCCGTCGTCGATGCGCGCCTCGAGAGCCACCGTCTCGTCCACCGTGCAGCCGCATCCCACCACGGTGTCGGTGAGACGCGAATTCGGTCCGACCACGCTGTCCTCGCCAACGCTCGTGGCGCCCATGAGAAACGTCTGCGGCAAAAGCTCCACGTCCTGTGCCAACTTCACGTCGGGGCCGATCCACACCTGGTCGGGGTCGGTCATAGTCACGCCCGCGGCCAGGTGCGCGGCGTTGATGCGGCGCTGCAGGTGCCTCGTGGCCTGGGCCAGCTGGACGCGCGAGTTCACGCCCAGGCACTCGGCGACGTCGTCGCAGGCCAGCGCCAGCACCGGACGCCCAGCCAGGCGGCAGATCTCCAGCACGTCGGTGAGGTAGAACTCGCCCTGGGCGTTGTCGTCGCCCACCTGCTCAAGCGCGTCGAACAGCGCGCGCGCGTCGAAGCAGTAGAAGCCCGAATTGCACTCGCGGATGGCCGCCTCCTCGGGCGTCGCGTCCTTCTGCTCCACGATGCGCGCCACCGCACCGGCTTCGTCGCGCACGATGCGCCCGTAGCCGAACGGATCGTCAAGCTCCATGGTGAGCACCACCACGGCGGCGTCGTTCCGCTCGCGCGCCTCGATCAGCCGCGCGAGAGTGTCCGCCGTGATGAGCGGGCAGTCCCCCGACACCACCGCGAGCGAGCCGTCGAACCCGTCGAGCGCGTCCTTGCACACGGCCACCGCATGGGCCGTGCCGTTCTGCTCTTCCTGCACCACGATGGCGGAATCGCCTTCGACCAGGGGGATCACCTGGTCGCGGCCATGCCCCACCACCGACACGACGCGCTGCACGCCTGCATCCCGGACGGCGTCCACCACCCAGCGGACGAGCGGCTTCCCCAAGATCTCATGGGCGACCTTGGGCTTCTTCGATTTCATACGGGTTCCGGCACCCGCGGCCAAAACGATGGCGGCAGCTTCCATGGCGCTCCTCCTCTTGCTCGATCTCTCTTCGCGGCGCGCGGCCGGCGTCCACGCGCGCCCGCTTGCAGCCAGAGCGCCGGCTAACGCCGGTCCTCCGGCCCGTCCGACATGCCCTCGACGTCGTCCCCTTCGCGCTTCAGGGCGTCTTCCAGCATGTCCGGGTGCTCGCGCCGCAGCACTTCCACAACCCCGGCCAGCGGCTCGCCTTCGCGGCTCTTGAGCTCTTCCTGGGCCTTCTCCAGCAGATCGTCCCTGCCCTCTTCGCGCAGGACGCGCTCCACCTCGTCGCGCACGGCCTCGCGCACGTCGCCGATGGATCCGCCGCCCAGAAGGCCGCTCTCGCCAAGATCCACCACGATCTCGAACACGCCCCCGCGCTTCTTCGCGGCTTCGAGCTCGCCAATGACGGCCGGATCCTCGATGCCGCGCAGCAGCTCCTCGGTCTCCCGGGCAGCCTCGCCGCCCGCCGTCTGGCGCGTGACGTCGTCGCTGTTGCCCGAAAGGTAGGCCACCCCGCGTTTCTGCGCGGCTTTCGCCTGCGCCAACAGCAACACGAATCCTAACACGCCCGCAAGCAGCGACGCTGCCAAAATGCCCAGCTTGGCGGTGGACACCAGCACCTCGTCTGCAAACGCCAGGTTCGCCACGAAGATGGCCATGGTGAAGCCGACGCCGCCCAGGATGCCGGCGCCCATCATGTGGAACCAGTTCACGTTCTCGGGCAGCGACGCCACTTTGAGCTTCACCACGATGAAGCTCATCAGCAGAATGCCCAGCGGCTTGCCCACCAGCAATCCCAGCAAGATGCCGTAGAGCACCGGGCTGGTCAGCATGGCCCCCATGTCCACGCCCGCGAAGCTCACGTCGGCGTTCGTCAGCGCGAACAGCGGCAGGATGCCGAAATACACCCACGGGTACAGGCGATGCTCAAGCCGCGTTGCAGGAGGCACCACCTGCCGCGCCACGCGGCTCAGATCCCGCACCGTCTCAAGGTAGTCGCCCTGGGCGATGACGGGCGTCTCCGGCTCGAACGCGGCCCGGGCCTCGCGCACCTTGCTGCCCGACCAATCCGTGAAGCTCTTCAGGTTCACGCGCGATCCCGAGGGTATGGTGAACGCCAACAGCACGCCGGCGATGGTGGAATGCACGCCCGACATGAACACGCAGTACCACAGCACGGCGCCCACCGCCAGATACGGGATGAGCGAGTAGATGTGGTTGCGGTTCATCAGCACGAGCACCACCAGCACGACGGCCGCCAAGGCCAGCCAGAACAGCGACGGGCTGTGGCCGTAGAAGATGGCGATGACCAGGATGGCGATGATGTCGTCGGCAACGGCCAGCGTGCTCAGGAACACGCGCACGCCGCTGGGCACGCGGTTGCCGAGCAGCGCCAGGATGCCCAGCGCGAACGCGATGTCGGTGGCGGTGGGCACGCCCCAGCCATGCGCCGTTTCCGGGTTTCCCGCATTGAACGCCAGGTAGAACGCGATGGGCACGAGCACGCCGCCCACGGCCGCCATGATGGGCAGGATGGCCTGCCGGATGTTCGTGAGCTCGCCCACCGTCAACTCGTACTTCACCTCAAGACCGACCAGCAGGAAGAACACGGCCATGAAAACATCGTTGATGACGTGCGCGAGCGACATGCCGGCGAACGCATCGCCGAAGAAGAAGCCGGCCTCGGTGTGCCAGAACTCCAGGAACGCCTCGTAGGCGCCGGAGTTGGCGACGACCAGCGCCACCACAGCCGCCACCAGCATGGCTCCGGCCGCCTTCGTCGAAGAGTGCGTGAACTGGATGAGCTTCCGATACCGCGCCTGATGGCCCTGGACTTCGGATATGAAAATGCGCGGGGTGCCGTCCTGGCTCTGCTCCGTCATGTCGTCCTATCTGCGCGTGCGGCGCGGGCGCTTCGTCGTTGTCCTCGCCGGCGGATCCGAATGCACGGCGCTCCGTCGGCTGCCCGCCCATTATCCTTCAAATACCGGCCATATTCGCCAGTTCGTTACGCGTTTTTAAATCGAATTCACAACGCGTTCCAAAATGAACGGCCAAACCGTAAGGAATTGCGCTATCCTGTAGTCATCAGCTTGACGGAAGGAGTCGGCTTGGAGCGCATGAGGAGCACTTGCTGCTTTTACCGCATGACCAGGCCTGCACCTTCAACACGAGCTGTTTTTTTATTCGCTACGAGGTAAGAGGTGATCGCTATGAGCATTACCGTCACCGGACGCAAAATGCCTGTAACCGATGCACTGCGTCAGTACGCCGAAGAGAAGATCGGCAACTCCATGAAGGTCATGGACATCGACCCGCTGGTTGCCGAAGTCGTTTTGCTCGTCGAGAAGAACCCGGCCAACCCCCGCCCCGCCGTCTGCGAGGTCACGTTGCGCACGAAGGGCCACATCATCCGCGTGGAGGAAAGCGAAGAGGACATGTACGCGGCCATCGACGTGGCGGCCGCCAAGGTCGTCCGCCAGCTGCGCAAGTACAAGACGAAGGTCATCGACCGCAAGCTGCGCGCCGCCGACGAGACCATTCGCATCGACGCCGCCGAGCCCGCGCGTCTCGACGTGAACGGCCTCATGGACGAACTCGCCTCCGAAGACGAAGTGCTCCGCGTGAAGGAGATCGAGTTCGAGCCCCTGACCGAAGAGGAAGCGCTCGTGAAGATCGACCTGCTCGGCCATGACTTCTTCGCCTACACCGACCGTGACACCGGCATGGTGAACGTGCTGTACCGCCGCGACGACGGCGGCTACGGCCTGCTCAAGCAGAAGGACTAGCCCGCTCGGCCCCGTGCCGCGCCCCCGTTGATCCGACGGCCCCTCGCATGAGGGGCCGTCTTCGTTTGTGCTACCATAGACGCCACTGTCACGGAAGAAAGGATTGCCCCATGGCCACCATAGATACCGTCAAGGACGTGCTGCAGGAGAACCTGGACATCGACCCGGCAGAGGTGGACGAAGCGTCCACGTTCGACTCGCTGGGCATCGATTCGCTCGACATGGTCGAGCTCATCTGCGACCTCGAGGAAGCTTGCGAAGTCGACTTCGGCGAGCCCGAGGGCCTGGAAACCGTCGGCGACCTCGTGCAGTACATCGACTCCCTGTAGGACACGGCGCCTGCCACCTTGCGGCGGGCCGATGCGCACCGTGCGGCTTGCGCCGCGCTTCTCCGAACGACTCGAATCCGCATCGGACCGCGCAGCAGAGTCGCGACATGCCGTTTTTCCCTGGATGGATCCGCTCAGGCGGATCCATCTTGCATTCAGAAGCGGTCCCGACAGCTGACGGGAAACCGGCTCTATGGTAAACCGCAGGTGACCGAAAACGCGGTCGAATGTGCAGTCTGCAAAGCCGATCCGCGCCCTTCGCTTGCCTTGGTCGCGCATAATGCCTGATCGCAAAATTCCCAGACATGATTCCGCAGCCCATGAGTGCACATTCGACCGCGATTTCGTGCCGATGCGCTCTCGCGGCGAAGGCACCTGCGCAAGCGGCTACTTCGCCGCGGCGATCTCCTGCTTGATGGCGGCGACGCTGTACAGGCTTCCGAACGCGCATACGAGCCCGTCCGGCCCAGCCAGCTCGCGGGCGCGGGCCATTGCGTCCTGCACGCTGCGGGCCGCATACGGGTTCACGCATGCCGAGCACCCGAGCAGGTCCTGCCCCGTCCACCGGATGGCGCGGGCCAGCTTGTCGGCTGGAAGCGCACGGGGGTTGTCGGGCGTTATGGCGACGAACGCGCTGCCAAGGGGAAGCACGGCCTCCAACATCGCCGGATAGTCCTTGTCCTCCAGCACCCCGATGACGAACACGGGCTTGACGCCGGGAAACAGGTCTTCCAGCGACTCGACGAGCGCGCGGGCGCCTTGGGGGTTGTGCCCGCCGTCCACGACGACGATCGGGTGGCCCGGGCCTTCGTCGACGATCTCGAAGCGCCCGGGCCAAACGGCGCCCGCAATGCCCGCATGCAGCGCCTCGTCGGAAATGCGCCATCCACGGCCGCGCAGCACCTGCACGGTCTCGATGGCGAGCGCGGCGTTCGCCGGCTGGTAGCTGCCGAGCAGACGGGTCTGGAACCGCGTACCCCAGTAGGAGAAGGACCGGACGCGGTTGTCCACCGGACCGATCTCGAGCTGGGCGAAATCGGGAACCGTCAACGGCGCGCCGTTCTCAGCCGCCACCCGCTCGACGACGGCCATCGCCTCGGGATCCTGCGGCCATGAAACCACCGGCACGCCCGGCTTGATGATGCCCGCCTTCTCGGCCGCGATGGCGGCGAGCGTGTTCCCAAGCATCGCTGTGTGGTCGCGCCCGATGCGCGCGACCACCGAAACCTCCGGCGCCTCGATGGCATTCGTGGAATCGAGGCGCCCGCCCAACCCCACCTCGAGCACGACCGCCTCGCAGCCCCTGCGTGCGAAATGAACGAGGGCAACGGCGGTCATCAGCTCGAATTCCGTCGGATGGTCGCCCGTCTGGGCCGCCAGCGATTCGGCATGCTCCTTGACGGCAAGCGTGGTGTCCATCAGGTCGTCGCGGGAGATGGCCACTCCGTCCACCTGGATGCGCTCTTCGAACGCCTCGATGAACGGGCTCGTGAACAGGCCCGTGCGATACCCTGCCGCCCGCAGCACCGAGGCCAGGTAGGCGCACGTCGACCCCTTGCCGTTCGTGCCCGCCACATGGACGATCTTCAGCTTGTCCTGCGGCCGGCCCAAACGCTCCAGCAGCGCCCGGATGCGATCGAGCCCCAATCGCGACTCCTGCCAGCGCGGCTCGTTGATGTAAGCGACCGGATCGAATGCCATGGAAGCCCTCTTTCGAATCGAGCATGTTTCACGTGAAACATGCGTTCGCGCGCTGCAAGAAGCCAAACGCCCAGGTTGGCGCAGTCAGTCAGCGAGGGGCGCCGTGGTGCGCGAGATTGGCGGGATCGCGGAGACGAAGCGTACTGCGGTACGCGAGCCTCCGGGATCGCGGCAAGATCGGGCGCCACGGCGTCCCGCAGCGTCGGCCGGTTCCGAAGGCTGTTAAGCCTTCGGAACCAGATACTCCGCAATGCCCGCGGCGGCGCGCTTCCCTGCACCCATCGCCAGGATCACCGTCGCCGCGCCGATCACCGCATCGCCGCCGGCGAACACCCCCGACTTCGACGTGGCGCACGTGCGATCGTCGGCCACGATGAGGTTGCGCGACGTCACTTCGAGCCCCGGCGTCGTCTTCGCGATGAGCGGGTTCGTCTTGGAACCCACGGCGATGACCATCATGTCGACGTCGATGACGAACTCGCTGCCCTCGACTTCCACCGGCCGACGGCGCCCGCTGGCATCCGGCTCGCCCAGCTCCATGCGCACGCATTCCACGCCCGACACCCAGCCGTCCTCATCGCCCAGGATGCGCGTGGGGTTCGTCAGCAGTTGGAACTCGATGCCCTCCTGCTCGGCATGATGGATCTCCTCGGCGCGAGCGGGCATCTCGTCGCGGCCGCGCCGGTACACCACCGTCACGTCAGCGCCCAGGCGCTTCGCGGTGCGGGCAGCGTCCATGGCCACGTTGCCGCCGCCCACGACGACGCAGCGCTTGCCGGCGTACACCGGCGTGTCGTATTCGGGGAACTGGTAGGCCTTCATCAGGTTCACGCGCGTGAGAAGCTCGCTCGCCACCGACACGCCGTTGAGGCCCTCGCCCTCGATGCCCAGGTAGCTGGGCAGGCCCGCTCCCGTGCCCACGAACACGGCGTCGAAGCCGCGCTCGCCCATGAGCTCGTCGATATCGTAGAGCTTGCCCACCACGGCGTTCACCTCGAACGACACGCCGCTCTCGCCCAGCTTCGACACCTCGCGCGCAACGAGGTCCTTCGGCAGGCGGAATTCGGGGATGCCGTAGGTCAGCACGCCGCCCAGCTTGTGCAGCGCCTCGAACACGGTCACGTCGCAGCCGCGCTTCGCAAGCTCGCCGGCGCAGGTGAGCGACGCGGGGCCGGAGCCCACCACCGCCACGCGCTTGCCGGTCAGGTCGACGTTCGGCATGACGATATCCTCGTCCCCCGCGTCCTCGACGGCCGGCTCGGGCGCTTCCGCGGCCGCTGCGGCCTGCTCAGCCCGCTGCTCGGCGATGGCGGCAGTCGCTTCTTCGGGATGCTCGAACGCCCAGTCGGACGTGAAACGCTCCAGGCGGCCGATGGCCACCGGCTCGCCGTTCCTGCCGCGCGTGCACACGCCCTCGCACTGCGTCTCCTGCGGACACACGCGTCCGCAGATGGCGGGCAGCGCGTTGGCGCTCTTCACGATGGCGTACGCGCGGGCGAAGTTCCCGTTCGCCACCTGCTCGATGAAGCCGGGGATGGGAACGCCCACCGGGCAGCCGTGCACGCAGGGCTTGTTCGGGCACTGGATGCAGCGGCGCGCCTCGAGCACCGCCTCTTCTTCGGTATAGCCGAGCGCCACCTCGTCGAACGTCTTCGCGCGCTCGACAGGATCCAGCTCGGGCATGGGGACCATCGTCTTCTGCTTGTTCGGCTCGTAGCTGGTGCGCGCCATGCTAGGCCCCCTTCCGCTCGTCGACGGCGGGCGTCGCCGTCGCGCCGCACGAACGCCCCTCGGCGACGATCCGGCCATCCGCGGCTTCGCGGGCCGCGCTCTCGAAGCTGCGGTACATCACGCCGCGGCGCATGGCGTCGTCGAAGTCCACCAGGTGCCCGTCGAAGTCGGGTCCGTCCACGCATGCGTGCAGGTACTCGTCGCCCACTTTGACGCGACAGCCGCCGCACATGCCCGTGCCGTCGATCATGAGCGGGTTCATGGACACGAGCGTCTTGATGCCGTAGGGCCTCGTCGTGGCCGCCACGAACTTCATCATGATGATGGGCCCCACGGCCAGCACCAAATCGTAGTCCGCACCCTCGTCGATGCGCTGCTGCAGCGCCTGGGTGACCAGGCCCTTGTTGCCGTTGGAGCCGTCGTCGGTCATGATGATCTGCCGCGCGGAACACGCGTCTATCTCGTCTTGCAGGATGACCAGGTCGGCACTTCGGAACCCGGTGATGACGTCCACTTCGCAACCGTGCTCATGCAGCCACTTGGCCTGCGGGTACGCGATGGCCGTGCCCAAGCCGCCGCCGATGACGCACGCGCGGCGAACGCCCTCGAGCTCGGTCGGATTGCCGAGCGGCCCCACGAAGTCGAGCAGCGCCTGGCCCGGCTGCATCTGGGACAAGCGCTTCGTGGTGACCCCCACTGCTTGGAACACGATGGTGACGGTGCCGGCCTGCGGGTCGCAGTCGTTCATGGTGAGCGGGATGCGCTCGCCCTGCTCGTCGATGCGCAGCATGATGAACTGGCCCGGCCGTATCTTCTGCGCGATCTCGGGCGCGCGCACCGTCATGCGCGTCACCTCGGAATTCAACGCTTCCACTCGTTCGATGGGATACACGCTAGCCCCACCCTTCTCGTCTCAGAAACAAAAGCAGCACCGAACTGCGGTGCCGCCTCGTGTAAGGATGCTGGGTAGTATAGCAAAGCGGGTGCGTTTGCATGCTTTTGCACCTATTTCACACGGCAAGCGGAGGGAAAGCGGCAGGCACCGACCAGAGCGCCTCCTGCAGGGCCGCTCTTCCGCCTTCGACATCCGCCCCGAACGCGCAAGGGCGGACGCCGAAGCATCCGCCCTCGAACCCGAAACGCGATGCGCGATCGTCCGCGCTAGAGCAGCCAGGCCGACAACGGCAGCGCCAAGTTGCCCACCACCACGATCACGGCGAACACCGCCAACATGATGCGGCCGTAGAATTGCGCGAACGCCTCGTTGCCCTTCTCCTTGCGGATGGCGTTGATGCCGATGACCACCGACGTGCCGGCGATGATGATGCCCACGCCGAACAGGTTGCCGTACTCGACGAGCCCGAGCGTCAGCGCGTCGGGCAGCAGGTTCGCGCCCACCATGATGTTGGACACCGAGCCGAAGAAGGCCGCGCCGATCATGCCGAGCGGGTCGACCCGCCTGAACGTGCAGATGTACAAACACAGAAGGATCCATGCCGTGGTGCCGTACAGCGCGATGAAGCACTTGACGTACAGGCCCAGGCTGTTGCGGTTGATCTCGATCTGCCCCATGATCTCGGTCTTGTAGATGGGATCGTCGTTTTGGTAGCTGTCGTAGAGCGGGTTGAGCATCTTGTGGTCGTTGCCCAGGATGAACGTCTGCACGCCGAATCGATCCAGCTCGTAGCCGGTGATGTCCAGATTGCTGTTCGTGTACGATTCCTCGGCCATGGGCACCAGCACCATGCGGCCCACGTTCATGCTGGGCTCCATGTAGAAGCGCAGCTGGTGGGACTCCAGTGGAAAGCGCGGCGTCCAGTAGTCCTTGTTGACCACCACGTCATAGCGGACCAGCTGGTAGTGGACGTCGCCGTCGTGCTGCTCGTCCATGACCTGATGGAGCTTGATGGTGCCCTTGTAGAAGTGCACCAGCTCCGGATCCGAGAAGTCAAGGCCGTCGTCGCCCGTCCAGCGGTACGCCACGTTCAGCATGAGCTCGAATTGGGAGTTCTTGATGTTGACGGCGGCCACCTGCTCCACGTAGATGGCCGTCTCCACGCGCGTGGCGTTTGCTGAGTACGCGTCGATCTTCTCTTGGAGTTCGGCGTCGGGCGCCTCCATGTGCATGTTCCAATAGCCGTCTTCCGCCATCTTGTCCTGGTAGAGCTGGGTGCAGGTGACGATGAGGAATATGCCGAAGATCAGCACGACCGCCGTAACCGTTCCGTACAGCCGGCTCTTCTGCCAGCCTTCCATATGCCGCCAATCGAACTTCGGCTTCTCGCTCTTGCCCTCTTTCGCGGCGTTCGGGGAAAGCCCCTTCTCTTTTTCGGCATCGGTCGACGCCTGCGTATCGCGCGCAGCGTCATTCGCCGTGCGACCGCCAAAGCCCCCTCCAAGTTTCCGATCTTCAGCCATGCAGCTGGTCTCCTCACTAAAACCTCCGGGCGCTCTCCTCGTTGCACGAGAGCGCCCGGCACCATCCCTTCGACGCGCCTATTCTATTCTGCCGAACGGCGTCGCCTCGACGACAAGGCCGATCAAACACGTTGCTTCAACCTACAATTGAAAGCATCGAATCGCAGGAAACGGCGGCGGGCGGCAACGCGACGTTAACGGAACCGCGCCACGGAAAGGCCCCATGCTACCGTGATGGCATCGGGCACCGCGCCTTTCGGCAGGCGCCGGCACCCGCCCGCCCCTCCGTCTGAAAGCTTTGCGCGATGGCCTACAAATACGTGCTGAAAAACCGCCTTGAACCCATACCCGCCTCCGAGCCCGTCGCAGAGGGAACGCCCGTGGTCGAGGTGCTCACGTCCAAGGAATTCGTCGACATGAGCTTCGGCGCCGAGGACATGCAGCAATCGCTCCGCAACCTGGCCACCGTGGAGAACACCTACCTCGACGTCTTCCCTAGCTTCCTCATCGGGTCGTTCGCCGTGCCCGACAAGGCCCATGTGCTGTCCGAGCCCATCTGCTTCGCGTTCTACCTCGACAAGACGCACCTCCTCTTCCTCGACGAGGAGGACACCTGCGCGCGCATGCTGCACGACATCGCAGAGCAGAGCGTGATGAAGGAGCCCACCGTCGCGCACTGCCTGTTCGAGTTCATGAAGCTCCTGATAAAGAACGACTTGTCGTTTCTGGCGGACCTTGAGGACCGCATGGAGGACGTGGAGGAAGCCATCATCGACCGCGGAATGGAGGCGAGCAGCCGCAGCATGCTGCAGTTCCGCAGGAAGCTGCTGCGCATCGACACGTACTACCAGCAGCTCGTCGACATGGCCAGCGGGATAGCCGAGAACGAGAACAAGCTGCTCACCCACGAGGAGAGCCGGCTGTTCCTCGTGCTCGTGCGCCAAGGCGAGCGCCTGCTGAAGCGGTCGATCACGCTCAAGGAGTACAGCCTGCAGCTGCGGGAGCTGTACCAGACCCAGATAGACCTCCAGCAGAACAACACGATGCAGTTCTTCACGGTCATCACCACGCTGTTCGCCCCGCTCACGCTGCTCACCAGCTGGTTCGGCATGAACTTCGCGAACATGCCGGGATTGGACTGGGAATGGGGCTACCAGGCCATCATCGTCGTCTCGCTCATCATCATCGTCGTGGAGATAGCCCTTTTCAAGCGGAAGCGATGGCTGTAGGGAGAGCGTCCTGCCACATGCGCATGGCACCGAGAAACGCAGGCTTTCGAATCGACCGCTTGGCTTCGAGCCGGATGCCGGCATCATGGAGGCGAATCGACCGGGAGCTCGGCAACGGTGGTTTGACGGCGTAACGAAAGAAATCAGCCGATTTCTTTCGTTACGATGCAAAAGGGCCCCGCTAACGAAAGAAATCTTTCGTTAGCGGGGCCCTGCAAGGTGGAGTGTCGGGCCGCCGGCGGGCTACAGCAGGTGCGGCTGCTCCATGGCGGGCCGCGGTTCCGGCTCCGGCTTTTCGGCGGCCTCCTCCTCGGCGGCACGCGCCTGCGCTTCGTCGCTTGCGCGCAGCAGCTGCCCGAGCGTGGCGAAGTCGTTCTCGAGCGCTTCGCGCTTCGACCCGTCGTACAGCGCGGCGGCCGGATGGAAGATGGGGAACACCTTGAACTTCCCCGCCTGCTGCAGCGTGCCGTGGAGGCGCGTGATGCCGATCTCGGTCTTGAGGATGAACTTCGTCGAGAAGTTTCCCAGCGTCACGATGAACTCCGGATCGATCGTGCGGGTCTGCTCGCGCAGGTACGGCGCGCACAGCTCGATCTCCTCGGGGCGTGGATCGCGGTTTCCCGGAGGCCTGCATTTCAAGACGTTCGCGATGAACACGTCCTCGCGACTGAGGCCCGCGATGGCCAGCAGCTCGTTGAGGTACTTGCCCGCCGCGCCCACGAACGGCTCGCCCTGCAAGTCCTCGTTTTTGCCCGGCGCCTCGCCCACGATGAGCACGCGCGCCTCGGGGTTTCCCACGCCGAACACGGTCTGCGTGCGCCCTTCGGCAAGCGGACACATGCGGCAGCCCTGCACCTGCGCGCGGATCTGATCGAGCGGGATATGCGGTTTCGCCATGCTGGCCCTCCCCTTCGAACCTACACGTACAGCTTCGGCATGCGCTGGCCGAAGCCGATGGCCACTTCGTAGTTGATGGTGCCCAGGGTGTTCGCCATGTCGTCGAGCGTGATGATGCAGTCGCCTTCGCGGCCCACCACCAGCACTTCGTCGCCGATCTGCGGATCGAGCCGGCGACGGTTGCCGTACACGCGCAGATCGACTTCGAACATGCACTGGTCCATGCAGATGTTGCCCACCTGGCGGCAGCGCTGCCCCTGCATGATGACGTCGGTGCGGCCGGACAGCCCCCGCCGCAGCCCGTCGGCGTAGCCCACGGGAATGGTGCATATCTTCACGCTGCCAGGGCTGCGGTAGTTCATCCCGTAGCTCACGCCCTCGCTCATGGGCACCGTGCGCACGTCGGTGACGCGCGCATGCACGCTCATGACGGGCCTGAGATCGATCAGCGGCCGCGTCACCTGCGAAGGGTGCAGCCCGTACAGCCCCACGCCCAGCCGCACCATGTCGAAATGCACGTCGGGATAGCGGATGGCGGCCGCCGAGTTGGCCGCATGGACGATGCCGGGATCCACGCCGGCCGCGCGCATGGCCGCCAGCGCCTCGATGAAGCGCTTCATCTGTATTTGGAAGTCGAGCGTCTCGACCGAATCCGCCGTGGCGAAGTGCGTGAACGTGCCCACCAGATCGAGCGCCCGGTGGAAGCTGACCTGGCCCATGAACTCGACGACCTCGTCGTGGCGCACGCCGATGCGGTTCATGCCCGTGTTCACGGCCAGATGGTACGGCGCGCGCATGCCGAAGGCGTCGGCCGTCTCCCCGTACTGGATGGCGAACTCAGGCGTGTAGACGCTCGGCATCACCTTGTACGCCAGCAGAAGCGGGATGGCCGTGACGGGCGGCTCGGACAGCACGAGGATGGGAGCGTTCACCAAGGCCTCGCGCAGCTCCACGGCCTCCTGCACCGTGGCCACGCCCAGGTACTCCGCGCCCGAGTTGAGCGCCGTCTTCGCGCAGCGCACGGCACCGTGCCCGTAGGCATCCGCCTTGACCACGGCCATCAGGCGCACGCCCGCGCCCACCCGCTGCTTGACCGCCTGCGCGTTGTGGCGCAGCGCGTTGAGGTCGATCTCCGTCCATGCCCAGCGGCGGTCGACCGCGGGGATCATGCGCAGCTTCTCGGGATCGAACTGCACCTCGCCCGAACTCGAGCGCGCATGGTCGCGCGCGTACTGGAACGCCCCCTGCGCCCCGCCGCCGAACGCTGCGGAGGCCGCCTCGTACGCGCTCGTCCCGCCTTGAGCCGAACGGCCCCCGCCCGCCTGGCCGTCCATGGCGGAACGCGCCGGAACGAATCCCGGCGGCTTGCGTCGCGCGAAGCCGGTGAAACCGTTGGGAAGCTCTTCTGCCGTCATGCCTGCGCCCTTCCTGTCGTATCGGGCATCAGTATAGCACTCGCAAGCGCGACAAAACGCGGGCCCACAGGCTCCGGCCGACGAAGGGGCCGCCCTCAGGCGTCCAGGTCGTGCAGCATGTCCAGCAGCTCCTGGCGCTTGTGGATGTCGAGCTTGGTGTAGATGTGCTTCGCATGGGTGCGCACGGTGTTCTCGCTGATCACCAACCGCTCGGCGATGGTGGCCATGCTGTTGCCGCGGGCGATGAGCTCCATGACCTCCGCCTCGCGCGACGAGAGCCCGTACTGCTCCTGCAAGGCGTGGCATTGCTTGGACGTGCGGTCGCGGATGACGCCGGCGTCCTCCGACGCCGAAGGCCGGTTGCGGCGGCGCTTCCCCTCCGCCTTGCCCCCGCGCTTGCCGGCATGGGAGGCGGAGCGCGAAGCGGAGCTTGGAGCAGCCGAGATTCCTGCGCCGGCCCGTCCTTCCGAAGGCGCGCCTGCAAGCTCTACCGTCGCGCCCGGAGTGTCTTCGCGAATCGCGGCCGAGCGGCCCTGAACAGGCTCGTCCGGCTCGTCGTCGCGAGCATGCTCGTGCGGAAACGGCAGGAACTCGATGGGATCCGCCGTCACGGTCCCCTTCGACGCGAGCGGCTTGAACAGCGTGCCGGACGCCGCGAGCAGCGTGAGCCCCAGCACGTAACTGGACACGACGGCCACGAAGAACAGCCACTCCTGCCCGCCCAGGGACACGTAGTCGCTCACCCACCCCAGCAAAAAGCCCACGCTCTGCATGCTGTAGGCCACGCCGCCGAAGAAGCCGTAGATGAACACGGGGTTGATGCCGCGATCCCGCGAGATCTGCGCGCACTGCATCATCATGAGCATCTGCACGAGCGAGAACACCATGTACATGAAGGCGGCGAACAGGTTGAGGTAGGCTCCGCCCAGAAACGGCAGCAGCAAAAAGCCCGTGATGACCACCGGATACGCCACGCGGAACACCGAGGTGAGCCCGAATCGGAAGCTCATGCGGTACCAGAGCACCAGCAGCACCACCGCCGCCACGAACGACCCCAGAACCGACGCGCTGTTCACCACCGCGCCCACTTCCTCGTGCAAAAGCGCGATGCCGCGGATGACGCCCCCGGCAAACGCGAGCGCCCCCACGCACAGCGCGCTGCGCCAGTAATCGGCCACGGCCTGGCGGTACACGCGAGGATGCTGGCGCGGGACGTCTTCGAACATGGGCTGATCCACCTGCATCTCGCGCACCGACAGCGCGACGCACAGGCCGCACAGCGGCACGAACACCAGCGGGATGAGAAACGCCGTGAGCGCGATGGGCACCAGGTACAGCGAGAAGTAGATGAGCGGCGCGAGCGCCGTCCCCACGATGAGGCGCAGGTTCCCCGCTCCCGAAGGCAGCGAGGCGAAGTAGCGCTGCCAGAGCATGAACATGCCGGCGCATCCCACGCCCAGCAGCATGCCGCCTCCCGCCACCAGGACGAGCGTGCCCGCCGTGACGTACATCGCGGCGATGAGGCACGCCGATCCCAAAAACAGCAGCAGGGCGCTCAGCGACACCAGCATGCGCCGCGCTTCATGCGGAAAATAGTACGCGCCCAGCGTGCTGGCCACGAAGGCGCCGCTGAACGCGAGCGCCTGGGCAAGGAAGAACGTCAGGGTGACTTCGGCCGTCTGGAACTCCACGGGAAGGAACGGGAACACGCCGCCCCAGGTGGACGTGGCGTTCACCGTGAGGAAGCAGGCGTAGCCCCAGCTGGACACGTGTGCGCGCCCTTGCATGTCCGTCGCCGCATGCGCCATGGCCCTCCCCCTTACGTTGCATCCCGCGTCGCCGTCCCTCCCGAACGTGCATCGCCATACTACCGTCAATCGAATCCCCGCGCTACCGAAAACGGGGGATAACGTAAGGATGTACTTCTCCGACCTGGGCTTTTGTTTTTAAATCACATGACGAGTGTGATTCCCGCCCCCTTCGTTTACGATATGGTTTGGACGACGAGAGCAACAACCGAAGAGGAGGAGGGAACCATGGTCATGGCTGAATCGGCGCTATCGCGCCGCACCTTCGTCAAAGGATCGCTCGCAGGGCTCGCGATCGCCGGGGCCGCCGGAACGGGCGCGCTGTACGGCTGCTCGCCGAAGGCTGAAGAGGACGCCGCAGGCGGAACCGCATCGACGGATCAGATCTCATGGAGCCAGTGCAACGTGAACTGCGGAGGCAACTGCATATTCCAGTGGCACTCGCAGGACGGCAAGGTCGTCTACATGGAGACTGACAACACCGGAGAGCAGGACCTGCAGGCCCGCGCGTGCCTGCGCGGACGCTCGATGCGCCGGTGGCTGAACAGCCCCGATCGCCTCATGTACCCCATGAAGCGCGTCGGCAAGCGCGGCGAGGGCAAGTTCGAGCAGATCAGCTGGGACGAGGCCGTCAGCACCATCGCCGAGAAGCTGAAGTACACCATCGACACCTACGGCAACGACGCCATCTACGTGAACTACGCCACCGGCATGTACTCCTGCACCGGCAAGCAGCCGGGCCTGCGCCTGCTGAGCATGCTGGGCGGCTACATCAACCAGGGCTACGACTATTCCACGCACATGCTGCAGGCCATCATGCCGTTCATGTACGGCAGCGCGGCGAACCTGGACGAGGACGGCAACCACGCCACGCTCGGCAAGCCCGCGACGGCGTTCAGCCCCTACGACAACGTGAACGCCTCGTCGTTCTCCGAGGCGGAGCGCGCCTCCGACCTCGTGGTCATGTTCGGCAACAGCCCGGCGGAAACCCGCATGGGCGGCGCGAACGCCGTGTGGGACTTCGC
>CAUEBO010000040.1 GCA_958454405.1 uncultured Eggerthellaceae bacterium | reverse complement strand
AGCGAGTTCCGCAGCGAAGCGAGGACTATCCGAGCGACTGGGCATCGCCGAGCGCCCCGCCTGCGCCGCCAGAAACCCTAGAACTGCCGAAGGAAGCGCATGTCGCCTTCCAGCAGCATGCGCAGGTCGGGCACGTTGTACTTCAGGCAGGCGATGCGCTCCACCCCCATGCCGAACGCGAAACCGGAGTACTGCTCCGGGTCGATGCCCGACATGGACAGCACGTTGGGATCCACCATGCCGCAGCCGAGGATCTCCAGCCAGCCGGTGCCCTTGCACATGCGGCAGCCTTCGCCGTGGCAGATGCCGCAGCTCACGTCCACCTCGGCCGACGGCTCCGTGAACGGGAAGTAGTGGGCGCGGAAGCGCGTCTTGCGCTCCTCGCCGAACACCTGCTTGCACAGGTAGTCGAGCGTGCCCTTCAGGTCGCCGAACGTGATGCCCTCGTCCACCACCAGGCCCTCGATCTGGTGGAACTGCGGAAGGTGGCTGGGATCGGCCACGTCGCGGCGGTACACCTTGCCCGGCGCGATCACGTAGATGGGCAGCTCGCGGTCCTCCATCGCGTGTACCTGCACGCCCGAGGTCTGGGTGCGCAAAAGCACGTCGGACTCGCCGCGCACGCTGGCGGCGTCGCCCGAGCGGTCGACCACGTAGAACGTGTCGGCCAGGCTGCGGCTGGGGTGGTCGGCCGGGGCGTTCAGCGCCTCGAAGTTGTAGTAGTCGGTCTCCACTTCGGGGCCGTGCGCCACCGTGTAGCCCAGGCCGAGGAATATCTCGGAGATCTCGTCGGCGATGGCGTTGATGAGATGGCGCGTGCCCATCTGCTGGGCGCGGCCCGGCAGCGTCACGTCCACGGCGGCCGCGTCGATGGCGGCGGCCAGCTCGGCGGCGTCGAGGGCCGCCTTGCGCGCGGCCAGCGCTTCCTCCACGGCGACGCGCACCTCGTTCACCGTCTTGCCCACCTGGGCGCGTTCCTCCTTGGCCACCTGGCCCATGCTGCGCAGGTGCGCCGTCAGCGTGCCGGCTTTGCCCAGCACCCCGATGCGCACCTGCTCAAGCGCGGCCGTGTCGGCCGCCTGTGCGATGCGGGCGAGCGTCTGCTCGCGCAGCGCCGCCACCTCGTCCACGATACCCATGTCCTCGCGCTTCCTTTCCGTCTCTTCCCCGCGCCGCCTGCGGCGGACGCAAACAAAAAGAGCCTTCTCTCGCCCTGGTTCGCTGGGGATTGCTCCCCGATCCAAGGACGAGAGAAGGCTCTCGCGGTACCACCTCGGTTGACGTGCCGTCGCTGCGCGCCCGCCCGCCCTGCGGCGGCTCGGGACGCGCGGCCCTCCGGCCGCCCGCTCGTGCGCTCTGTAACGGGAGCTCCCGTCGCGCCCTACTGAACGTCTTGCCGCCCCGCTGCCGCCGGGTGGCATCCGCATTCAAACGCGCTGCTCGGAAGGGAATCGCCGCGCTGGTCGCCCGGGTGCTTTCAGCCGGTGGCACCCGTCTCTGGTGACGACCGCGCCGCACGGCGCTGTCTTCGTCATCGCATGTAACGATGCAGTATAGCGCATTCGCGCGACAACGGCGGGAATTCCACAGGCGCTCTGCACGGCAGGCGCAACGTCACGGAAGATGCGGCGCTACAGGAAGCGGTAGTTCACCGTGCGCAGGCCCCAAGCCTGGCAGGACGAGTAGCCGAACGCCTTCCAAACGCCGGGCTGCAGGTCGAGCGAGCGGCTGCCGCCGCCCATGCCACCGCAGTCGTTCACCGTGGCGTACACGGTCTTGCCGTTGTAGGAGATCTCCACCGTGCGGCCGAAATAGGACCGGTAGTTCGGCCACGCCATGGGCACGGCGACGCCCATGGACCAGTCGTCGCACACCGCGCCGGTGGCGGTGGTGCCCGGGTTCGGGGTGTACGGATCGGTGGAGCCGCCGTAAGCGGATGCGATGCCCGTCTTCCAGCCCGACTCGGACGACCCGCCGCCGGATCCGGAACCGCCGGATCCTGAGCCTCCGGCATCGGGAACGGGATCGGGGTTCGGCTGCACGGGCGCGCTGGGAGGCACCACGTCCTCGCGGTCGACCGTGGTCGCGTTGTCAGAGGTCGCAGCCTGCTCAGCAGCCTGCTCGGCGGCCATCCGATCGGCCGCCTGTTGAAGCGCGGCGAGGCGGGCCGTCTCCTCCGCTTGCGCGTTCTGGAGCTGCGAGGCGGCCGAGGCCACCACCTGCTCGGCTTCAGCCTCCTTCGCCTCGAGCTCGGCGAGCTTCTTTTCCTGCTCGCCCTTCTGGAAATCGAGGTCGTCCGCAATGGCCTCGAACCGCGCGACGCGCTCCTGCTGCGCCGCCACCTCGTCGGACTGGAACTGCAAAACGGATTCCAGATAGGACAGGTTGCGCAAGAACGCGTCGAAATCCTCGGTTTCCAGAACGAGCGTCATCAGCGATTCCATCGAACCGCCGCGGTACTGGTACACGGCCGTCTTGCCCAGCGCGGCCTGGCCGTCGAGAACGGACTGCTGGGCTTCGAGCACCTGCGCCGCCGTCTCGTCGATGCGGGCCTGCAGGTCGTCGACCTCGTTCTGCAGCGCATCGTGCTCGGAGGCGATGCCCTGCATGCGCGCCTCGGCCTCGTCGAGCGCCGCCTGCGCGTCGGCCACGCCCACGGCGCGGGCGGCGGAGGGGAAAACGGGGACGAGGGCGATCGCGAGCACGCACGCGAGCAGCGCCCGGCCCCAGCGGCCGAGGCCGCTCATGCATGCGCCTTCTTCTCGGTGGAAAGCAAACCTCATGGTGGTTACCTGCATGCTCCTTCTCGACGCGACGCGTCGCTGGTCCGTTTCAGCAGGCTCGTTGCCCGACATTCCGTCCTAGTATTTCCTATCGGAGCGACTTCGGCAACCCTCGGACGCGCAATTTACACAGGAGGGCCATGCGATAAGCGCTGGACGGCTCCGGACGCAAGTCCGAGGGCGGCTGTTTTCCAGCAAGAACGAGCAGGTCGGAAGGGCGGCGGCGCAAAGCGGGACGAAACGGACGGGACGGGCCATGCCCGCCCATCTGGCACGCTATTCTCCGCCAAGCGATCGGAGCGCCTTGTCGCGCCTGGTCTTCGCGGCGCGAAACGACAGATAGAATGCGAGCAGGCAGGAGCCGAACACGAGGATCGCGACGAACGTCCCTACAAGGGCGGATCCCACCAACGTGGCGGACAGCCACCAGTCGCACGTGGCGCCCACCTGGAACATCGCAAGCATGCGGACAAGTGCCGCCAGCAAGCCCGCCGACACGGCGGCGAGGCCGGCCACGAGCGAGAAGTACCCGCCCGGGAACACGTCGGTTTCCGCGAAGCGCCCATCGTCCACGAATCCCTTGCGCACTTGCCGCGCCGCGCAGCACAGCATCACGACCATGAACCATGCGAACAGCAGCATGCTGGGGAGGTCGAATGTCATCGAACCGGTTCCGGTCGCCTCCATGTCCGCCATCATCTGCGCCTGCCCGAGCGCAAGGGAATAGTACAGGTACACGACGTAGCCGCCGGTCAGCATGAGGAACCCGGTCCGGTAGATGCGGTTCATCTCAACCTCGATGCGCTCGTCTTTCGGGCCTTGGTACGCTTTCCACTGCTCAATGAGGTTCATTGCTCCGCTCCTTCTTCCCAAAACAGATCGTCAAGCGTCGCATGCAGCGTCTTGCAGATGGCAACGCACAGGTTGAGCGTGGGGTTGTACCCGCCGGCCTCGATCAAGCCGATAGTCTGCCGCGTCACGCCCACGGCGGCGGCAAGGTCGGACTGCGACAGGCCCAAAGCCGCGCGGGCGGCCTTCATGCGCAGGTTCCTCCGCTCGGTCGCGGAGACGCGCGTCGACGCCTTGCCGGCAGGCAGCGGATCCGACGGGGGCCGAGCCTCCGCGCCTTCCGGCGTGCTTCCGAACATATCCCACCCTCCTTTCCAATCATGCCAAACATGTCTTGCTCAATGTCAAAAATATATGGCATATGCAAAGTCATGTCAACTATAAATTGCATTTTGTTTGAAGTATTGTGCATCGGCTGCGCGCGCATGAAACCGTGCTTCACAGAAGAGGAGCTGAGGGGACGCTTCCTAGGCGCTTCTGCGCGAGCTCGCGCCGTGCGGAGCGCGCATGGTAGTATAGGCTCGCACCGAGCTTGGCGCGGCGCACCCGAGCCGCTGCACGAAAGGGGTCTTCTTGACAGCAGGAAAGCCAACGCCCGCACCGGCCATCCGCATCCGCCCGGCAACCGGCGATGACGCCGCGGGCATCCTGGCCGTGTACGCGCCCTACATCGCCACGCCCGTCACGTTCGAGGAGCGCGTGCCGGCGCTCGAGGAGTTCAGCGCACGCATGGCCGAGATCCAAACCGTCTACCCTTGCCTCGCAGCCGTCGTCGACGAGCCCGGCCCGAACGGGATGCGCGAACGCATCGTCGGGTACGCCTGCGCCCATGAGCAGCATCCGCGGGCCGCGTACGCTTGGAACGCCGAGCTTTCGGTGTACCTGGCGCCTGAGGCGCAGGGGCGCAACCTGGGCGGCGCGCTGTACCGAGCGCTTCTCGACCTGTTGCGATCCCAGGGAGTCAAGACCGCGTACGCGCTGGTCACCGTTCCGAACGCGCCGAGCGATCGCCTGCATGCGTCGTTCGGGTTCCAGCTTATGGGCATGCAGGAGAACGCCGGCTACACCTGCGGCTCCTGGCACGACGTGGCCTGGTTCGTGAAACCGCTCGCAGCGTACGACCACGATCCCGCACCGATCCTCCCCTTCCCCGCCTTGGCCGCCGCATGGCCCGAAACGGTGCGGGAGGCGCTCGGCCGCGCGAACGCCTCCATGAACGGGCAGGGCTGACCCGTGCAGTCAGGGCGCCTGTTCGAAATCGTGTTTTTGCTGATGGAGCGCTCTCCGCGAACGACGGACGATCTTGCGGCGAAGCTGGAGGTGTCGGCGCGCACCGTCCGGCGCGACGTCGAAGCGCTTTCGGCCGCAGGCGTGCCCGTGTACATGACGCGCGGCAAAGGCGGCGGGGTGCATCTTGCGGACGGCTACGTGCTGGACAAGTCGTTGATCACCGATGCGGAGAAGGACGACATCCTGGCAGCCCTTTCCGCCCTCGAGTCGACCGGCGCCGCAGACTCCCCCGCCACGAGCGAGCGGCTTGCGCGCCTGTTCCAGCGCGAGGGCTCCGATTGGCTGGACATCGACTTCTCGTTCTGGGGAGCGCCGCCCGAGTACAAGCAGGCCTTCGACGTCATCCGCCGCGCCATCGTGGAGCGCCGTCCGCTGCGCTTCGCCTACCGCGACGCCGTCGAGCGCACGAGCGAGCGCGTCGTGGAACCGGCGAAGCTCCTGTTCAAAGAGCGATCGTGGTACATCCGCGCCTGGTGCCGCATGCGCGGGGACTGGCGCACGTTCAAACTGTTCCGCATCGTCTGGGATTCGATGGAGCTGCTGCCTGAAGCCTTCGCGCCGCGCGAGCTTCCGCCCGACTTGCAGGAGGGATACACCACGTGCACGGCAGAGCGCCTCGTGCTGCTGTTCGCGCCGCGCACGCCCCAGGACGAAGGCCGCGTGCGCGAGGAGTTCGAGCCGGGCGCCATCGAGCGGCTGGGGGACGGCAGGCTGCGCGTGACCCTGTCGTGCGACGTCACCGAGCGCATGATGTTCTACCTGTTGTCGTTCGGCGATCGCCTGGAAGTGCTGGAGCCCGTCCGTCTGCGAGCGTGGCTGCGAAACCAGGCGGAAGCCGTCGCGCGCATCTACTCCTAGGCGGCGATGCGAAAGCGCAGCGCTGCCCCTTCCGAACTTTTCCGCAATAGCGGACACACCCTGTCCGGTTGCCTTTCGTATGATGGCCCTGTCATCGAAACCGAGCGAGAGGAACCACCATGGATTACACGATCGTCGAGATGCCCGCACGCGCCATCGCGGGACAGCGCATCCGCACCGCCAACGACAGCCCTTCCTGCACGGCGGACATCGGCGGCCTCTGGCAGCGCTTCATGGAGGCCGGCATGGACCAGAGCGTGCCTGGCGCGATCGTCGAGCCCTACCCCTGCTTCGCGCTGTACTACGGCTACGACTTGGCCACGAACGAATACGACCTGCTCGTGGGCTGCGAGACGGACGATGCGGCCGCCGGTCCCGAGCGCCAGGCCATCCCCGCCGGCCGCTACGCGAAGGTGGAGATCCGCGGCGGCGACTGCGTGGAGTCCGTGCAGAAGGCCTGGATGGACATCTGGACCGACGAGGAGCTGACGGCGCAGCGCGCGTTCACCGTCGATTTCGAGGCGTACCTGCCCGGCGAGGACATGGCGTGCGCCGACATCGACATCTACGTTGCCTTGAAATAGGGCTCTTCCGAAGCCCGGCCGCGCACGGCCTCATCCTGCAATCAGGCGGATGCCGTGCGTGGCTTATACTGAGGAAGTATCTTTCACCGCCGCACACCGCGGCACCGCGCGCAAGGAGCATGCATGGCACCGGACTGGATCGACTCGTACCTGCTGGCTTTGCCCGGCTGCACCAAAGACTACAAGGTGGAATGGGAGTGGCAGCGCTATCACGTGGGCGGCAAGATGTTCGCCGCCACCATGCAGCCAGGGCCGCAGTACGCCCCGGAATACGCGAACCGCCGCCTGGTGTCGCTCAAGTGCGACCCCGCCTGGTCCGAGCAGCTGAGACGCGAGCACCCCGACATCCTGCCCGGATTCTACGCGGACAAGCGCTGCTGGATCTCCATCGACCTGGACGGCGCCGTGCCCGACGAAGTGGTGCGCGAACTGTGCGACCACTCGTACAGCCTGGTGTTCGCCAAGCTGACGAAGAAGCTGCAGCGGGAAATCACCGAAACCCCGCGTTCGTAAGCAGAACCTGCGCGCCGACAGCAAGGAGGACGCCATGGCGTTCGATTTCACGAAAGAGCACAAGGATCTCTACGCGCCGAAGACGAAGCCGGCGCTCGTCGACGTGCCCGCCATGGGCTTCATCGCCGTCGCGGGCGAAGGCGATCCCAACGAGGAGAACGGCTCGTACGCCGAGGCGCTCGGGCTTTTGTACGGCCTGTCGTTCACCATCAAGATGACCAAGATGGGAACCTGGCAGCCCGAAGGGTACTTCGAGTACAAGGTGCCGCCGCTCGAGGGCCTCTGGTGGACGGACGAGGGCGGCTTCGACGGACGGCGCATCGTCGACAAACGCGCGTTTCGGTGGATCTCGATGATCCGGCAGCCCGACTTCGTGACGCCCGAGACGTTTGCCTGGGCGCGTGAGAAGCTGGCCGCCAAGAAACCGGAACTCGACGCAGGGCGCGCCCGCCTCGTCCGGTTCGCAGAAGGGCCGTGCGCCCAGATCATGCACCGGGGACCGTACGACGACGAGCCCGCGACCATCGCTGCGCTGTCGGCATTCGTCGCAGGGTCGGGCCTGGTCGAGGACATAGCCGACCCGGCGAGCGCCGAAGACCTGCTGGATGCGCTCGACGCGGACGGCGGCGCGCCCCGCCTGCGCCTGCATCACGAGCTGTACCTGAGCGATCCGCGCCGCGCGAAGCCGGAGAACCTGCGCACCGTGGTGCGCCATCCAGTGAGGCCCGCATGAGCGGGCGCGATGCCGAAGGAAGCCCCGTGCCCCGAACGCGCGGCGACGACAGCGCGGAGCCCGCGCCCACCGTCCGCGCGCGCACCATCGTGCAGAAGGTGCGCTACAACGGCGACGAATGGTTCGGCATCGACTACAACATGAACCTGTACCGCGGCTGCTGCCACGGGTGCATCTACTGCGACAGCAGAAGCGAATGCTACCGCATCGACGAATTCGACCGGGTGCACGTGAAGTTCGACGCGCTCGCCATCCTGCGCCGCGAGCTGCGGAGCCGCCGCACACGCGGCATCGTGGGCATCGGCGCGATGTCGGACACGTACAACCCGCTCGAACGCAAGCTGGGCGTCACGCGCGGGGCCTTGGAATTGCTGGCGGAGCACGGGTTCGGCGTGTCGGTGGACACGAAGAGCACCCTGATCACGCGCGACATCGACCTGCTGCGTCGCATAGGAGACGCGGGCGGGGCCATCGCGAAGATCACCGTCACCACCGCCGACGACCAGCTGGCACGCGTCATCGAGCCGCACGCGCCTGCGCCGAGCGAGCGCTTCGCCGCGCTGGCGGAACTCGCGGAGGCCGGCGTGTTCTGCGGCGTACTGTTCACGCCCACGCTGCCGTTTGTGACCGACGACGACGAAACCGTGCGCGGCGTGGTCGAAGGTGCGGCGCGGGCGGGCGCGCGGTTCGTCTACCATATGACGGGCGTCACCATGCGCGACCGTCAGCGCGAGCACTTCCTCGAGCACATCGCGGCGCTGGACCCTGCGCTGCCCGAGCGCTACCGCACGGCCTTCGGAGACCGCTACTTCTGCAACAACCCCCGTGCGGCCGAGAACCGCGCCCTGTTCCGCGCGCTCTGCAAGGAGCACGGCCTGCTCTGGCGGATGCCCGACATCATCGCCGCCTACAAGCCGCAGCAGCCCATCGGAGCGCAGGCCAGTTTGTTCTGAGCGCAGCTGCGCAGCCGGAAGACGATTCGAGAAATGAACGCGAAGCCCTGTATCTCGCGGCTCCGAAACGCAGTCCCATCAGCATGCACTTCGGCTTCGTTTCGCTGCGACGCATACAACGATGCGCCTGCGAGGAACCCGGATCTTTCGGCTCCCTCCCTCCAGAACTGGACGGGGCAGGAATGCGGTCCGGATCGACCTGCCGCCGACGAACGCGCGCAACGCTTCGAACTCGCACATCGAAAATCGCCCGCAAGCGAATCGTGCTTTCTATCTCCCCCGGTGCTTTTCCTTGCGCTTTCGCTGCTTCATTGCGAAACGACGTTCGGCTTCCTCGTGGCGCGCCTCGCGGGCGTCCGCTTTGCGCTCTTCCTTGCGCGCCTCGTAGCCGGCGCTCATGGCCTGCTGCGCCTTCGTGCCGATGCCGGCGCGCTCCAACTGCTTGCGAGCCTCGCGCTGGCGGCGCTTGGGATTCGCATGTTCGAGCACGGCGGAGCGCATCGCTTCGGGATCGGCCGCAAGATCGAACGGAAGTCCCGACCAGCGCTCGCAGACGAACGCGAGGATTTCACCGTCGGTGGGTTCGACGGCGCCGAAGACGACGCGGCACGCGCCGTAGCGCCCCGATTCGGCGTGCTCGCAGATGCCGACCCAGAATTGGCCGTCGTGCAGCACGGTCAGCGTCGATGAAATGTCGACCTGCATGGTTGTCCTCCTTCTTTGGTGGTGTCGCACGGAGAACGGACAACCGAGGAGGCAGGTTACTGACGAAGGGCTGCGCGCGGAGCATGCAGGAAGCGCGCGGCGGGCCTTCGCATCCGGACTACCGGCCGGATCGTGTTTTTATCTCCGCAGATGCCATGGTAGCACAACGACGCTCAGCGGCACGCGCAGCCTCTCGGGCGATCCGCTTGCCATCGGGCTGGATGGAGGCCTCTTCATGAAGGGAGCGGGTTCTTCCCCAAGACCAGCCAGCGGGCCGAATCGGAAATGACCGAAAACGCGGTCGAATGCGCAGTCTGCAAGGCCGATTCGCGCCCTTCGAGCACCTTGATTGCGCAAAACACCTGGTCACAAAATCCGCGCGCCTACTTTTGCGCTCGGCGACCGCACATTCGACCGTGTTTTCTGCCACCTGCCGAATTGCGTGCGCGCCGCCCGGTGCGCTCCCCCGGTTGCACAACGACCCCATCGAGCAACCGGATTCGCAGACGGTCCAGCGCAACCCACCGCATCGCGGATGCAACTTGGCTGGCCCCTCGTGCAGCTGGGTCCAGCGGCCTTGTTCGCGTGCGGCGTGTTCGGCATACTGGCCTCGTTGGCCAACCACGCGTCCGCACGTCCAAACCCTCGACCAGAAAGCGCATCATGAACGTGACCATCACTGAGAACCCCGCTCTCGAGGACATCGAAATCACCATCGCCTGCCCGCGCATCGACGAACGCGTGCAGCGCATCATGGCGTCGCTGGGCGCGTTCGACCGCAAGCTGACCGGAACGCGAGACGGAGCGACGCACCGTCTCGACGCGAACGACGTCTTCTATGCGGAAACCGTGGACGGCATGACGTTCCTCTACACCGCTGAAACCGTGCTCGAAACGCCGCTGAGGCTTTACGAGCTGGAGGATCGCTTGGCTGGGACGGAGTTCGTGCGCGCTTCGAAGCAAATGCTCGTGAATTTCGACCACGTTGCTTCCATCCGCCCAGCTGTGAACGCGCGATTGCAGCTCATGCTGGACAACGGTGAAGCCGTCGCCGTATCGCGCCAGTATGCGCCCGTCGTCAAGAAAAAGCTGGGGCTGTAGGCCCCCGCGCGTTCTGTCCGCCGCCAGTCCGCCACCGCGTTCGAACGACGTTCGATCGATGCAAAAGGAGTTCACTATGAAGAAGATCGCCGCCCATACCGCCACCGTGGCCTGCATCATGTTCACCGTGATGATGGCGTGGTTCTTGGGGATGGGCTACCTGTTCGCAGGGCCCAGTTACGGCTTGAACCTCACTACCAGCCTGTACGGCGCGGCCATCGGCATGGCCGTGCTCCAAGCGCTCTGGTTCACGGAGGCCGTGTTCAAAAAGCTTGCCTATCCGGCGCGCATCGCCGGCTTCGGCGCATGTCTGCTGCCGGTGCTCGCCTTGTGCGCCTGGTTGGGCCCGTGGATCCCCGCGGACAGGCCCGAGGCGTGGGCTTGCTTCGTCGTCATCTACCTGGTCATTCTCGCAGGTATGACCGCCGGTTACACCGTGTACTTCAAGAAGACGGCCGGTGGCTACGACCAGGCCCTCGCCCGCTACCGCGAGCAGAATCGCCGCTAGTCTCTTCGAAAGGAACATCCCCATGAAAGAGAAGCTCGCCTTCGGCGCGAAGGTCACGGTCGCGCATGTCCTCACCTACACGCTGTGCGGCATCCTGGCAATGACGTTGTTCAACTACCAAAGCTCGGTCACCGCCATCGGCATGCGGAACACCGATGATCTTATGGTGCAGATGGCGCCCCTGTTCCAGATCGCGCGCGGCGCGCTGTTCGCCCTCGTGCTGTGGCTGCTGCGACCGGCGTTCATGGAGCGCAAGCACGGATGGCTCGTCGTGTGGGCGACCGTCGCCATCGCGGGCATCTTCAACACGCCGGCCACCTCCCCCGGCTCCATCGAGGCGCTCATCTACCTCGAGCCCGCCGGCGAGCCGTTGAACACGAGCGTCGGCGGCACGGTGGAGATCCTTGCGCAGACGCTGCTGTTCAGCGCGGCGGCCACCTGGTGGGTCAAGCGCCCGGCGCGTCACGCCTCGGCAGGCTCCTCGCACGAAGGCTCCGGCACGGCGAAGTCCTCCGACCCGAAGTTGCGGTAGTAGCGCCCCGTCTCGGCTGTGAAGCGCAGCACGCAGTAGTCGGGGTCGGTCACGCCCAGCGGGTAGTACATGGTGTCGCCCTCTTGCCAGATGAGCTCCTTGGCCCAGGCGTCCTCCAGCACCTCCATCGCGCCCTTGAGCATGACCCCGCGGAAGAACCGGCGGTCCATGAAGTAGATGCACGCCTGCGGGTGCGCGCGGTAATGGCGCGCCCGCATGGACGACGTGTTCGTGGTGAAGTAGAACGTGCGCAGGCCCTCGCGCCGCCGCGGCGGGAGCATGGCCTTGATCTCGGGGCAGCCGTCCTCGTCCACCGACCCGACGAACGACGTGTTCTGGTGGTCGATCAGGTTGCCGATCGTCTGCTCGACGTCGCGCATCATGCGCGCCCTCCCTTCGGCGCGGCCCTCAGCACCATGAGCGCCTCGGCGTCGCGCAGGATGTCCTCGCTCGTCACGTCGATCATGAGCCAGCGGCCGAAGCTGCCTTCAGCGCTGCGCTCGTACAGCTCGCGCACGTACGGGTCGCATGCGGGAAGCAGCGCCTCCGCCTCGTCCTTCTCCTTCGTTCCCACCGACACCATGCAGGTGAAGAACCCGTCGCGCGGATACACGGTGCACAGCGCCCTGCCGCGCGCCTTGTACTTCACGTTCCAGCCCGGCGCGCCGCCGCAGCGGCTGTGCTCGACGCGCGGCTGCGCGCCGTACGCCCGGTCGATGAAGGCGGTGAACGAATCCCAGAGCGGATTCGCAATGTAGGCCTTGATGTCTTCCAGCGACGGTTCGCGCTCGGCCGGATACAACAGATGCCACTCCATGGGATCGGCCTCCTCGGATCGGGGTTGGGTCGAGTTGCATGGAGTATACCATGGAGCCGCCCTTGCGAGCGGGAAAACAAGAACTTTTGTTCTTAATCACCTTTTGAGGATCCCCCTTTGAGGCACAGTGTCACGAAATTGCCTTCTCGTGGCAGGAAATGACGATAATCTGCCATCTCGTGGGGAGCCATCCGGAAGGCGGATTTCCCGTCGTCATGATGAACAGGCAAAACGGAAAGGCTGGAACCGAGGGCGGCGTGCACGGCCGAATCGGCCCCTTCGAACAGCAGATTATCGTCGTTTTCCGCCACGAACGAGGAGTTCCGGCGCACGCAAGGGGCCAGCCAAGGCCCAGCCGAGGCCGCCAAGACAGCAGTGGGGCGCCGGCGCACAGGTGGTCCGTCCCGTCCGTGGCAGCAGGACGCCGGCCCGCATGCGACCCTGCCCCGTCCGCAGACGGCCCGTCCCGCTCGCAGGGTTCGCGCCGCGCATCCGGCACGGCGGCGCCGCCTGCGGTTATGCGCTCAAAAAAGAGGGGGGGGGGGGGACCTTTGTTCCTGAAACGAGCCACGGGCGACGCGCGACGACACGCGGACAACGTACGGCAATGCGTGGGCGACGCGCGGGCGACACGCGGGCGATGCGCGGCACGGCACGGAGCGGCTGCGCTTGCGCGCTCGAACGGTTCCTCCGAATACGGCAGAGCAAGCCCCCGCACCGCCCACCGGCGCTTTCGGCACAACGGGCCGCAGGCGCCGCCAGTGGGCAAGCGACGTCGTCCCATTTGCCGACCGGCGCTATCCTCCGGGCGGTCCCCTCCCCTAAGATAACCAGCAATCTCGTCGATTCCAAACACGGACTGCGACCACTCCGCCCAAGCGAAAGGGCGGAACCGAGCGCCGGGAACGCGAGGATCTGCAACCGAGACAACGCCACTGCTTCGGGGGGAGCGATACCGCCTATGAATGCCGCGCATCCACGTTCGCTGTTCCGCCGCCTGCGAGGCGCAGCCGTGCCCCACCGCAAAGACACGGCAGAGCTCGAAACCACGTCCATGCCGCTGCCGCGCGAGATCGTGCTTCCCATGCAGCAGCACATCGGCGCGCTGTGCCAGCCCGTCGTCAAAAAGGGCGATCACGTGGACGTGGGCAGCCTGGTGGGACACGCGCCACACGGGCTTTCCGCCGACATCTTCTCCGGCGTGTCCGGCACGGTGACGGCCATCCAGCCCGTGTTCTACTCCACCGGCAAGACCGACACGACCGTGATCATCGAAACCGACGGCGAGCAGAGCGTGGCTCCCGCCATCGCGCCGCCGAACATCGTCGACCGCGCCACCTTCCTTGCAGCCATGAAGAACAGCGGCCTGGTGGGCCTGGGCGGCGCGGGCTTCCCCACCGACATCAAGCTGTCGCCCCCGAACCTTGAGGAGATCGACACCTGGCTGATCAACGCCACGGAATGCGAGCCCTACCTGTCCACCGACTACCGCGAGATGATGGAGCAGAGCGACCAGGTGCTGTTCGGCATCCGCACCTGCCTCACGCACCTGGGCGTTCCGAAGGCCGTCATCTGCATCGAGGAGAACAAACCCGAGGCCATCAAGCGCATGCGCGCGCTCACCGCGTCCGACCCGCGCATCGATGTGTGCGCGCTGCCCGGCCTGTACCCGCAAGGCGCCGAGAACGTGCTGGTCCACAATGCGACGGGGCGCGTCGTGCCGCGCGGGAAGCGGCAGACCGACGTGGGCGTGATGCTGTTCAACGTCACCACCATGTCCAAGATCGGGCATTTCGTGCGCACGGGCATGCCGCTCACCACGCGGCGCGTCACCGTGACCGGCGACGCCATCGCGCATCCGCAGAACGTCAAGGTGGTCATCGGCACGCGCATCCGCGACATCATCGAATACTGCGGCCTGGCGAAGGAGCCCCACAAAGTGGTGGTCGGCGGCCCCATGATGGGCAACGCCCAGATCGATTTGGACTACCCGCTCGTGCGCCAGAACGGCGGCCTGCTGGTGTTCAGCGAAGACGCCATGGAGCAGCCCGCCACCACGGCGTGCATCCGCTGCGGGCGCTGCACGAACTCGTGCCCCATGCAGCTTTCCCCCATCGCCATCAAGAAGGCGTACAAGACCCAGGACGCGGACCGGCTCGACCAGCTCATGGCCGATCTCTGCATGGGCTGCGGCACCTGCTCCTACGTGTGCCCGGCCAAGCAGCCGCTCACCCAGACCAGCAAGCTCGCGCGCGACTTCATGCGCGCCGAAATGGCAAGGAGGGGCTGACGATGGCGGGGAACGCGAAACGACCGCTCGTCCTTTCCACGGCACCGCATGTGTTCGACGGCGTCTCCACGCGCAAAATCATGCTGAACGTGCTGATCGCCCTGGCGCCGGCGCTCGTGGCCTCAGGCGTCATCTTCGGATGGCGGGCGCTCGTGGTGGTGGCCGTGACCGTGCTTGCCTGCGTGCTGTTCGAGTACCTGTGGTGCCGGCTGCGCAAGGCCCCCCAGACGGCAGGCGACCTGTCCGCAGCCGTGACGGGCCTGCTGCTCGCATTCAACCTGCCGTCCACCATCCCGCTCTACATGGCCGTCATCGGCGCGTTCGTGGCCATAATCGTGGTGAAGGAGCTGTTCGGCGGCATCGGGAAGAACTTCGCGAACCCGGCCGTGGTCGGCCGCATCGTGCTGTCGGTGTCGTTCACCGCGGCCATGACGAACTACGCGCTGCCGCAGTCGTTTCTGCTCGGGAGCGCGGGCGGCGTCGATGCCGTGACCTCCGCCACCCCGCTCGCGCCCGGCGCGGCCCAGCTGCCGTTGTTCGACCTCGTGTTCGGCATCCATCCCGGCATGCTGGGGGAAACCTGCGCCGCAGCGCTGCTGCTCGGGCTCGCGTGGCTCGTGGCAACCCGCACCGTCACGCTCACCATACCCGGCGTGTTCGTGGGCACCGTGATCGTGTGCAGCCTGCTCACCGGGCACGATGTTGCCACCCAGGTGTTCTCGGGCGGCCTTCTGCTGGGCGCCATCTTCATGGCCACCGACTACGTGGGGTCCCCCGCCACGTTCAAGGGCCAGGTGGTCTTCGGGGTGGGCCTGGGGCTCATCACCTGCCTCATCCGATTCTGGGGCAACATGAACGAGGGCGTGGCGTACGCCATCCTGCTCATGAACCTGGTGGTCCCCTACATCGACGCGCTCACGCAGACGACGCCGCTCGGCGGCGCGAAGAGGCGCCGGAAGGCGCGCGCCGAGCAGGCGGGACCGGAAGGGAGCGAGCGATGACGGAACGCGAGTTGAAGACCCCGGCCCCCTCCCGCTGCAGCGAGCTTGTCAAGCCGGTCGTGATCCTGGTGCTGATCTGCGCCATCGTCGGCTTTTTGCTGGGCAGCGTGAACAGCCTCACCCTGCCCACCATCACCGCCAACCGCGAGGCGCGCGCCTGGGCCACGTACTCCGCGCTCATCCCCGAGGCGCCCGACTTCGCGGCGGTTCCGTGCGACGTGCCCGGCGTGACGGCCTGCATGAAGGCGGACGGGGACAGGGGCTACGCCGTCATCGCCCAGTCGAAGGGCTACAGCGGGCAGGTGCCCATGGCCGTGGCCTTCGACGCCGAAGGCACCATCGCCAGCGTCATCGGCATGGAGAACACCGAGACGCCCGGCCTGGGCACGAAGGTGCTCGAGCCCGCCTTCACCGGCCAGTTCGTCGGACGCGCGGCCGAGCCGATGACGCTCGACGACATCGACGCCATCACCGGCGCCACCATTTCGTCGAAAGCGGCCCTGGCCGCCGTCAACCAGGCCGTCGAGGCCTACCGGGCCGCATCCGCATCCGACGGGGCCCCCGGGGCCGCCGTCGAAACCGCGACGGAGAAGGGAGCTGCATGATGGCAGACGACCGGACCAAACCTTCGGCGCTCTCCGTGTTCAGCAAGGGGATCTTGGTGGAGAATCCCACGCTGCGCCAGATGCTGGGCCTGTGCCCCGCGCTCGCCGTGACCACCGCCGTCACGAACGGCATCGGCATGGGCGTGGCTACCACGTTCGTGCTCGTGTGCTCGGGCGTCGTCGTGTCGCTTCTGCGCAACGTCATCCCCACCACCATGCGCCTGCCCGCCTTCATCACCGTCATCGCCGGGTTCGTCACGCTGGTGATGATGCTGGTAGAGGCCTATTTCCCCGACCTGAACTCCGCGCTGGGCATCTATTTGCCGCTCATCGTGGTGAACTGCATCGTGCTGGGACGCGCCGAGGTGTTCGCCTCGAAGCACCCCGCGCGCGACGCCGCCCTCGACGGCCTGGGCATGGGCGTGGGCTTCACCGGCGCGCTCATCCTCATGTCGGGCATCCGCGAGCTTTTGGGCGCGGGCACGCTGCTGGGATTCACGGTGCTGCCCCCGTTCATCGAACCCATGACCGTGTTCGTCATGCCGCCGGGCGGCTTCGCCGTGCTGGGCCTGCTCATCGCCGCATCCGTGGCGCTGGAGGCGCACAGGCGCAAAGACGGCGACGAGGCGCCGGCGCCCGAGATGGACGCGTGCGCGGGTTGCCAGATGTGCGACCTCGGCGCGAAGGAGCGTGAGGCGTGATGGCGGAGTTCGCTGCAATACTCTTCAGCATGATCCTGGTCAACAACTACGTGCTGGTGAAGTTTTTGGGCATCTGCCCGTTTCTGGGCGTGTCGAAGAAGCTGGACTCGGCAGCCGGCATGGGCTGCGCCGTGACGCTGGTCATGGTGCTGGCCACGGCCGTCACCTGGCCGCTGCAGCAGTTGCTTGACGTCCTGGGCCTGGGCTACCTGCAGACCATCGCCTTCATTCTGGTCATCGCCGTGCTCGTGCAGATGCTGGAGATCGTGGTCAAGCGCTTCCTGCCCGCGCTGCACGAGGCGCTGGGCGTGTACCTGCCGCTCATCACCACAAACTGCGCCGTGCTGGGCGTGACCATACTCGCCGTGAGCGAAGGCTACGGCTATCCGCAGGCGCTTGTGGCCGCGCTGGGCGCGGGCCTCGGGTTCCTGCTGGCCATGGTGCTGTTCAGCGGCGTGCGCCGGCGCGTGGAGGAAGCCGAGCCGCCCAAGGCGTTCCGCGGCATGCCCATCACGCTCGTCTCCGCCGCGCTCGTGTCGCTCAGCTTCATGTGCTTCGCAGGCGTGGCCGACAACCTGTTCGGCGTGTTCTAGGAAGGGGGCGATTGCAGAATGGACGCCATCGTTTGGACCGTCGCGCTCATGGCCGCCGTCGGGCTCGTCGGGTCGGTGCTGCTGCTCATCGTCTCGCGCAAGCTGGCTATCGGCGAAGACGAGCGCCTGACCTACCTCATCAGCATCCTGCCCGGCGTCAACTGCGGCTCGTGCGGGCACCCCGGCTGCGAGCAGTACGCGAAAGCCATGCTGGCCGGCTCGCCGCCCAACGCATGCCCCGTCGGCGGCGACCGGGTGGCGGAGGAGCTGGCGGCCTTCTTGGGCGTCGAGGCGAGCGCCGTGGTGCGGCACGAGGCGGTGGTGGCCTGCCAGGGGTCGGCCGATCACATCGACCCGCAGCTCGTGTTCAAGGGCGTGCCCAGCTGCCGGGTGTTCAGCACGCTGTTCTACAGCAGCCTGTCATGCCCGTTCGGCTGCCTGGGCTTCGGCGACTGCGCCGAAGCCTGCCCCTTCGACGCCATCCGCATCGAAAACGGCGTCGCGCGCATCGACGCGCGCGCCTGCACGGGCTGCGGCGCCTGCGAGCACATCTGCCCGCGCGGCCTCATATCGCTGGTCGATCAGCGCGAGACGCCGACAATCTGCACCGTGACGTGCAAGAACACCATGATGGGAAAGAAAACCCGCGAAGTGTGCGGCGTCGGATGCATCGGCTGCCGCAAATGCGTGAAAGCCTGCCCTGAAGGCGCGGTGACCGTGGAGGACAACCTGGCGCGCATCGATCCGGCCGCCTGCACGGGGTGCGGCGCCTGCATGGACGCGTGCCCGACGAACACGATAGACAGGCTCGTCTTCCGATGATGCGGCCGAGGCGGCAGATGGCGCAGCGCGGCAGCGCGCTCGCCCGAGCAGCGCGTGCGCTGCTCGGAGCTGCCCTGCTCGCATGCTCCCTCATGGCCGCCGGCTGCGCCGGCGAGGCGGGAGGCGCGGCGCAGGCGTCGGCCGCGCGCTCCTTCACCGCCATGGACACGGGCATGTCCTTGACCGTGAGCGCGGCCGACCAGAAGGCCGCCGACGGAGCGGCCGACGCCTGCGTCGAACGCGTGCGCGAGCTTGACGCGCTGCTGTCGCCCAAGGGCGGGCAGAGCCAAGTCTCGATCCTGAACGGCGCGAACGGCGACGCAACGCCTGTCCGCGAAGACCTGCTGCCCCTGTTCGCCACGGCGCACGCCGTGGCAGAGGAGACGGGCGGCGCGTTCGACCCCACGGTCTATCCCCTGACGAGCGCCTGGGGCTTCACCGACGGCGCGTATCGCGTGCCATCCGACGAGGAGCTGGACGCGCTGCTGCCCCGCGTCGGATACGAGCGCCTGCGCATCGACGCCTCCGATGGAACCGTCGCCCTCGAAGGCGATGCCCAGATGGACGTCGGCGGCGTGGCGAAGGGCTTCGCAGCCGACGAGCTGCGAGCGCTTTTGGCCGAGCGCGGCGCCACGTCGGCGCTGCTCGATCTGGGCGGCAACGTGACGGCGCTGGGAAACAGGCCGGACGGCGCGCCCTGGAGGGTGGGCGTGGCGGACCCCGCAGCGCCCGACCAGCTGGCGGGGACGCTGGAACTGACAGACGCCACGGCATCCACCTCGGGCGATTACCAGCGGTTCTTCGTCGACGACGCCGGCGTGCGGCACCATCATCTGCTCGACCCCGCCACCGGCCGTCCCGCCGAGTCGGGCTTGGCCTCCGCGACCGTGGTGGGGCCCAACGGCGCGCGCTGCGATGCGCTCTCGACGGCGCTCTTCGTGATGGGGCTCGATCGCGCCATCGACGCCTGGCGCGCCGCGGCGGCATCGGGCGCACCCGGCGACGCGTTCGAAGCCGTGCTCATCGAGGCCGACGGAACCGTGCACGTGACGGAAGGGCTCGCCGACGCGTTCTCGCCGAGCGAAGGATTCGCCGAGCGCATGGCGGTGGTGCCGCGATGAGCGCGTCCGCAGCGAAGCCCGCACGGCGCATCTCAGCCCGCCGGGCCGAGGCCCTGTTCGCCTCCGTCGTCGCGGCGATCGCCGTCATCGCGTTCGCCCTCGCCCAGGCATCAGGCGCCGCCGCGGACGGCTCGCACGCCATCGCCACCGTCTCCCGCAACGGAACCGCGATCCAGACGATCGACCTCGCGGCCGTCGAAGCGCCCTACACGCTGCAGTTGGAAGACGAGCGCGGCTGGAACACGGTGGCCGTGGAACCGGGGCGCATCCGCATCGTCGCAGCCGACTGCCCCGACGAGGTGTGCGTGGAAACGGGATGGATCGACGGGCCCGGCCGTCCGATCGCCTGCGCCCCCCACGGGCTGACCATCACCGTCGAATGCGAAGGAGGCGCCTCCGATGACGTCGACGCGGTCGTGCGGTAGCGGCGCACGCGATTCCACCGTGCGCGTGTGCCGCTGCGCGCTGCTGGCCGCGCTGGCGCTGGCCCTGGCCGCGCTCGAGTCGCTGCTGCCCCTGCCGATGCCGGTCCCCGGCATGAAGCTGGGCATCGCCAACGTCGCGTGCGTGGCTGCGGCGTACTGGCTGGGACCCGCCCCTGCGGCGGCGGTTCTCATCGTGCGCGTCGTGCTGGCGGCAATGGTGGCCGGGCAGCTGGCGGCGCTGCCGTTCAGCCTGGTCGGAGGCGGTTGCGCGCTCGCCGTCACCCTTGCGTTCGCGCGCTTCCTCCCGCCTGACCGCGTGCGGCTGTGCTGCATGGGCGCCGCGGTCGCGCACAACTGCGGCCAGATGGCCGTGGCCGTGGCGCTCACCTCCACGCCGCAGATCGCGCTCTACCTGCCCGTCCTGCTCGTCGTCGGCACGGTCGCCGGATACCTTACCGGCACCTTGGCCGCCGCGGTCCTCGGGCGCCTGCCCCGCTCCCGCCCCTCCGACGCCCGGCAAGGCAGACGCCCGGACGGGACGGGCTCCGCGCCTGCGCCTCGGCATCCAGAGCCGCAGGCGCCGCACCCCATCCGTTCGGCGCCGCCCGCCGAACGGTTCCGCCACGCGTGACGACCCGCCGACCGCTAGCCAGAGCGAAGGCGGTTCCGCCGCCTGGCCATTGCTATGATTGCACGAGCACCGACAATGAGTCTCGGACAGGGAACATGCCCGCACGCACGATGCGGGCCCCACAGAAGGGAAGGCTTATGGGAATCTACGTCATCACGGGTGCCACGAGCGGCATCGGCGCGAAGACCGCCGAGATCCTGCGCGATCGCGGCCACGAGGTTGTGAACATCGACCTGAAGGGCGGCGACATCAACGCGAACCTCGCCACGAAGGAAGGGCGCGCTGGAGCGCTGGCCGAGCTGCACGATCGCTACCCCGACGGCATCGACGCCATGATCTGCAACGCGGGCATATCGGGCGGCAAGGTTCCCATCTCGCTCATCATCTCGCTCAACTACTTCGGCTCCACCGAGATGGCGCGCGGCGTCCTGGACCTGTTGGAGAAGCGGGGCGGCAGCTGCGTGGTCACCTCGTCGAACTCCATCGCGCAGGGCGCGGCCCGCATGGACGTGGCCGGCATGCTGAACAACCATCCCGACGAGGACCGCATCGTCGAGCTGGTGAAGGACGTGGACCCGGCCGTCGGGCACGTCTACTACGCATCGACGAAGTACGCGCTCGCCCGCTGGGTGCGCCGCATGAGCCCCGACTGGGGATCGCGCGGCGTGCGCCTGAACGCCATCGCCCCGGGCAACGTGCGCACCGCCATGACCTCGAACATGCTGCCCGAGCAGCGCGCGGCCATGGAGGCCATCCCCGTGCCGACGCATTTCGGCGAAGAGCCCCTCATGGAGCCCGTCGAGATCGCGAACGCCATGGCGTTCATCGCCAGCCCTGAGGCCAGCGGCCTGAACGGCGTGGTCCTGTTCGTGGACGGCGGCACCGACGCCCTGCTCAATTCCGAGAAAGTCTACTAGGAGGCGGTCATGGTCATCAACGATTTCGTCACGGCGATGCAGAGCAAGGACCACGAGGCGCTGGCGGCGTGCTTCGCCGAGGAGTGCCGGCTGTTCGACTACTGCCCCTCCGTCGCGGGACGATCGAACTCGTTTCTGTACGGGCGCAACGCCATCGAGATGTTCTACCACAACAAGTTCACGTTCGGCGGCTTCGGCATGCAGGACCCGCGCGTCGTGGACGAGCGCACCGTGAACTTCTACGCCAACTACAACGGCACCATCATCCACGCCCTCGCCCAGATAGAGAACTGCAACGACGGCGTGTGCACCCTCGACAACAGCCTTATCCAAGAGCTGGTCATTCGCCCGGCGTAAGGCCCTCCCTTCACCGACGATGCCGCGACCCCGGCTCAAGACGGCCGGCAGCACAAGCTGCCGGCCGTCTCTGATTTCGTCGCGCTGCCGCCCGCGACCCCGGCTCAAGGTGACCGTTGGGAAACAGCGCGGGAACCGCTCTCCTTCGAGGACGAAAAGAACGTATCGTACAGTCTGCGCCTTGCGGGCCGCTCAAACTCGGAGCCCGCAAGGCGCGCACCGAGAAACGCGGCCGCGCGGGGAAGCGCCGCCGGCGGGATCATGACGGAAGGCGCACTGCATGAAGAGTTTTTTCGAACGCATGTCGATGAACATGGCCCGATGGATGCAGGGGCGAAACGGCATGGACGGCTTTTCGAACGGACTCGCCGCGGCGGGCATCATCCTTCTGCTCCTGTCCATCATCCCCGGCCTCGACCTGCTCTCGTGGCTTTCGCTCGCCTTCCTTCTGCTGGCCGTGCTGCGCTGCTGCTCGAAGAACGTCGCCCAAAGGTCGAAGGAGAACGCCGCCTACGAGCGCGTCGTCAAAAGGCCGCGGCGCGCGTACGCGCTGGCCAAGAAGGCATGGGCGAACCGCAAGACCACGAAGTACTTCAAGTGCTCGGGCTGCGGGACCGTGCTCACGGTGCCGCGCGGCAAGGGCACGCTGCGCGTGGTCTGCCCGAAATGCAAAGCCGAGACCACGAAGAAGTCGTAGCCCGTTCGAAGCCCCATCCCCCAAAACCGCCCTGATCCGGATGCGGACGGCCCGTTCAAGGAAGCCGTCCGCATCCGTTCGGACCCGCTACTTGCCGGCGGGCTGCTGCTGGGTGATGCAGTGGATGTTGCCTCCGCCGTAGGCCACCTCGCGCGTGGGAACGCCCACGACCTCGTGGTCGGGGAACATCTCCTGCACCTGCTTGACGGCGAGCTCGTCGTACTCGTCGTCGTACTGCGGCAGGATGACCGCGCCGTTCACGATGAGGAAGTTCATGTAGCTGGCTATGCACACGTCGTCGACAGTGCGCGGCAGCGTGCCCTCCACGACGTCGATGGCGTCCACTTCCTCCTGCGTCATGTAGGTGGGCACCTTCGGCATGGTGAGCTTGTGTACCTTGAGCTGGCGGCCCTTCGCGTCGGTGGCGTTCGACAGCGTGTCGTAGGCGGCGTGGGCGGCCTCGTAGAACGGATTGTCCTCGTCGTCGGTCCAGATGCAGGCCACCTCGCCGGGCCGCACGAAGCACGCCACGTCGTCGATGTGCCCGTTCGTCTCCTCGGGGTCGATGCCGTCCTTGATCCACAGGACCTTCTCGATGCCCAGGTACTCCTTCAGATAGTCCTCGATCTGCTCCTTCGTGAGGTCGGGATTGCGGCCTTCGGACAGAAGGCACATCTCGGTGGTGAGCACGGTGCCTTCGCCGTCCACGTGGATGGAACCGCCTTCCAGCACGAAATCGTCGGGGCGGTAGCGCACCGCGCGGGCAAGGTCGGACACCTTGCACCCTACGAGCGCGTCCTGATCCCACGGGAAGTACAGCCCGTCCACCAGCCCGCCCCATGAATTGAAGTGCCAGTGCACCGCGCGCACGTCGCCGTCGTCGTTCACCACGAACGTGGGACCGCAGTCGCGGATCCAGGCGTCGTCGGACGTCATCTCAATGACGAGGATGTCCTCGTCGTCCTCGAACTCGAAGCGCGCGGCCTCGTAGTCGTCGGGACGGGCTCCGATGGTGACCGGCTCGAACCGGGCGATGGCGCGGGCGACGTCGGCATAGGCGCGCTGGGCCGGCTTCGCGCCGTCGCGCCAGTTGTCGGGACGGTGCGGCCAGAGCATCCAGATGCGCTGCTGCGGCTCGAATTCCGCCGGCATGCGGTAGCCGTCCTGCTTGGGCGTGGATTCGTTCTCGTATATGGTTCTCATGAAAGCTCCTTTCGATAGCGTTTGTTTCGATGTGCGAACGTCAGCGCCGGTCGAGGGGCTCGATCTCTTCCACCACGACGGCGTCGAACTCCTCAGGGTCGCCGCTCGCCTCCATGCCGAGGTACTCGACCTTGCGCCCGCGCGCCGACACGACGCGCACGACCTCGCCGGCGATCACGAACAGGATCACGCCCACAAGCATCGGGATCTTCGACAGCTCCTCCTCGGATCCGTTGAGCGGCACGATGGTCGCGATGATGGACAGCACGAGCAGCACCACGGGCAGCCAGCATACCACCATCAGCAGGCCGCGGCCGCCGGGCACGCGGAACACGCGCGGACGAGCCGCATCGACCGTGCGCAGCTTGAGGAACGCGGGGAACATGGGGATGTAGCTGATGAGCAGGAACACGATGTTCATGGAGAAGAAGATCCAGAAGAACCCGTCGAAGCCGGCCATCTCCATGAGCGGCGACAGCAGCACGAGCACGCTGGCCACGATGCCGTTGATGATGGCGGCGCCGGTGGGCATCTGGTTCTTCTTGCTCTCGTGCGCGAAGGGCCGGGGCATGTTCTGCCTCTTGGCGGCGTGCTCGGCCACGAAGTTCACGCCGAACGACCAGCTGACCATGTTGCCGAACAGCGTGATGAGGAACACGACGGCCACCACGATGAACAGCACGCTGCCCGCGCCCGCCATGATGCCCACCGCGTCCATGATGCCCGAGTCCAGCGAGATGTCGAACGCGGGGATGGCGGCGCTGATGCCGAACGAGCTGAACAGGTACAGCGCCGCGATGGCGATGCCGCCGGCGATGATGGCCTTCGGGATCTGCTTGCTCGGGTTCTCCATGGAGCCCACGTAGGTGGTGATGACCTCGAAGCCCATGAAGTTGAACAGGATGATGGACAGATACGTGAGGCTGTTCGAGTCGAGCGTGGGCAGGAAGGTCTCGGGCGCCATGTCGTTCGCGAAGCCGAAGTTCACGGCGTACCAAATGCCCAGGCCGCCCACCACCACGGCGATGCCCACCTTGAGCACGGCCGCCAGGTTGAGGATCCACGTGGAATCCGACACCTTCGAGAAGCTGAGGAACACGACGATCCATATGAACGCCAGCTCGATGGCCAGCGAGGGCACCAGCCCTATTTCCATGCCGGTGATCATCGAGATGGTCTCGGGGAACAGGAAAGCGAGCGACGCCATCCACAGCGGGAAGTTGATCCAGTAGTACCAGCTCACGCGGCTGCCCCACTTGTCGCCGAACGCGCGGCGAACCCAGTCGTACAGGCCGCCCTCGTCGTCGTAGGTGGTGCCCAGCTCGCTGACCACCAAGCCGTACGGCAGCAGAAACGCGATGATGAGGAAGATCCACCAGAAGAACTGCGAGTTGCCGATGGCGGCCGCAGGAGCCGCCGCCTCGGCCACGAACACGACGGTGATGACCGACAGGATCGCATCGACCAACCGGAATTTCTTATTCTTTGCCATAAGGAGCCTCTTTCAAATCAGTCGGACCCTTACTTGATCGCTTGCTTGCCGAGGCCTTCCAGCAGGTAGTTCAGCTGGTCGTGGGCTTCTCCGGCTTCGGTCTGGTCGGTTTCGGCCTGCTTGCAGAAGTACGCCAGCAAGCCGCGGATGGAGTGCTTGCGGTTCTCGGCCTCGTCCCAGCAGATGGACTGCGAGCCGTCGATCACCGCGTCGGTCACTTCCTCGCCGCGGGAGGCGGGCAGGCAGTGCATGAACTTGGCGTCCGGGGCAGCCATGGCCATAAGCTCCTCGGTGACCTGGTACGTCGGGTAGAAGATGGCCATGCGCTCGTCCTTCGACAGCTCCTTGTCGTACAGGCCGT
>CAUEBO010000039.1 GCA_958454405.1 uncultured Eggerthellaceae bacterium | reverse complement strand
GAGGGCTTCAGCCGCGTGCGCATCGACGGCGAGATCGTGAAGCTGGACGGCGAGCCCCGCACGCTCAACAAGAAGATCAAGCACTTCATCGACGTGGTGGTGGACCGCGTGCAGCTGAAGGCGAGCGCCACGAGCCGCATCGCCGAGGCGGTGGAGCTGGCCACGAAGCTGGCCGACGGGCGCGTGCTCGTGCAGGTGCTGGGCGACGACGGCGAGCCGCTGGGAGAGGGCGGCGGCCAGTCGAGCGGCGCCACGGGCGGCCTCGGGGCCGGCGAGCACCTGTTCTCGCTCGCGCTCGCGTGCCCTGAGCACGGCCACTCCATGGACGAGCTGCAGCCGCGCGACTTCTCGTTCAACGCGCCCTACGGCGCCTGTCCGGACTGCTTGGGGATCGGCAGCCGCGAAGAGGTGGACGCGTCGCTGGTGGTGCCCGACCCGTCGCTCACGTTGGCGGAAGGCGCCATCGCGCCGTTCAAGACGGGCAACTACTACCCGCAGGTGCTGCGCGCGGTCGCCAGGCACCTGGGCGCCGACGAGAACACGCCATGGGAAGACCTGCCCAAGAAGGTGCAAGCGGGCCTCCTCAACGGGCTGGGCGACGAGAAGGTGCGCGTGGACTACGTGACGGTGGACGGGCGCGAGACGTACTGGTACATCGAATGGGAGGGCGCGCTGGCGGCGGTCATGCGCCGCTACCAGGAGGCGCAGAGCGACGCCCAGCGCGAGAAGCTGGCCAGCTACTTCGCCATCGTGCCCTGCCAGACCTGCGGCGGCAGGCGCCTCAAGCCCGAGATACTGGCCGTCACCGTGGGGGAGCGGTCCATCCACGACGTCACGGAGATGAGCGCCGCGGACTCGCTCGGCTTCTTCGAGGGGCTTTCCTTCAAGGGCCAGGAGGAGCATATCGCCGGCCCCATCGTGAAGGAGATCAAAGCGCGCCTCAAGTTCCTCGTGGACGTGGGCCTGGACTACCTCACGCTCGAGCGGGCCACGGCCACGCTCTCCGGCGGCGAGGCGCAGCGCATCCGCCTGGCCACGCAGATCGGCGCCGGCCTCATGGGCGTGCTCTACATCCTCGACGAGCCTTCCATCGGATTGCACCAGCGCGACAACGAGCGGCTCATCGCCACGCTCGAGCGCCTGCGCGACCTCGGCAACACCGTCGTGGTGGTGGAGCACGACGAGGACACCATCAGAAGCGCCGACTTCGTGGTGGACATGGGCCCGGGCGCGGGCGAGCACGGCGGCGAGGTCGTGGCCATCGGCACGCCGGACGAGATCATGAAGGCGCAGGGATCGCTCACGGCGGACTACCTGTCAGGCCGTCGCAGCATCGCCGTGCCCGAGAAGCGCCGCAAGCCCCGCCGCGGCTCGCTCAAGCTGACGGGCGCCGTCGAGAACAATCTGAAGAACGTGACGCTGGAGGTGCCGTTCGGCACGCTCACCGTGGTCACGGGCGTGTCTGGATCGGGCAAGAGCTCGCTGGTCACCGACACGCTGGCGCCGGCGCTGGCGAACCGCGTGAACCATGCGCACCGCCGCACCGGCGCGTACCGCAAGATCACGGGGCTCGACAAGATCGACAAGGTCATCAACATCGACCAGAGCCCCATCGGGCGCACGCCGCGCTCGAACCCGGCCACCTACATAGGCCTGTGGGACGACATCCGCGCCCTGTTCGCCTCCACGCAGGAGTCGAAGGCCCGCGGCTACTCGCCGGGGCGCTTCTCGTTCAACGTGAACGGCGGGCGCTGCGAAGCCTGCAAGGGCGACGGCCAGATCAAGATCGAGATGCACTTCCTGCCCGACATCTACGTGCCCTGCGAGGTGTGCGGCGGCGACCGCTACAACCGCGAGACGCTGCAGGTGACGTACCGCGGCAAGAACATCGCCGAGGTGCTGGACATGACCGTGGAGGACGCGCTCGCGTTCTTCGAGAACATCCCCGGCATCCGCCGCAAGCTGCAGACGCTGTTCGACGTGGGCCTGGGCTACATCCGCCTGGGCCAGCCGGCCACCACGCTCTCCGGCGGCGAGGCGCAGCGCGTGAAGCTTGCCAGCGAGCTGCAGCGCCGCCAGACCGGCAAGACGTTCTACATCCTGGACGAGCCCACCACCGGCCTGCATTTCGAGGACGTGCGCCAGCTGCTCATCGTGCTGCAGCGCCTGGTGGACGCCGGCAACACGGTGCTCGTCATCGAGCACAACCTCGACGTCATCAAGTGCGCCGACCGCATCATCGACCTGGGCCCCGAGGGCGGCGAGCGCGGCGGCACCGTGGTGGCCCAGGGCACGCCCGAAGAGGTGGCGCAGGTGGAGGGCAGCTACACGGGCGCGTTCGTGAAGCGCATGCTCTAAACTTTGCCCGAATCTTGCAGGAATCCCCTTTACCGGGCGGGGCTGCCGTGCGACAATGCGCTGGGCCATTGTGCGGCCTGGTAGGAGACGGCGGCAGAAGGACGGCAGGGGTGGCTGAGGCGGCGGCGAATCGGCATGTGGGGCGCGGCATCGCGTGCGCCCTCGCAGGCGGCATATGCTGGGGGTTCTCGGGCACGTGCGCCCAGCTGCTCATGGACGACTTCGGGGCGCCCGCCACCTGGATCACCTGCGTTCGGATGGTCATCGCCGCCGCGTTCTTCCTCGCGCTCACGGCCCTGCGCGATTGGCGGAGCCTCGCGGCGGTGTTCCGCGATTGGCGCTCGCTCGTCCAGATAGCGGCGTTCGCCATTTTCGGCGTGCTGCTCACGCAGCTGAGCTACCTGTACGCCATCGGCTACACGAGCGCGGGGGTGGGCACCACCATCGAGCAGGTGGGCCTCGTGCTCATCATGCTCTACGTCTGCCTGCGGGGCCGGCGGCTCCCGCGGGCGCGGGAAGCGCTGGGGCTCGTGTTCGCGCTGGGCGGCATGCTCCTCATCGCGACGCAGGGAGACCTCGGCCGGCTTTCCATACCCGTGGAGGGGCTCGCCTGGGGGCTCGTGTCGGCCCTCGCGCTCGCGTTCTACACGCTCATGCCGGTGCGGGTGCTGAAGAAGTGGGGCGCCATGCTGGTGACGGGGCTGGCCATGCTTTTCGGCGGCACGGCCGCTTCGGCCGTCGTGCAGCCGTGGTCGATGCCCGTGGAGCTTTCGGGCGGGGCGCTGGCCGCGCTGGCCGCCATCGTCTTGGTGGGAACGCTGGGAGCCTACATGCTCTACCTGCAGGGGGTCAACGATGCAGGTCCTGTGAAGGCGAGCCTGCTGTGCTGCGTGGAGCCGGTCTCCGCCATGGTGCTGGCCCTCGTGTGGCTGCATACGCCCGTGTCGGTGTGGGACATGGCGGGGTGCGCGCTCATCGTCGTCATGATCTTCCTCGTCACCGAGCGGGAGCCCCGCCCCGCGCTTGACGCGGCGCCCGAGGGCGGCGCCCTGTCCGCGCATGCGGAGGCGTACGACGACCCGCCGCTGTTCGCGGGCCGCGCCTCCGTGCTGGGGTACTACACGTCCCGTCTCGCCGAGCGCGAGGACTTCGACCGCGTTTCGGCACTGCTCGACGTGGGGCACGAGACCGCGGCTTCGCTCGGCATCGACGAAGGCCGCAACAAGAAGTACCCGTCGTCGCGCCGCCTCATGCACAGCATCAAGAACGGCACGACCCATGTCGTGGAAGACGGCGACGGCCGCCTCATAGCCGTCTTCGCCGTCTCGTTCTCTCCCGACAAGAACTACGCCCGCGGCTTGGAAGGCGGCGCGTGGCTCACCGACACGGACGCGGATCCGCAGCCCTATGCCGAACTGCACTGGGTGTCGGTGGATTACGCGGCGCGCCGGCGCGGCGTGGGCATGTTCATCCTCGACAAGGCCGAGCAGCTCGCCCGCGCAAAGGGCCGCGCGAGCATCCGGGCCGACGTGTACGAGCGCAACGCGCCCATGCAGAAGCTGCTCGAGAAGCACGGCTACCGGCGGTGCGGCGTCGTGGTGATCCGGGACGTGCTGGGGCGCGAGAAGCGCCGCGTGGGCTTCGAGAGGCTGCTGCGCACGCGCTGACGCGCATCGGGCAACCGCAACACAGGAAGAAAGCGAGCAACCGTGCAACTTCGCAGAACGCGTGCGAGCGAGATAGACCGCATCATGGAGATCCTCGAGGACGGCCGCCGCGCGCTGGCCGCGCTCGGCATCGACCAGTGGCAGGGGCCGTATCCCCATCGCGCGGCGATCGAGGCCGACGTTGCGCGCGGCGATTCCTATGTCGTGGAGGAGGACGGTCGCGTGGTGGCGACCGCCATGGTCGGCTTCTCGGGGGAGCGCGACTACGACCTGATCGACGGCGGATCGTGGCTCACGGCAAGCCGTTCGGACGATCCCGGCTACGCCGTGGTGCACCGCGTGGCGGTGGGAGCCGGCTTCCAAGGCCGGGGAGGAGCGTCCTTTTTGCTGGCAGGAGCCGTGGACCTGTCGCGGGATCGGGGGGCGGAAAGCGTCCGCATCGACACGCATCCGGGAAACGTCCCGATGCGCCGCCTGTTGGAAAAGGCGGGCTTCGCGCACTGCGGCACCATCTACATCGCCCATGCCGAAGGGGGCACTCCCGAACGCGTCGCCTACGAGAAGCTCGTGTGAGCGGCCGTCCGATGCCTGCGGAAATCCCGCCTGTCGGCTCGTCCAGGCGGCGGCCTCCTTCGCGCGGGGAACGCCCCTGCGCCCAACCTGTCGATATTCTGTCGCTTGCCGGGCTGTCCGGGTCGTCTGGCGCGCCACGGGTATAATACCGGCATTATGTCCACGTTGTCTGTTCAGTCCCGGGAGAGAATGGCCTTGGCGGTATTCGCCGGGCTCATCGTGCTCAGCCTGTGCGGTTTCGGATGGTACCTGTTCGCGGGCCATTCCTGGAACGTGGCGGCTTCCAACATCGACGACACGTTCGGCAGCATGGAGGGCTACACGGCCATCGTGTACGCCGGCGTCGAGCATCCTGTGAAGCCCGCGAGCCGCTCGGGGGCCGATTCCGCCGACCGGTCCGACGACGAGGACTCCTCGGCCGGCGCAGATTCCGGCGAGGCGGATCCGCCCTCCGACGGCGCAGGCGCCTCCGGTTCGGACGTTGCCGATCAAGGCGCCGCCTCGTCCGCCGGCAGCGGCGCCGGAAGCGCGGGCGGCTCTGCGGGCAGTCTGAAGGGTTCCAAGAAAACGCTCACGGTCGCCCAGGCGAAGGAGAGCTACGAGGAGAAGGGCGCCACGGTGTTCGCGCTCGACACGGTTCACCCCGAGCGGTACTCCGACGGCACCATCCTCAAGAAGGGGGAGCACCGGTTCGGCGTGTTCAGCGTCCTCGAGCCCACGCCCGTGCGCGCGATCGAGAAGCAGATCGCCTATTTCGCCGAGCACGAGGTCGACTTCATCGTGGTGCTCGTCTCCGACAAGAAGCTCGTCGAGGACGTCGAGGGCGTCGACATCGTGCTGTCCACGCTCGACGAGGAGCTGTTCGTGATGGGCGAGACCCGCGACGGGACGTTCTACGTCGACGCGCCCGACGAAGGGTCGGTGGGCGCCATCCTCATCTCGCCGAGCAACGTCGTTTCCGCCAAGGTCATCGAGGAGCTGTAGCCGACCCGTTCGCTTCGCCCCCGGATCCTATCCCGCTTGTAAAGCGAACAAATGTATGGTATGTTTGCTCCAAGACGCTCCGGCTTCGAAAGGTTCCTGCCATGATAGTCAGCGCTTCGCGGCGCACCGACATACCCCGCTACTACCTGGACTGGCTCATCAACCGCTTCGACGAGGGGTTCGCGCTCGTCCGCAACCCGGTGAGCCGCTCCCAGGTGAGCAGGGTGCCGCTCGACGGCGCATCGGTCGACTGCATCGCCTTCTGGACGAAGGATCCCGCTCCGCTTCTGGCGGGCGTCGAGAGGCTAAAGCGCGCAGCGCCCGCTCCGTTCTTCGTGCAGTTCACGCTCAATGCCTACGGAGCCGACGTGGAGCCGGGGCTGCCGCGCAAGGCCCGGCTCATCGAGACGTTCCAAGGGCTCTCCCGCGCCATCGGCCCCGAGCGCGTCGTGTGGCGCTACAGCCCCATCCTCGTGGGCGGGCGCTACACCATCGAGCACCATCTGCATTGCTTCGAGGCCATCGCCGACCGCCTGCAGGGCTGCACGGCCGCCTGCCGTCTGAGCTTCCTTGATGTTTATCCGAAGATCGCGCGGCGCATGGCCGCGCTCGGCCTGGGGGACGTGCCTGCCAAGCAGAAGGGCCCGCTCGCCCTTAGGCTCGCCGAGCTGGGCGCCGCGCGCGGCATCGCGGTGGGCGGGTGCGGGGACGAGGCGCTCGACGACGCCGGGCTCGCGCGTTCGGGCTGCATCGACGCGGGCCTCGTCGCGCGCGTGGCGGGAGTCGATGCCGGCGCGCCTCGCGGCGCGGACGGGCGGGGCGCCTGCCGCTGCGCGCCGAGCGTGGACGTGGGGTCCTATGACACGTGCGCGCACGGCTGCGCGTACTGCTATGCGAATCCCGGCGCGCCGCTCCAAGGGACGCCCTGGCGCAGGCGTCGCTACGATCCCGCCGCGCCGATGCTGTGCGACGGGCTGCGCCCCGGCGACATGGTGTGCGACCGCGCGATGCCGAAGCTGCCCCCATCCCAGCTGCGCTTGTTCTGAGGGACGGCCGCCAAGGCTCCTCGGCGCCCGCTGCGGAGCCGTCCACGTCAGCGCAGGTCGCTCACGTGCTCGCAGAAATCTCCGTACAGGGCGTACCCGTCGGAGGCGACGATCTCGGACCCCGTGACGGGATCGAGCGCGTAGAAGTTGTCCAGGGAGAGGCTGCCCGCGTCGTCGACGCCGCGGTACCCCATGAGGCAGATCCAGTGCTCGCCCGAGGGGCCCGCGACGTGGATGACGGTGGGGCGTCCGGCCGCTATCTCGTCGTAGGCCTCGTTCAGGAGCGCGTCGTTCGATCCGAGCGAGCGGAAGGAGGAATCGCCGCCGCCCCAGCCGGGCCAGGTGCAGCAGCGGCAGGTGTAGGCGCTGTGGTCGACGGCTCGGCCGGTCAGGATGGCGTCGCCGTAGGCGCAGGAATAACCCGGGCAGCAGCCCCAGTGGCCGTCGGCGGTCTGGCTGCCCACGGCTTCGATGAGCGCGGGGTCGTAGTCGAGGCGCTTGTCGCGCTTCGCCGCCTCCTGCCGGACGAGCTCGAAGGCGCGCTGCTCGGCCGCGTCGGCGTTGGAGGCCGCCGCCGCGAGCGCCGACGAGAGCGCTCCTGCGCCGGCCGAGGCCGCCAGCCCTGCGGCCGGGGAGGAGTCCTGCACGCCGTCCGGCCGGTGCGACGGGGATGCGGGCGAAAGGCCGTCCGGGCCTTGGGAGGCGAAGGCGCTGCCCGAAGGCGCGCAGCAGAACAGGAGCACTGCCAGGGCCGCCGCGAAGGAGGCGGCCGTCAAGGTCGATCTCGATGCCATGGAGCAGCATCCTTCCTCGGCCGCGTCAGGTTGGATTCGGGTGCGGTTACGGCCGTGGGACCGTATGGTAGCAAACCGGCGCGCGCCTCCGCGGATGCCGTGTCGACTGCGTCGAACCGCCACAGGGCATTCTCCGTATGCACAAAGCCTCTTCAGAAGTTCTTCACGGTTCGGGGCCCGGCGCGTGCGCAAGGGTACAATGGAGCCGTGGAACGGGCCCGGCATCAGGCGGACGGCCGGGCGATCGGGAAAGGAAGGCCTTCGTGGATCATGTTGAAGCCGACGTCGCGATAGTGGGAACGGGCCCGGCGGGCATATTCTGCGCGCTCGCGCTGCTTGACGGCGGCTTCGAGGGCCGCATCGTCATGGTCGACAAGGGGCTGCCCGTCGAGAGCCGCTCGTGCCCGAAGCAGGGCGGGGGGCCGTGCCGGGGCTGCGATCCGTGCCGCATCACGACGGGGTTCTCGGGGGCGGGCGCGTTCTCGGACGGCAAGCTGTCGCTTTCGGCGGACGTCGGCGGGGATCTGCCGGAGCTCATCGGGCGCGACGAGGCTCAGAAGGCCATCGCGGAAGTGGACGGCATCTACCTCGCCTTCGGAGCGGACGGACGCGTCGAAGGCGCCGAGAAGCGCCCCGAGGTCGACGAGATCCGCCGCCGTGCCATCAGGGCGGGCCTCAAGCTCGTGGACTGCCCGCTGCGCCATCTCGGCACCGAGCGGGCGCGCGAGCTGTACGCCCGCATCGAGCGGCACCTCCTGGACGCCGGAGTGGACATGCGGTTCCGCACCTCGTGCACCCAGGTGCTCACCGAAGGCGACGCCTGCATGGGCGTTGCGGTCGACGGGCCCGACGGGCCCTGCGAGATACGCGCGCGCCAGACGGTGGTGGCCACGGGCCGGCGCGGGGCCGATTGGCTCGACCGCATGTGCCGCGAGCACGGCATAGCGCACCGTGCCGGCCCGGTGGACATCGGCGTGCGCGTGGAGGTGCGCAACGAGGTCATGGAAACGGTCAACGACGTGCTGTACGAAGGCAAGCTCGTCGGCTACCCGCTCCCGTTCAAGAACAAAGTGCGCACGTTCTGCCAGAATCCGGGCGGGTTCGTGAGCCAGGAGAACTACGACGGCGGGCTCGCCGTGGTCAACGGCCACTCGTACAAGGAGCGCAAGTCCCCGAACACCAACCTTGCCGTGCTGTGCTCGCAGAACTTCTCGGTCCCGTTCGATCAGCCCATAGCCTACGCCCAGAAAGTGGGGGAGCTCACGAACATGCTGGGCGACGGAGGCATCCTCGTCCAGCGCTTCGGCGACATCCTGGACGGCAAGCGCACATGGGACAAGGAGCTGCGCCAGTCGAACGTGGCCCCCACCCTTGCCGATGCGGTGGCCGGCGACATCACGGCCGCCATGCCCTACCGCGCCATGACGAACATCGTCAACTTCATGCTCGCGGTGGACGAGGTGGTGCCGGGCTTCGCCGCGCGCGAAACGCTGCTGTACTCGCCCGAGCTCAAGTTCTACAGCAACCGCGTGGACATGGACGCCCGTTTCCGGACGAGCGTCAGCGGATTGCGCTGCTTGGGCGATTCGAGCGGGTGGACGCGCGGGCTCATGATGGCGAGCGTGATGGGCGCTCTGGCGGGCAGGATCATGGCAGAAGAGCTTTGAACAGGTACGATGCAGCGCATACTCCGTTTGCATGACGCAGCGCCCGTGCCCGGATCCTGCAAAATCATGCGTCTGCACGATAGGCGCGGCGGCGCCGGGCGGGCATACTGTTCCCATCGTACATAAAGCGCGCGGCGCAGACGGCCGCCCGCTTGAACGCTCAAGGAGGCGCTTGCAATGAAAATACTCGGCATGGGCATGCCCGAACTTCTCATCATCCTCGCCGTCGCCCTGCTCATCTTCGGCCCGAAGAACCTGCCGAAGCTCGGCGCCTCGCTCGGCAAGACCGTGAAGAGCCTGCGCGAAGGCCTGGGCGGCGACGACAAGCTGGAGAACGCCGACCTCGCCGTGGAAGACGAAGAAGAGGAGGAGGCCGCCGAGCCTGCTCCCAAGAAGGTCGTCGCCAAGAAGGCCTCGTCGAAGGCGAGCCAGACCGCCTAGTCCCGGTATTCCGACAACTCTCTTTCCAAGCGGCGCATCCCCTCCCTCCCTGCGCCCCGCAACCGCCCGCGGCAAGCATGCCGCGGGCGGTTGCGCATATGGGGGAGAACGTCCGGCCCGCGCGGAGCCTTGCGAGGGCTCTGCTATCATGGACGGTCGACGGCCGCGGTTTCCTAGCGGCCGGCTCGAGACCCCGACGAAGGAGGAACCCCGTGCGACCCGGCCCGTCTGCCGAACGAAGCGCCCCTGCCGACGCCCTGCGCATCGTCGCAGGGTTCGCGTGCAACCAGGGGTTCGTGTTCTCGCTGTTCTACCTCGGCGCGAACCGGGCGTTCGGCGAGGGGGCCTATGCGTTCGAGCGGGCCGACCTCTTCGGCACGCTGCTGTGCATGGCGGCCGCGTTCGTCCTGCTGCGCGCCGCCTCGCCGCGCGCCCGCGACGCGCTGCTCGCGCGCCCGCTTCTGTGGTGCTATGCGGGCCTGCTCGTGGTGGGGTCGCTCGTGCCGGCGCTCGGGGATCCGGGCGAGCAGGGCATCGTCGTGGAAAGCGCGCTGGTCGGCGTTCCTGCGGGCCTCATGCTGGCGGCGTGGGGCCGCGCCCTCGGCGGCCAGCCGATAAGCCGTTCCGTGCGCGGGGTGTTCGCTGCCTCGGCCGTTGCGGCCGCTGCATGCCTCGCCGTCGCCGTCGTGCCGTGGGCGTACGCCCCCTTCGTCCTGAAGCTCCTGCCGCTCGGGAGCGCCTTCGCGCTGCGCGGCCTGCTGGCAGGCGGGGCCGATTCCGGGTCGGATGCGGCGCCGGACGGGGCGGGCGGGGGCGCCGCGCGCCCGGGGATCACGTTCGGCGACCTGCTGGCCACCAAAGAGCAGCGGGAGGAAGGCGCGCGCCTGTCGAAGAAGATCATGGCCGGGACCGTCCTCTTCGGGCTCGCGGCGGGCTTCATGGAGACGTTCGGCTCCGACCCCGGCATGGCCTCCACGCCCGCCTTCGCGGCCACCCTGCTGCTGTTCGTGCTGTTCTGCGCGGCGGCGCTGCAGCTGCTTTCCCCCGGCGTCTTCGACGACGGGGCCGGCGCGGAGGCGCCCGGGGTCGCCGACGAGGGCCCGCTGGACAGCGTGTACCGCCTTGCCGTGCTCGTGATGATGGCGGGCTTTCTGTTCGTGCCGGTGCTCGGATCGTTCGGCGTGCCCGGCGAGGCCATCGTGCTCGCGGGCTACCTGGGGCTCTCCTGCGTGCTCGTGTCGCTGTTCCTGGTGATGTCGAAGATCACGGCCCAAGACGCCGCGATCGTCTTCGCCGTCGGGTTCGCCGCGCTGTACGCGGGGGAGATGGCCGGCATCGTGCTGGGCAACTGCATCGAGCCTTTGGAGCCGGCCGGCCAAGTGCCCTATGCCGTGGCCGCCTTCGCGGGCCTGGCCGCGCTGTTCGCCTACCTCTTCCTGTTCACCGAGCGCGATTTCCGGGCGCTGTCGGTCATCGTGCGCGAGGCCGACCGCTTCGACGACGCATGCCGCCTCATCGCCGAGGAGCACGGCCTGTCGAAGCGCGAGGCGGAGATCCTGCCGCTGGCGCTCAAGGGCCGCACGGGCGAGCGCATCGCGGCCGAGTTCTTCATATCAAAAAGCACCGTGGACACCCATCTGCGGCGCATCTACGCGAAAACCGGCACGCACGGCCGCCAGGAGCTCATCGATTTGGGCGAGCGGACGATGCGCGGGCTGTCGGGCCGGGGCTGAGCGCAGCCTTCCCGGATGCGATCGACCGGGCCGCTCGCTTGGGTTTCCAAGGGCCTGCGTTGCAGCCTCGAGCGCAGCGGCGCCGAAGAGCCGTCCTCCGCCTATTGCGCACCCGTGCGTTTCGGGCCGAGGACGTTGAATCCCGCATTGAGGCGGGCGCGCGCTGCGGGCAGCGGCGGCGACGGCGGTTTGCTACAATGCGATGGACGCGAAAAGGTGCATCGCATGCAACAGAGGGGCTGAGAAAGGACTGGGGCCATGGAGAACCAGGTATACGATCTGCGCAGCGCTATCGAGCTTTTGAAGGGCATTCCCGGACAGTACATCGAAACCGACGTGGAGGTGGACCCGATCGACGAGCTGTCGGGCGTGTACCGCCACATCGGCTCGGGCGGCACGGTGAAGCGGCCCACGAGGCTGGGCCCGGCCATGACGTTCAACAACATCAAGGGGCATCCCGGGGCCCGCGTGCACATCGGGCTTCTGGCCAGCCGCGCGCGCGTCGGGCACCTGCTCGGCCGCGATCCGAAGCAGCTGGGCTTCATGCTCAACGAGGCTGTGGACCATCCCGTCGCCCCGGTGACGGTGGGGGCCGACAAGGCGCTCTGCCAGGAAGTGGTGTACCGGGCCGAGGACGAGGGCTTCGACATCAGGAAGATCCTGCCCGCTCCCACGAACACCCCCGACGACGCGGGCCCGTACCTGACGCTGGGCATGTGCTACGCGCACGACCCCGAGACGGGCGCGCACGACGTCACCATCCACCGCATGTGCCTGCAGGGCCCCGACGAGCTGACCATCTACATGGTGCCCGGAGCGCGCCATATCGGCCACTTCTACGAGGTGGCGGAAGCGCGCGGCGAAGCGCTGCCCATCTCCATCAGCATCGGCGTGGATCCCGCCATCGAAGTGTCCACGTGCTTCGAGCCGCCCACCACGCCGCTCGGCTACGACGAGCTGAGCATCGCCGGCGCTTTGCGCGATCGCCCCGTGGAGCTCGCGCCGTGCCTGACCATCGACGAGCTGTGCATCGCGAACGCCGAGTACGTCATCGAGGGCGAGATTCTGCCGAACGTGCGTATCCCCGAGGACCGCGAATCGGGCAGCGGCTTCGCCATGCCGGAATTCCCCGGCTACACGGGCCCTGCCGTGCCTGAGATCCCCGTGATCAAGGTGAAGGCGATCACCACGCGCAAGGACCCCATCTTCCAGACCTGCATCGGGCCGAGCGAGGAGCACACCTCCATGGCCGGCATTCCCACCGAGGCCAGCATCCTGTCCATGGTCGAGCGCGCCATGCCCGGCAAGCTGAAGAACGTCTACTGCTCCAGCACCGGCGGCGGCAAGTACCTGGCCGTGCTGCAGTTCTGCAAGTCGCAGCCGTCCGACGAAGGGCGCCAGCGCCAGGCCGCGCTGCTCGCGTTCTCGGCGTTCAGCGAGCTCAAGCACGTGTTTTTGGTGGACGAGGACGTGGACCCGTTCGACATGGAAGACGTGCTGTGGGCCATGAACACGCGCTTCCAGGGCGATGCGGACGTCGTCGCCATCCCCGGCGTGCGCTGCCATCCGCTCGATCCGTCGAACGACCCCTCCATGTCGCCGAGCATCCGCGAGCACGGCATAGCCTGCAAGACCATCTTCGACTGCACCGTGCCGTATTCCGAGAAGCACCGCTTCGTGCGGGCGCGCTTCATGGACGTGGACCCGAAGCACTGGGTGCCCGATTTCGATGGCGAATAAGGCCGACAAGAAGCGCGTCGTCGTCGGCGTGACGGGGGCGAGCGGCACCCCGCTCGCCGCTCGCTGCCTGCGCATGCTGCGCGAGATCGGGGGCATCGAGACGCATCTCGTGGCGAGCGCCGCCGCCTTCACCACGGCGTCCTACGAGATCGACGAGCCGTTCGAGGAAATCGCCTCGTTGGCCGACGTCTGCCACGACGACGGCACGCTCGATGCGCCCATCGCCAGCGGCACGTTCCGGACGGCGGGCATGATCGTGGTTCCCTGCAGCATGAAGACCGTCGCGGGCATCGCCAGCGGCTACTCCGACAGCCTGCTTTTGCGGGCGGCCGACGTGACCGTCAAGGAGGGGCGCCGCCTCGTGCTGGTGGCGCGCGAAGCGCCTTTGAGCGCCATCCATCTGCAGAACCTGGCGCGCCTTGCGGCGCTGCCGGGCGTGTCGGTGTGCCCGCCCGTGCTGTCGTACTACCATCGGCCCGAGAGCCTGGAGGACGTGGAACGCCATATCGTGGCGAAAGCGCTGCAGCAGCTGGGCATCGAGGCCGAGGGGTTCGCGCGCTGGGGCGAAAAGGCCTGACGCGGGCGTCCGGCAGCGCGGTTCGAGAGCGTTCGCGCCCTGCGGCGCCTCAGCCGCCGCAGGGCGGGCTCGGGAATTCCAGGGCCACGGACAGGACGTCGCCTTCGAGGCGCGCATCCAGGGCGATGCCGAGCGCTTTCGCCAGCTGGGCCACGATGGCCAGCCCCAGTCCGCTCCCGTCGCGCGAACGTGCCCGATCCCCCTGGTAGAAGCGCTCGAACAGGCGGTCGACGTCGATGCTTTCGGGATCCGCCGCGCGGTTGGAGAACGTGAGCGTCGATCCGCGCCGCTCGATGCGCGGCGCTTCGCTGCCGTAGCGCAGGGCGTTCGCCGCCAGGTTGCGGAAGATGCGCGCAAGGGCGTCGGCGTTCGAGAGGGCGACGAGGGGCTCGTCCTCCAGGCTGATGGCCGGCGCCCACGAGCGCTCTTTGAACTGCGCGTACAGCGAGGCGAGCGATTCGGCCAGCACCGCGTCGACGTCGACGGGGCCGCGTTCGATGCGCTGGTCGGGATCCTGCACCTGGGCGTAGGCGTACAGCTGGTCGAGCAGCCCGCCCACATCGCCGAGGCGCCGCCCTATCACGTCCAGGTAGCGCGCCCGCAGCTCCTCGTCTTGCTCGCCGTCCAGCAGCTGCGCGTAGCCCTGCGCTCCGGCGAGCGGCGTGCGGATGTCGTGGGAGAGGTAGGTGAGTCCGCGCCGAAGGTCCCGCTTGGCCTCTTCCGCGGCGATGCGCTCGCCCTGCTGCCGATCGAGCAGCCGGTTGACGGCCTGCCCCAAGCGCACGAAGCCGCGCGTGTGGACCGACACCGTCACGCGGGAGTTGCTGCGCGCGTCACGGTCGACCAGGAACCGCGCGATGGCGCGCAGCTCCCGTTCGGAACGGATCAGCTGGACCGCCAGCGCGGCGACGGCGGCGGCGAGCAAGGCGAGCGCGATTTCCATGGCTCAGACGTCCTTCTTCCGGAGGGCGACGGCGGAAAGCGCGGCGGCGACGGCGATGAACGCCACGCCGACGAGCGCGATGTGCGGCGCGCCCAAGGGGCCGCCCAGTCCCTGGGAGAGCGAGGCCATGCACGAGCTGAGCGTGTAGTCCGCGAGGTGAGACGCGCTGGGCGCCAGCAGCAGCAAAGCCTGGAGCCCGGCGGTGACGAGGCCCGCGCCCAGCACGATCCCGATGACGATGCCCGCAGCCATCTTGCGCGTCGCCCACACGGCCAGCGCGGTGAGCATGCCGAAGCCCGCAGCCGTCAGCGCGACGAGCGCTCCCCACAGAAGCAGGTCGGTCGGCGGGGTGGGCTCGAGCTCGAGGCCCACGACGGCGGCCGTGGCCAGCGTCGCCCCTATCATGAGCGCCGTGAACAGCGCGGCCAGCACGAGCACTTCGAGCGTGCGCGCTCCCAAGAGTGCAAGGCGCCTCGGCTGCACGGTGAACACGTTCTTGCTGAAACCGCTCTCGAACTCCGATGCCAGGAATATGGCGAGGAAGACGACGAACAGGCAGGAAAGGCCGCCCCCGCCGAGGAACACGTTGCCGATGAGCGCTTCCGGCGACAGGCCCTGCGCGAGCATCGCGACGGCGGCGTTCGCCTCGGCCAAGTCGCTCGCGTCCGGGCCGGAGGAGGAGAATCCGATGTTGACGCCCGCCGGAGCGCCGTTGGTGTAGGACATGGCCATCGACTCCATGAACGCCGGGTCGGTGACGACGCCCATCATGCCCGCGCCCATGGCGGCCAGGGCTGCGATGGCGGCCAGGAATATCCACAGCGACTTGCCGTGGACGAGCCGGTACAGATCCATCCGCATGATATTAACCATGGTATTCAGCCCCCATCATCTCAACGAAGAACTCTTCCAGATCGCGCTTGTGCGTGTACAGGCCTTGGACGGCGATGCCCTTCTCGTTCAGCACGGCGCCCACCTGGCCCGGATCGACGTCGCCGTGCATGCGTATGGACGCGTCGGGCATGGACTGGAGGCGCAGCGCGGGGAAGCGCTCCTGCAGCACGGCCAGAGCGAGCGCGGGGTTGGCCGCGTCGAGGCGCAGGAAGTCGCTGCATTCCTGGTCGACGTCGGCCGCCGTCATCTCGCGCACCATGCGGCCCTCCCGGATGACGCCGTAGCGCGTGGCCATCTTGCCCAGCTGCTCCAGCACGTGCGAGCTCACCACCACCGTGATGCCGCGCTCGTCGTTCAGGCGCATGATGAGCTGGCGGATCTCGCGCGCTCCCTCGGGGTCCAAACCGTTCAGCGGCTCGTCGAGCAGCAGCAGGTCGGGGTCGCCCAGCAGCGCGAGCGCCAGGCCCAAACGCTGCTTCATGCCCATGGAGAAGTTCTTCGTCTTCTTCGATCCCGCGTTGCCCAGGCCCGTGAAGGCGAGCAGGCTCTGCGCCTTCTCCTTCGGGTCGACGAGTCCCAGCGCGAGCGCTTTGAGCATCATGTTGTCATAGGCGCTCATGGTGCCGTACAGCCCCGGCGACTCGATGAGCGCGCCGATGCGCCGCGCCGCGCTCGCCTCCTTCGGATCCGCTCCGAATACCAGCGCCTCGCCGCCGCTGGGGGCGGCCAGTCCTGCGAGCATCCTCATCACCGTCGTCTTGCCGGCTCCGTTGCGCCCGACGAACCCGTAGATGTCGCCCTGGCCCACGTGCATGTCGAACTGGTCGACGGCCGTTCGGCCGCCGAAGGACTTCATGAGCCCGTGCGTCTCGATCACGTTCACGCCATGCTCCTTTCCGTATCTCAGCGTTGCTTTCCTCATGCCAACCACGATACGGAAAAGGTGTTCAGCAATCCGCTCGAAAAGGGTTAAGAAAGGATTAAGCCGCTCCCGGGCGCCGCCGGTCAGTCGGCGAGCTTGAACCCGATGCCCCACACCGTCTCGATGTAGCCTTCGGTGCCGGACGCCTTCAGCTTGCCGCGTATGTTGCTCATGTGCACGTTCACGGCCTTCTCTTCGACGAAGCACTCCTCGTTCCACGCCGCCTCGAACAGCTCGCGCTTGGTGAACACCTTCTTCGGACGGCGCGCGAGGGTTTCGACGATGGCGTATTCCAGCCGCGTGAGCTTCACCGGCTGGCCGGCTGCGGTGAGCGTGCGGGCTTCAGGGTCGATGACCCAGTCCTTGAAGCGCAGCGCGGCGGACCGGCCGCCGCCGCGCGCGGCGTGGCGCAGCTGCACGGCCACGCGCGCGTGCAGCTCGTCGAGGTCGAACGGCTTGGCCAGGTAGTCGTCGGCGCCCAGGCGCAGAAGCTCCACCTTGTCGGCGGCTTCGGAGCGCGCCGAGACGACGATGACGGGCGCGTCGCTGCCCGCCCGGATCTCCCGCACGAGGTCCTCGCCGGACGCTCCGGGCAGCATGAGGTCGGTGATGACGAGGTCGAACGCCCGCAGGCTGCCCTCCGTTGCCGCTGCCTTCAGCAGCAGTCGGCCCTCGCTTCCCGAGAACGCCTGGGTGCACTCGTAGCCCGCCTTGGCGAGCGAGGCGGCCATGACGGCGTTGATGTCGCCGTCGTCTTCGATGATGAGTATGTGCGCGCTGCGGTCCATGGCATCATTGTAGCCGATATCGACGAGGACGGCGCGCCAGCCGCCCTCCTTGCGCGGAACGGGAGGGCTGGGCAAGGGAGGGCCGGGCATGCGGCTGCTGATCCGGCGGAGGGGCCGCGCATGCGATGTGTGAGACGGACGATCGACGGGCTTCCGGAGATGCGCCGCGGGCGCCGCGACCGTCGTGATGGGGAGGGAGGGAAGCATCACGAGATCGCGGCGCCGTCGGCAGCGAGGATTGTCTTGATGGGCCGCGCTATCCGAACAGCTTGATGAAAAGGCCCATGACCAGCATCGCGAAGGGGAGCGATGCGATCGCGAGCGCCGCTTCGGCAATGGTTCTGGCCGTGGAGGCGGAAGCCCTGCGCTCGGAACCGAAGGGAAGTGGCGCCTCTGCGCTCGTCGTCGGCACTGCTCGAGGCGTACCGTCGATCGTCGAGAACACGGCCTGCTCCTTTCTGCACCGCCTCTTTCGCGCGCATCTGCGCTGCGGACGGAGGCGGGGCTTCTTCGTGCCCGCGCGCCTTTCATCGGCTGGCATGATCGTACAGGGCGCCTCCCTCCGCCCGGCAACGAAAGGGCATCGAAACGGCATCATCTGCGAAATTCGCTCCATCTTGGCGCGGCCGTCGGGTTTTCCGCATCGGGCATCGGCGCGCGGCGGGGGCTCCGGCGCCTTTTCCGCAATCGCCCGCGTCCAAAGGCCATGCGGCGATGTCGCGGAGACTTCGCGGCTTTTGCCATTTTGATGCCGAAACGAGGTAGGGTGGAATCCGCACATGAGGGAGGTTGCGCTTTGATCCGGATACTGATCGTCGAAGACGAGCGACCCATATCGAATTTGATACGCCTGAGCCTGACCAAGGAGGGCTATTCCTGCGCGTGCGCCTACGACGGCGCCGAGGCGGCCGACCTCTTGGAACGGGAACGCTACGACCTGGTGCTGCTGGACGTCATGCTGCCCGAGATCGACGGGTTCGAGCTGATGGAGCTCATACGGCCCCTCGAGGTGCCGGTCATCTTCATCACGGCGAAGAACGCGGTGGCCGATCGCGTGCGGGGCCTGCGCGCCGGCGCCGAGGACTACATCGTCAAGCCTTTCGAGATCGTGGAGCTGCTGGCGCGGATCGACGTCGTGCTGCGCCGGTACCGCAAGAACGAGGCGGTCATCGAGGTGGGCGGCTTGCAGATCGACGCCGACGCCATGCAGGTCCGCAAGGACGGCGCGGAGGTCTCCCTGACGAAGAAGGAGTACGACCTGTTGCTCCTGTTCGCCCAGAACCCCCGGCGCGCGCTGTACCGGGAGACCATCTACGAGCGGGTCTGGGGAGGGGAGTACCAGTACGGCAGCAAGACGGTGGACCTCCACGTCCAGCGCCTGCGCAAGAAGGTGGGCTGGGAAGACCGCCTGCTGGCGGTGAACAAGGTGGGCTACCGGCTCGAGGCGTGACGTGACGTTTCGGCTGAAGATAACGCTGTGCATGCTGGGGCTGCTCTCCGTGCTGTTCGGAGTGGGGGGCGGGCTGCTCATCACCCTGTCGTTCCACGACTCCCTGGAGCGCGAGGAGGCTTCCGCCTACAGCGCCTACCAGATGGTGCTCGGCACCCTCCAGATCGTCAACAGCGCTTCCGAGCAGACCGACTACGCCGACGTCTCCGATACGCTCAGGCAGCTGTCCGAGCAGAACGAGGGGTCGTGGAACGCGCTGCGGCTCTACACCTCCTCCCAAACCGTGTACGAGCACAACGCCTCCGACCTCGCCCGCCCCGACGAGCTGCCGGCGCTCGGCAGGTGCCAGATGCGGCACGCCGCGACGGAGGCCGGCGGGCATCTGCTCGCCCTTTCGGGGGCGCTTGAGGCGGGCGAGGAGACGCTGTACCTGGACATGGCGTTCGACGTCTCGCCGCTCTTCGAGGCGCGCCAGGCGCAGCTGGTGACGTACCAGTGGGTGTTCTTCCTCATGGCGGCTTTGTGCGCCGTGCTCTCGTACACGCTGGCGCGCGTGCTCACCGCGCCGCTCGTGCGCCTGTCCGAGGCCTCCCGCTCCATTGCGGCTGGGCAGCTGTCCACCCGCGTGCGCATCAGGACTGAGGACGAGGTGGGCCTGGTGGCTCGCGACTTCAACGGCATGGCGGAATCGCTGGAAGAGAACGTCTCGAGGCTGGAGGACGCCGCCGAGCGGCAGGAGCGGTTCATGGGCAGCTTCGCGCACGAGGTCAAGACGCCGCTGACCTCCATCATCGGCTACGCCGACCTCATCCGGGGCCAGATGCTGAACGCGGAGGAGCAGACCCAGGCCGCCGACTACGTCGTCTCGGAGGGCAAGCGGTTGGAGAACCTGTCGAGCAAGCTGCTGGAGCTGCTGGTGCTGAAGCAGGAGGACGTCTCGTTCTCGCACGCGTCTCCCTCGGCCCTCATCCAGGGCCTTGCGGCGCGCTGGGAGCCGCTGTACCGGGAGCAGGGCATCGCCTTGTCCTGCGAATGCGAGGAAGGAGCGTGCCTCCTCGAGCCCGACTTGGTCAAATCTTTGCTGGTCAACTTGTGGGACAACGCCCGCAAGGCGATGGACGGGCGTGGCGGGAACGTGCGCGTCCGCTGCGAGATGCTCTCCGACGGCTGCAGGATATCCGTGAGCGACGACGGGCGCGGCATTCCCCCGGAAGCGCTCGACCATCTGGAGGAGGCCTTCTACCGCGTGGACAAATCGCGCGCCCGCGCGCAGGGCGGCGTGGGCCTGGGGCTGTCCCTGTGCCGCGAGATCGTCGACCTCCACCGGGGGACCCTGCGGTTCGAGAGCGAGGTCGACAAGGGCACGACCGTCATCGTCGAGCTGAGGGGAGGCGCAGCATGAAAGCCGTCCGCATCGTCCCCGTCCTGCTCGTCGCCCTGCTCGTCGCGGTGGGCGCCAGCATCCCGCTGATCGCTTCTTCGTTCGTCGATCGGCAGCTGCAGCACGAGACCAAGCAGTGGGAGGACACCAGCGTCTCGCTGGTCCTTTCCCAGGAGGAAGACTTCTTCCAGACGCTGGAGCTGTTCCGCTCCCACGACCGCTCGCAAGTGGAGCTTCCGGAGGGCGAGGGCATGACGGCGGAGGAGGCCATGAAGGCCGCTGCGAGCGCGGCGGTCCAGCTGGAGCTGACGGTGCCGGCCCCGGATGGGCTGAGCGCGACGCCGATGCTGTTCGCGAGCTCCGGCGCACCCGTCTCCTCCGGCATCTTCTGGTGCTGCACGTGGGGCGACGGCGATTCGCAGACCGTCCTCTGGATAGACGACCAGAGCGGGCGCGTGGTGGCGTTCGACGGCTGGGTGGGCCCCTCCGAGCTGTACGCAGCCGACAGCCCGTTCCATGAAGCGGTGTTCTCGGTGCTCGAGTACTGCCAGACGCAGTACCCGATCGATTCGCTGGAGTACGATTTGGACCAGGCGGCGGAAAAAGACAATGCGGCCATCTCCTCCGACGGCGGGGTTGTCGTCGAGGGCGAAGCGGCGGAAGCGAACGTGTACCAGCGCTTCGCATCCTACACGGTGGTCCTGTCGAGGTCCGTCGACGGCCTGACCGAGGAGTGCGCGCTGCCCCTGATGCTGGACGGCGAGAGGATCTACTTCAACCTATGATGTCGTTTCGATGCTCCTGCGCTGCCGATAAGAAGGAGCGCCTTTCTATCCTGGTATCTGAAACCGATAGGGAGGCATGCCCATGCATGGAAAAACACGACGACCGCGTTCCCGGAGGCGCTTCATGAGGCCCGTTCGATCCAGCCGCTTTGCGTTGGTGAAGCTGGCAGCGGCGTACGCTCTGGTGATAGGCTGCCTGTTCGTCGGGCTGCGCGTGGCGGACAGCGCCCTTGCGGACCAGTCGCAGCAGCAGGCGCCGCAGCAGCAGGCACCCGACGAGGGAGCTGCGCCTGCGGCGTACGAGGGCCCTTCCCACGTCGAAGACTGGAACCTCGTGCTGGTCAACCCCTGGAACGAGCTTCCCGAGGGCTACGACGTGACGCTGGCCCAGCTGGACAACGGGCAAGCCGTGGACGAACGGTGCTATGCCGACTTGCAGAGCATGCTCGACGACTGCCGGGTGGCCGGGTTGGAGCCCCTCGTCTGTTCGTCGTACCGCACGCAGGAGCGCCAGCAGGCGCTCTTCGACGAGCAGGCCCGCAAGCTCGCATCGCAGGGGCTTTCTGGGGAAGAGGCCCAGGCGAAGGCGGGTACCTCCGTTGCGGTTCCCGGCACGAGCGAGCACCAGCTCGGGCTGGCGGTCGACATCGTGGACGCCCACAACCAGCTGCTAGATGCGAGCCAAGAGGACATGCCGGTGCAGCAGTGGCTGATCGCGAACAGCTGGACGTACGGGTTCGTTCTGCGCTATCCCCAGGAAAAGAGCGACGTCACCGGCATCATCTACGAGCCCTGGCATTACCGCTACGTGGGCCGGGACGCGGCGCGCGAGATGCACGAGCTCGGCGTGTGCTTGGAGGAGTACCGCGGCATCGTGTCCGGATCGTAGCGCGGGGGCGCTTCCCTAGCGCGGCCGCACCGCCGTCGGCGGCCATGCCGCGCCCGGGGGCGCCGATCAGAAGAGGCGCTTTCCGCGCTCCATGGTGAGAACGGCCTTCACGCCCAGAAGGGCGAACGCGGAGATCGCTATCGCTCCTGCCGCTCCGGCGGCGATCAGGCAGCCCGCGCGCGCCGCGATGCATGGCGATCGCTCGTACACGTAGATGGCCGTCTCGTCGGAGCCTTCGGGACCAAGGCCGTCTTTCGCGGCGGCATCGGCTCGGCCGGCGCCGGCCGCTTCCGGGGAAGCTCCGGTCCCCGCATTCGGCTTCCGATCCGATTCGTCCCGAGGCGCGTCCTCGGACCGCTTGCCGTCGTCGCCCATGAGGGTGTCCAGCCCCCGTCCCAACGCGCTGGACCGCGGGGCGCTGCCGGCGTCTCTGGTTTCCTTCGCGCTCATATGCTCTCCTTCGATCGAGGTCGGTCTCCGCCGTTGCCGCGATCGCGCAAGGGCCGGGCGGCCGGGTGGGGCGCGGCGGGCGCATGCTCGCGGGAACGGTGCGAACACCGTACCTCCCGCGCGGAGGGCCGTCGCGGCAACCGCGCGCAGCGTCGCCTTCGCGTCGTCCAGATGCAACGGTGGCGTCAGGGCAGGGGCACGGGGTCTTCGCGGGAGGGGGACGTGGGAGGCGATGGCAGGTGCGGGGAATCTGCGGGGTCCTGCTTAGAGCGGATGCGGCAGGACCGCTTCGGCCGAGAGTTCTGAGGGCGATCGGCCGCCGTGCCGGCGGGAAGCGCCTCCTACCTTCCTTTCGAGAAGGCGAAGCGCGCTATCAGCGCGCCCAGCGACGCGCCGCAGGTGTCGACGAGCCAGTCGAGGGGATCGCACATGCGCTCGGGCACGAAGTACTGATGGAACTCGTCGGAGGCGCCGAACAGGCTGGCGCAGGCGATTGCGGCCAGGCAGGCGCGCTTGAGCGGCATGTGCTGCCGAAGGGCGTTGGCGAGCAGGAAGCCGAGCAGCGCGTACTCGCCGAAGTGGGCTGCAGGGGAAAGCAGATCGACGCCAGGCCCGAACAGGCTTTCCTGCACCGCATGCAGGTTTCGGTACAGCTCAGAGAAGAAGCCGAGGTCGTCGTTGAGGTTCGATCCGGTGTTCGACGACATGAACACGATGGCGCACGCCCACGCCGCGACGGCGAGCCATCGCGCGACGGTCCCGACGAGCCGAGGGCCCGTCGCCGGCTGCAGGCCTGCTCGGCTGCTCTGTCCCGGAGATTTCGTCATGGGGAAACCTTACCACAAAGACCGTCGGCCCCTGTGGGAATCCTGTGAGCTGCGAACCGTGAACCGCTGAGCCCGTCGCCTTCGTCCCGGCCCTGCCCGCTCCGTCGCCAAACCACCGTTGGCGCGCGCCGACGCGCGCGGCCCCTTGAGCGACCCGGCTGCCGTCGCGCTGAATCAGAACTGACCGAAAACGCGGTCGAATGTGCAGTCTGGAAGGCCGAATCGCGCCCTTCGCGCGCCTTGACCGCATAAAACGCCTGGTCGCGAAATTCTTGTGCCCGGTTTCGCGCTCGGCGACTGCACATTCGACCGTGTTTTCTGCCACCTGCGGTTTGAGGGCCGGGGTCATCGGGCCTGCGTGACTGCTTGCCTCTGCTCCGAGAACAAGGGGCCGGCCTGTCGGGTCGGCCTGCACTCGAGACGGAAAGGCGTCGCGCCGCCCCGCTCGAAGTCCGCTCGCATAGGGTACAATGGCGCTATGGAACGCATCACGTTGAAAGACAAGCTCGCATCGGGGTGGGGGATCGTCGTCGAGGCGTTCGGCGACGTCGTGCGCTCTTCCGGCTGGATCGTGAAGACGCTGCAGATCGGGCTGCTCTCGCTCGTCCCCATCTTCGGGGCCATCGTCTTGAACGGCTATCTGTTCGGCTGGGCCCGCGAAGCGGCTTGGGGCCAGAAGCGCCCGCTTCCTGCGCGCCTGTTCGGCAACGAGGACGGCAAGCTGTACTGGCGCGGCTGGTACGCTTTCCTCATCAGCCTGGTCTACGGCCTCCTGCTGTCGTTCGTGTACGTGGCGCTCGTCGCGGCGTCGCAGGCGTTCTTTCCGACTGCCGGGGAACAGACGATCGCACTCGACTTGTACGCGTATGCCCAGCAGCGCATGGGTATCCATCCGGCGCTGTTCGCGGTCTACTACGCGGTGTCCCTCGTGCTGTCGCCGTTTGTGCTGGTGTCGACGATGCGGATGAGCATATACGGCAGCCTGGGGGCGGGGCTGCAGTTCGGTCGGGTGCTCGCCATGGTCCGGAAGGGCCTCGTCGGCATCGCCGTCATCGTCGTTGCGACGACGGTGGTCCAAGAGGCGGTTTCCGCCTTGATCGACCCGCTTTCGAAAACCGCCCTTTCGATGTCCTTCGATGCGCTTGGGGCGCTGGGCACGCTCGCGGGGATGTTCGCCGGCCTCGTCGTGCTCGCGTTCGTGAACATGGTGTCCGTTCGCGCAGTCGGGTTGTGGACGCGCCAGTTCGACGTGCCCCGCTGGCGCGGATCGGTCGATCCGATGCCGTTCGAGCTGGCGGAAGGCGACGCGACGGCCGACGGGAAGTGAGGGCGGCCCCGTTCGAAGGAGGACTCGGCATGAAGGCGCTCGTTCTGGGTGGAACGCAGTTCGTCAGCCGGGCGCTCGCCATGGAGCTGATCGCGGCCGGCCATGAGGTCTCCATCCTCACGCGCGGCCAGCGGCCGGTCGATTATCGCGGGCTGTCCGAGCACATCGTCGCGGATCGGAAGGATCCATCGAGCATGCGATGCCTGCGCGGGAGGACGTTCGACGCGGTATGGGACGTGTCGGGATACGACGCCGCCGACGCGCAGGGCGTTCTGGACGCGCTGCTCCCGGTGGAGGGAACCCGTTACGTGTTCGTGAGCTCGGGAGCGGTGTACCGTCCTTCGGATGCGCCGGTTGGCGAGGACGCTCCCACGGGCGGCAACGAGCATTGGGGCGCGTACGGCTTGGACAAGCTGGCGGCCGAGGAGCTGCTTGCGCGCCGGCAGCGCCAGGAAGGCTTCGACCTCGCGGTCGTGCGTCCCGCTTACGTGTACGGGCCGGGCAACAACCTGTACCGCGAAGCCTTCTTCTTCGACCGCATCGCCGCCGGCCGAGCCGTTCCCGTGCCGCGGGGCGGCACGACGGCGCAGTTCGTGTTCATCGCCGATCTCGTGCGCATGCTCGTCAGCCTTGCCACCTGCCCCTTACGCGGTTACGAGGCGTTCAACTGCGCCTATCCTGAAGCCGTGGGCTGGAAGGAGCTGGTGCGGGCCGCCGCCGCGGCGGCGGGCGGGGAGGTCCGCCTGAAGGAGGTCGACTGCCGGGGGAGCTTCGAAGCCCGATCCTTCTTTCCCTTCCGAGACTGCACGTACCTGCTGGACGCTGGCAAGGCGAAGCGGTGGGGCCTCGAGGCGCCGAGCACGGCCTTGCGCGAAGGGATGCGGGCGTCCTGCGCGTGGTTCCGGCTCGCGCGGCCGCGGCTTTCGGATCCCAAGATGACCCGGGCGGATGCGGTGCTCGCGGAGTAGGACGAGCGGCGCCTTGCGGCTCCTGGCGAATGGGTGGAGGAGGGGCGCGCACGGCGGTTTTCGAACGGGACGTGGTAGGATGCTAACCGTCCGCAGACCGATCAAGCCATGCAAGGAGCCCCCGTGCCGTACAAGGTGAACGCCCCGACAGACGAGACGCGAAAGGTGATCGACGACGAGCAGCTGAAGAAGATGCTCGCCTCGAGCAAGCCCGGGTTCTTCCAGAGCAACCGCTTCCGCATCGTGACGCTGATCCTCATCGCCATCAACGTGGCCGTGTTCGCCGTCGAGGCGGCGCTTTCGGGCTTCGGCGGCTTCAACCTCAGCATCTCCACGCTCGTGTTGGTGGACATGGGCGCGATGTACGCGCCCGCCATCCAGTCCGCCGCCGATCTGTACCGCTTCGTCACGCCGATGTTCTTGCACGTCGATCTCATGCACCTGGCGTTCAACATGGTGGCGCTCTACAGCGTCGGCGAAGTGCTCGAGCGCGTGCTGGGCAAAGGGAACTTCCTCGCGCTCTACTTCATCGGCGGGATCACCGGCAACGCCGTGTCCTACGCCGCCGACGTGCTCCTGGGAGGCGGCCCCACCGTGAGCGCAGGAGCTTCCACGAGCGTGTTCGGCCTGTTCGTGGCCGTGGCCCTGCTGGGTGCGCTGCACAAGGGCAACCGCCGGCTGTACGCGCAGTACAGCAAGAGCATGCTCAGCATCATCGCCGTCAACGTGGTGTACACCTTCCTGGTTCCCAGCATCTCGATCAGCGGGCATCTGGGCGGCGCGCTGGGCGGCCTCATCGCGATGCTCATGATCCCCGCCAAGAACCTGCGGGTGCCGAACGCTGTGCGCATCGCCGTGGCCGTGCTCTGGGTTGCGGCTTTGGCTTGCCTGCTGGCGTCCCAGGGGATCGTCGGGGCCTAAAGAGCAGCCGAACCCCGCAGAAAGCTTCGCGAACGGGGAGAATCCTGCCGACGATCCGCGACGTGCGCGCCTCGGGCCGCACCCCGCGTTTGGTCCCCTGCGCCTTACATCGGCGGGGGGCCGTCCCGCCCGGCGCCGCGCACCATTCCCGACGCGCGACGCGGCACA
>CAUEBO010000038.1 GCA_958454405.1 uncultured Eggerthellaceae bacterium | reverse complement strand
TGGTCCAGCTGCATGGCGATGTCGGCGCCCAGCTGCTCCTGGATGGCCATGTTGCTCTCGGGCGTCCAGCGCACCTTGGTGCCGTCGTAGATGGAGCGGAACGTGAGGCCCTCGCTGTCCAGCTTGAGCGTGTCGGCCAGGCTGAACACCTGGAAGCCGCCCGAGTCGGTGAGCATGGGGCCGTCGTAGTTCATGAAGCGGTGCACCCCTCCCACCTCGGCCAGCACGTCGGCGCCGGGGCGCAGCGACAGGTGGTAGGTGTTCGCCAGCACCACCTGGCTGTTCAGATCGCGCAGCTGGCCCGCAGTGACGCCCTTCACCGTGGCGCTCGTGCCCACCGGCATGAACATGGGCGTGCAGAACGACCCGTGCGCCGTTTCGTAGGCGAGCGCGCGGGCATGGCCGCTCGTCGCTTGGATCTCGCAGTCGAACAGCGCCACGCTACGCCCTCGCTCCGCCGGCGTCGTCGCCCAGCGCGGCGCGCGCGGCGATGCGGGAGGCCTCGTCCGCGTCGAAGCCGTCAGCGGCGTCGGCCGCCAGAACCGCCTCGCGCGCCTCGGCTGACACGGCGCCCGCCTCGATGCCGGTCGCCGGGTTCGCGCAAGGGGGCAGCGTTTCCACCCAGGCGGCGAACGCTTCCATGGAGCCGTGCTTCACGGACGCCAGGTCGAAGCCCTCCGTCGGGTCCAGCAGGTGGTCCGTGACGAGGAACGCGTCGACGCCCAGGCCGCAGGCCGCCAGGTCCTCCACGGTGTTGTTGCCCACCATGAGCACGTCGGAGCCGCGCAGCCCGCAGGCGGCCAGGTTCTCGGCGTAGTAGGCCAGCTTCGGCTTCACCGAGGTGGAGTTCTCGAACGAGGTCAGGCGGGAGAACCGCGCCGGATCGACGCCGGCCCAGCTCAAACGCCACTCCACCGCACGGTGCGGGAACATGGGCATGGTGGCCAGCACGAGCGGGTAGCCCTTCGCGGCCAGCGCCCTGACCGCGCGGGCGCAGGCGGGGTTCGCCTCCACCCCCTTGCCGATGGCGCCGAAATCTCGCTCGTAGAACTCGTTCAACAGGGGCGTCCACGCCTCCTCGCCACCCTCGACGTGCTGGAAGAACGCCTCCCAGTACGCCTCGGCGTTCGTGCGGCCGTCGTCGTGGGACGCCATGGCCCCGATGCCCGCCTTGAAGCCGGCTGAGAACGCCTGCGCGTCGAGCCCCTGCTCGGCGACGTAGCGCCCGATGGCCTTGAAGTACGCGCCCAGGAACTCCTCTATCTCCATGGGCAGCAGCGTGCCGTCCAAATCGAAGAACACGGCGCGGTAGGCGCGGGCGCCGCCTTCGTCAGCCGACGTGGGGGCGTTCGAAGCCGCCCATGCGTTCCACGAGTCCAGCACATCCTCCGCGTCGACAGGGGCGGAGGACGTTCCGTTGCGTTCGTCCATTGCATGTTCCTTTGATCGAAAATGCGCGTCTCTTTCAACGTGGTAGTATAAACGACGCGACGAAGGAGGGCCGAAACCCGATGAAATTGCTACTTCACGCCTGCTGCGGACCCTGCTCGCTCGAGCCGACGCGCATCCTGCGCGCGGCGGGCCACGACCTGACGATAGCCTATCTGAACTCGAACATCGCACCGGCGGCCGAGTACGGGCGCCGCCTGGACACGCTGCGCGCCTGGGCCGCGGGCGAGCGCGTTCCCGTGATCGAAGGCGCCTGGGAGCCCGGAGCCTGGGAGGCCGCAGCCGGGCGCGTGGGCGAGGCCGCGCTCGCCGCCGCGGGCGGCGACGTGCTGCGCTGCGCGACGGAAGCGCCCTTGCGCGAGCCCCGCTGCCGCGCCTGCTACCGCCTGCGCTTCGAGGAGGCCGCCCGCCTTGCGGCCGAGCGGGGCTTCGATGCCGTGGGCACCACGCTGTCGGTGAGCCCCTACCAGTTCACCGACGTCATCCGCGAGGAGCTGGAGCGCGCCGCCGCCCACGCCGGCGTGGGCGCCCTGTTCGAAGACTACCGCCCCTTCTACGACGAGGCCACGCGCAGAAGCCGCGAGGCGGGCATGTACCGCCAGAACTTCTGCGGCTGCCGCTTCTCCGAAGCCGAGGCCGCCGCCGAGCGCGCCGAGCGCAAGCGCCAGCGCGCCGCCGCCCGCGAGGCCGAGGCTGCCGCACACGCCCAAGAGCGCGCCGCCGAGGAAGCCGCCCGCGCCGCGAAGAAGGCCGAACGACAAGCCTACGCCGACAAGCAGGCCAAGAAGCGCGCGGCGCTCAAGGCCCTGCGCGAGCAGCAGCGCGAGCAATAAGGCGAACCGTCCCAATCGGACGCTCAATCCTGGCTTTGACGCAAACAGCGCCCTCGCAAGCTCAGGGTCAAAGCCCTCCGCAGGCATGCGTCGTCCGTCGGAACCAACCATTCATCCGGTCCGCACGCCTTGCAATGCTCGTCAATTACAAGTATACTTCCAAGTATGTTATATGACGAACTTGGGAGGCGATATGCCGCAGCTTTCTTTGTACTTGGACGGTCCTACGATGGAGAGCCTGCGCGCCAACGCCGCGCGCGAGGACAAAACGCTCTCGAAATTCGTGGCGGGCGTGCTGCGCGATCATGCGGAGAGCAACCGGTGGCCGCAGGGGTTTTTCAACTTGTACGGGGCCTGCGACGACGACACCTTCGTCGAACCGCCGGAGATTCCCTGGGAACTCGACGCGCCTCGGAAATGGCTGTAGGTGAAGGCCGTGTATCTTCTCGACTCCAATATCTGCATCGATTTCATGCGCGGAGAACTCCCCTACGCTTACGACATGATGCGCAATAGCAGTCCGAAGCTCTTCAAAATCCCCGCTATCGTGGAAGGCGAGTTGAGGCTCGGCATCGAAAAAAGCAAGCGGCCGGAAAAAACCCGTTGGCTCGTCGATGAATTCACGCTGCCGTTCGAAGTGGTGCCGTTTGACTCGAAATGCGCGCATGCCTACGCGCGCATACGCGGAGAGCTTGAAATGGCAGGAAAGAAGATCGGGCCGAACGACCTCATCATCGCCGCCACCGCAGTGGCGAACAACGCGGTGCTCGTCACATACAACGTGGACGAGTTCAAGCGCGTGCCGGGGCTTTCGCTGGAATGCTGGTACGAGATGGAATGGGACGGATAGGCGCTGGTTCCGCCGGCTTGCGCGAACGCCTATAATAGGTGGCTCGACAACCCGCGATACGAACCGCACAAAGGACGCGCACGCATGAAAACCTCCGACTTCGACTACGACCTTCCCCCCGAGCTCATCGCCCAAGAGCCCGCCGCCGACCGCGACGGGTGCCGCCTGTTGGTCATGGACCGCGCGACCGGCGCGCTGGAGGACCGCATCTTCCGCGACATCGCCGACTACCTGCGCCCGGGCGACCTCTTGGTGGCGAACGAGACGCGCGTCATGCCCGCGCGCCTGCTGGGCGCGAAGCGCGGCACGGGCGGTGCGGCCGAGGTGTTCCTGCTGCGCCAGCACGGCACGCCCACCGAGAACCGCAGCGCGCTGTGGGAAGTGCTCGTGCGCCCCGGCAAGCGCCTCAAGCCCGGTACCGGCGCCGTGGTGGACTTCACAGACGCCGCGGGCACCGTGGCGCTGTCGGCCGAGATCGTGGACTGGCTGGAAGATGCCCAGAAAGGCGAGCGCCTGGCACGCCTCACCACGCCCCTGCCCTCGCTTGACGAGGCGCTGCACGCCGTTGGCCACACGCCGCTTCCGCCCTACATCAAAGACTACGCCGGCGACGAGGAGCTGTACCAGACGGTGTACTCCCGCCGCGAGAGCTCGGCCGCCGCGCCCACGGCCGGCCTGCATTTCACGCCCCAGCTCATCGAGCGCCTGCGCGAGCAGGGCGTGCGCTGGGAAACCGTGGAGCTGGAAGTGGGCCTGGACACGTTCCGCATCGTGGACGAGGACGATCCCGCGCAACACACCATCCATACGGAGTTCTACACAGTGCCCGAGCGCACGGCCGCCGCGATAGCACAGGCGCGCGAGCGCAGCGGCCGCGTGGTGGCCGTGGGAACCACGAGCGTGCGCAGCCTGGAGAGCGCCTGGGACGCCGAGGCCGGCGCCGTGCGCGCACGCGAGCGCGAGGCCACGTCGCTCTACCTGCTGCCGGGATCGGAATTCCACGTGGTGGACGCGCTCGTCACGAACTTCCACGTGCCGCGCTCCACGCTCATGATGCTGGTGAGCGCGTTCTCGTCGCGCGAGCACATCATGGCTGCCTACCAACACGCCATCGAAGAGCGCTACCGCATGCTCTCGTTCGGCGACGCCATGTTCATCGCCTAGCCGTCGCGTAGACGAAGCAGCCGTCGCTCTCTTCGAAGCGATCGAGCTCCCCGCAGCCCACCAGGTACTCCAAGTAGGCGAACGGGATGGCCACGCGCCGCACGCGGCGGGATTCTGGCTCGCCCGCCATGCCATGGGGAAGGTACGCGTAGAACGCGCGAGCCAGATCGTACGCGGTGACGGGGCCGAGTTCGCGCGCCAGGTCGCGCACGCGGTTCAGAGGCTTCTCGTACTTCGCGAACACGCCGTCGATGAACTCGTCCACTTCGTCCGTGGTCGTGAACGAGTCGCAATGGCTCATGAACGCCGTGCCCAGGCGCATGGAGCGGATGTCGCGGACGCTGGCGAAGAAACGCTCGAGCAGGCGGCCCGACGCATCGAACTGCATGAGGCCGGGCGCCGAATCCAGCAGATGGTCGCCGGCGAAGATGAAGCCGTGCCTCCGATCGAGCAGGCTCGCATGCTCCACCGTATGCCCAGGCGTGTACAGCACTTCAAGATCGTAGCCGGCGATCGAGAGCACCTCCCCCTCGGCCAGCTGCCGCACGCGCTCCTCCATCTCCGGCGTGAAATGGTCGCGCCCCATGAGGATGTCAGCCCATTCGGCGATGGCGCGGTCCCCGGCGCGCACGGCGCCCGTCTGGCGGAGGAAGGCCTCGCGCGCCTCTTCAGACCACGGCACCGCGGGCCCGCAGTAGAAGTTGCCGGCTCCGCGGTCCAGAACGTACTGCAGGTTGGCATCGTGGTCGTCGTGGAAATGCGTCACGAAGACCTCGACGTTCTCCCACGGAACGTCAAGGTCTTCCACGATGCGGTCGAGCGGCTCGGTGCCGCACATGGCGGGGTGGCCCGTGTCGACGAGCAGGGCCCGCCGGCCCGGTTCCACCACGGCGAACAGATCGAGCCGATCGGTGAAGTAGAAGTTCTCGATGGCGTAGCTGCTGTGAAGGATGCCCGGCAGGTCCTCGCGCAAAAGGAAGCGGTTGGCGAACGTGGCGCCTTCGTACGAATCGTTGGGATTGCCCATGGTCGCTCCTTGCCTCTGACACGAGCAGCGCGGTGATCGGCGCGGTCCCCTTTGCAGAACCTTCCGAAGGCGCACTGCCCCACGTACAAAAAATGACCCCGCGCATGCGGGGTCATTTCGGCATTTTGTTGTGAATCGTGCTTACGCCTTCGTCACGTTGCTTGCCTGGAGCTTGCCGTTCTGGCCAGTCGTGACGTCGAACTGCACTGCAGCGCCTTCGTCAAGGGTCTTGAACCCGTCCATCTTGATCTCAGAGAAGTGGACGAAGAGGTCTTCGCCATCGTTCTGGGAGATGAACCCATAGCCTTTTTCGGGGTTGAACCACTTAACAGTACCTTCTGCCATTTTAAATCCTCTTTCCTCTTCCCGACCATTCGGGAAGGCACCACTACATGCTGCGTGGTGGCAGCACTCGCTCTCACCTCGAGAGCACGTGTTTACTATACGCTAAAGCGAAGCGAAAAGGGCCGGGATTCTTTCTTTTGCCGTTATTTTTTACCGTTTCGTCAGATTGCATTCCGCACGCCGAAGCAGCTGCGGGCGCACGAGGACGCGCCTTGGCGAAAGGCCCAGACCGACCGCGTTGGCCGCGCAAGGCCCCCGGCAGGAAGAACGGCGCTACCGCGAGGCGGTCCGCGCAGGGTCGGCCTCGGTGGAGCGCTTTGGCTCCGCCTCCTTGATGCCCGCGAGCGGAACGCTCGACTTGAGCAGCGCGATCCAGCTGGCGCCTGCAACGGCCATGGTCGCAACGATGATGACCCCGATGCCCACGACGTAGTTCGGCCACGGCAGCACGGCGAGCACCATGCCCACGCAGCCGATGGCGGTGTGGGCGAAGTTGATGAGCGAAGACGCGGCCCCGGTGTCGCCCTCCTGCTGCGAGAGCAGTATGTTCGTGCTGTAGGGGCGAATGCAGGCCTCCGTGACGGCGAAGACCAGAAACGTGGCGCAGAACAGCGCCGGGCCCCGCTGCCCCACGAGCAGCATAGCCGCGCCGGAACACAGCGCCACCGCCGTCAGGAAAGTCGTGAAGCTGCGCGCGCTCACGTGCTTCGATGCTTTGAGCCAGATCAGGGGGCCTGCCACGGTGAGCAGCGCAGCCAAAGCGAAGTAGAGGCTGTACGCGAGCTCGCTCAGGCCGAAGAACGAGATGTACACGTACGATCCCACCGCGATATAGGCCATGAACGGGAGGTTGTACGCACCGACGATGCACAAAAACGCCGAGAACCCTTTGTTGCGGGCAACTGCGCCAAGCTGGCCCAGGCTGCGCAGCACCGAGCCCCCGAAGCGCTCCTCGCGAGGCAGCGTCTCCTCGAACAGGACCGCGAACACGCAGCACGCCGCGCCGATGGCCGCCAGGACGACGAACGTCATGCGCCAGTCGGCGACCTGCAGGACAAGCGCGCCGACGACGGGCGCGAGCACGGGTCCGACCACGAACATGACCTGGACCACGGTGAGGACGGTTTCACGTTTGTCGGCCGCGAAGGCGTCCTTCACGACGGCCGTCGAAACGGCGCTCACGGCTCCGGCGCCCAGCGCCTGCATGACGCGGAAGGCCACGAGCATCCAAATGTCGAAGGAAAGGGCGCACAGCGCGCTGGCAGCCGTGTATGCCGCCATGCCCGCAAGCAAGACGGGCCTTCGGCCGCAGCGGTCGCTCAAGGGCCCGAACACCAGCAGCCCCACGGCGAAGAACAGGAAGTAGCCCACCAGCGTCAGGTTGACGGTGCCGGCATCGGCGTTGAAATGCTCGGCCATGTGCGGCACGGCAGGCGTGTACATGTCGAGGGACAACGGCGTCATCAGGCTTGCGACGACCAGCAGGACGGTGAGCCCGAGCGGACCGAGGTTCTTCTGAGGCCGAACCAGCCAGTGCTTCATGTTCATCGAACGGTCCTTCTGCAACGCGAAGGCGACCCGATTGGGATTACAAGAACGCTACTCTAGCGCAAAGAGGGCAAAAGACCGCGTTCTCCGCCGATCACCATGGACTCACCACGACCGGAGCGGATCGGGCCCGCCGGCGCCGCTAACGACCGCCCTCGTCCCCGTCGCCGCGTGGCTCGCCCACGAGGGGCGCAGGCTCTTCCCAGCCGTGTCCGGTCTCGATGTCGACAAGGGCCGATTCCGCCTTCGGACCCTCGTCGTCGAGCAGACCGGCCAGGTCCTCGGGGTTGTCGGGCAGGTACAGCCCGTAGGCGTCGGCCAGCGCCCGCGCCTGCTGAAGCCGCAGGTCGGCAAGCTGCTCCTCGTCCCCGGACTCGCGCAGGTACACGGAGGCCAGCGCCAGGCTGCGCACGACGTATTCGATCACATGGGGGTCGGTTCCCGAAACCTGCAGCACGCTGGCGATGGATTCGGGCGACAGCGAGAGCAACGTGGCGCCGTCGATGTCGGTGGCCTCCCCCACGGCGTCTTCCAGCATGGCGGCCGCGGCTTTCGGATCCTTGTCCTCACGGGCCTTGAACCAGCTGCGCCGCAGTATCTCGGCGTACTGCAAGATGATGCGCATGAGGTAGTCCTGCTCGAACATGCTAGTCCTTCCGTTTGATTCCCAGGTGCTCGTAAGCCCTCGGCGTTGCCTGGCGGCCCTTCGGCGTGCGCACCATCAGGCCCTGCTGCATGAGATACGGTTCGTAGACGTCCTCCAGCGTGCCCGGATCCTCCGAGAGCGCGGATGCGAGCGTCGTAAGGCCCACGGGGCGCCCCTCGAAACGCACCGCCAGAAGCTCGAGGATGCGGTTGTCCACCGCGTCCAGCCCGAGCGCGTCCACTTCGAAGAAGCTCAGCGCCTGGGCGGCGACGTCCTCGTCGATGGCGCCGTCGCCGCGCACCTGCGCCCAGTCCCGCACGCGCTTGAGCATGCGGTTCGCAAGGCGGGGCGTTCCGCGGCTGCGGCGCGCTATCTCGAGCGCGCCGTCCTCTTCGATGGCCACGCCCAAGATGGAAGCCGAACGGTAGACGATGGACGACAGCTCCTCGGGCGTGTAGTACTGCAGGCGAAACGCGATGCCGAACCGGTCGCGCAAAGGCCCCGTGAGCAGCCCCGTGCGCGTGGTTGCCCCGATGAGCGTGAAACGCGGCAGATCGAGGCGTATGGAGCGGGCCGCCGGGCCCTTGCCCACCACGATGTCGAGCGCGAAGTCCTCGAGCGCGGGATAGAGCACCTCCTCCACCATGCGGTTGAGCCGGTGGATCTCGTCGATGAACAGCACGTCGCCTTCCTCGAGGTTGGTGAGGATGGCCGCGAGGTCGCCCGTGCGCTCGATGGCCGGCCCGCTCGTCGTCTTGATGTTGGCGCCCAGCTCGTTGGCGACGACCGTGGCAAGCGTCGTCTTGCCCAGGCCCGGAGGCCCGGAGAACAGGATGTGGTCCACCACGTCGCCGCGCGCCTGCGCCGCCTCGATGAGGATGGCGAGCGATTCCTTGACCTTCGTCTGGCCCAGGTAGTCGCCCAGGCGCTTCGGCCGCAGGCTTCGATCGAGGGCCAGATCGTCCTCGGTCAGGCCGGGTTCCACCGCGCGCGGAGCCCTTGGAGCGTCCGCATCGTCCGCGACGAATCCCAAGCCTTCTATTTCGATGCCGTTGTCAGCCATAGCCGCCTTTTCCGGTTCCATCCCACTGGTCCAGCAACGTCAGCGAGGTTTCCGCAGCATCCGAGACCGGCGGGAAAGCCCGACGAAGCGCGCTTCGTGCGCAAGAAGGGCTTGGAGCGCCAGAATCGGAGCTGCGAAACGCCGCACCGTCAAGCCGTTCCGCCGGTCGGCAGACCGGCGGAACCCAATCGTTTCAGCGCATATTGTAGCAGCACGCCTTCCGCTTCGCCCTCGGGCGCGCCTTTGAGCGCGAGATCGGCCTCAGAGGACGTGAAGCCCATCGACAGCAGCGCCTCGTGCGCCCCCTGCAAGCCCGCATCGCTCGACGACGCGGGCGACGCGTCGTCGAACAGTCCCTCGACGCCCTGGTCGAGCGACCCCTTCAGCTCCAAGATGATGCGCGACGCGGTCTTCTTTCCCACGCCGGGTATCTTCTGCACGGCGGCGACGTCCTGCGAGGCGATGGCCGCGGCCAGCCCACGCGGCGTGAAGGCAGACAGCGCGGCCAGCGCCACTTTCGGGCCCACGCCTCCCACGCTGATGAGCTGCTCGAACAAAGCCTTTTCCTCAAGCGAGAGGAACCCGTACAGCGCCAGCGCGTCGTCGCGCACCTGCAGGTAGGTGTGGATCTGGACGGAAGCCCCGGCTTCGGGCAGCTTCGACAGGCCGGCCTGGGACATGCCCACGGCGAATCCGACGCCGTTCACCTCGACGAAAGCGGTCGTGGCGGTCTTGGCGTTCAGCACGCCCTTCAAAAACGCGATCATTGCGCTCCTTTCGCTGCCGCGCGCACGCCTGCCCGCCGCGTCGCGGACGCATAGCCCTCGTGCGTCGTATAGCAGATGGCCGCCGCCAGCGCATCGGCCGCGTGGTCGGGCCGCGGCACGTCCTCGAGCGACAGAAGCTGGCGCACCATGTACTGAACCTGGTCCTTCTCGGCCGATCCGGTGCCCACCACGGCCAGTTTGATCTGGCTGGGAGAGAACTCCAGCACCTCCAGATCGCGCTCGGCGCATGCCACGAGGGCCGCGCCGCGCGCTTGGCCCGTGGCGAACGCGCTCTGCACGTTCACGCCGAACCACACCGTCTCGATGCCGACGCAAGACGGCTCGAAGCGGGCCACCACCGCGCCCATCTGCTCGTGGATCTTCCGCAAGCGCTGCGCGAGCGGCGCCTCCTTCGATGTGGAGACGCACCCGTACGCCACGCATGACAGGTGCGGGCCGCATTGCGACACGATGCCCCAGCCGGTGTTGGCCAGACCGGGATCGATGCCGAGGATGGTTCGAGCTTCTCGTTCCATGGATTCCCTTCGCCACTCCCCTGCCGCGCGGAGATGCCGAGCTTTGCAAACGTATGTTCGTTGCCATAGTACCACAAAGCACGGCGCGCGCGAGGCGAAGATGCGTCGGGCGCGCCGCTTTCCATCGCGCTTCCAAACCCCGCCGCCCATCGCGCGCGAAGCGGTGGACGGCGGCCTGCATGCGGCGGGGAAAGCGCGCCGCAAAGAAGGCGGAGCCTCCACCAAACTGGGGTAGCGGGCGAATACCCCAGCATGCGGTATTGCTCAACGCCCTGCGGCAGCCAATACTCCGGCTAACCCGCACCAAGGTGATGGGGCGCGAACCACTCGTGAAGGAGGAAGGGACATGGAACTCACACGCCGCAGGTTCTTGACAGGAGCTGCCGCCATGGGAGCTATGGCGGCAGCGGGCCTGGCAGGCTGCTCGTCGCAATCGGCACCGCCCGAAAGCGCCGGAGACGCCGCCGTCGAGCAGACGGCGATCGAGAAAACCCTCGACTGCGACGTCTGCGTCGTCGGAGCGGGCGTCTCCGGCCTGGCGGCATGCGTTCAGGCCGCGCAGAACGGAGCATCCGTCATCGTCGTGGAAGCGGCCGGCAGCGCAGGCGGCAACGGCGCCGGCGTCGAAGGATCGTTCGCCCACGGCTCGCCCCTGCAAAAGGAGCAGGGGATCGAGTTCGATTTCTCGAAGCTGATAGCTTCGGAGATGTCCGCCACGCAGTACCGGGTGGATGCCCGGCTCTGGCGCGACCTGTACGACAAGTCCGGCGAGAACATCGCTTGGCTCCTCGAGAACGGCGTGGAGTTCTCCGGCGAGATCAACGATTACGGAACCGGAGGCGGCATCGTCAGCATGCACTGGTACAAAGACGGCAAGGCGGGAGTGGGCTACGTGCCCCCCATGACGAGCAAGGCGGAGCAGCTCGGCGTGCAGTTCCTGTATTCGACGGAGGCGAAGCGCCCCGTCATGGAGGGCGGAGCGGTTGTCGGGATCGTGGCCGTGGATGGCGACGGCAAGGGCGTCCAGGTGAACGCGAAGAGCGTCATCCTGGCAACCGGAGGGTTCGGAGCGGACGCCGGCATGGTGGCGGAGCGCATCGGGTACGACCCGGAAACCCTCTGGTACTACGGCGTCCCCACGAACAACGGCGGCGGATGGCGCATCGCCATGGAAGCCGGCGGAAAGGACTTCTCGTACAATGCGGCGGACAACGCGCATGCCTACATCCGCGCCATGAGCCACGAAGGCCCCACCGACATGCCCAACTGCGGATTGAGCATGTGCGGGTACGTGGTCTGGGTCAACCAGGACGGCGAGCGCTTCGTTCGGGAAGACTGCGCCGCCACCAACTTCTGCCAGCAGAACCCGCCTCGATGGAACCAGCGCGAATGGTACTTCGTGTTCGATTCGAGCATCTACGAAGCAGCGTGCGCGATGTACGGCGTCGACGCGGAGACCGGGAGCAAGAAGCTGCAGGACGCCGTCGACGGCAACGAAGGCGACTGCTTCTACACAGCCGACACCATCGAGGGCCTTGCCAAACCGTTCGGGCTCGATGCGGCCGCGCTCGCTGCCGAGATCGAAACGTACAACGGGTACTGCGCGGCCGGCCGCGACGAGGACTGGTGCAAGGACGCGCAGTGGATGATGCCCGTCTCGCAGCCTCCGTATTACATCGCGAAACCCGAAACCCTGTTCTTGATGACGATCGGCGGCATCGCGACCGACCGCAACGGCCAGGTGGTGAAGGCGGACATGACCCCGGTCGAAGGCCTGTACGCCGTCGGCGTCGACGGCTGCATGCTGTATCGCAACGTGTACACCATCGATGCGCCCGGATCTTGCTCCGGCAACGGGATCAACATGGGAAGAACCGCGGCCAACGCCGCCTGCGAAAACTTGTAGCATGCTCCGGCGGCCGCCCCGCCCCCTCCCGACGGACGCCGCGCCCTTCCGGCGCGGCGTTCGCGCCTCCCGCTTCGTCTCCGCCTCGCCGGACGGCCGCTTCCGCATTCCACGGAGGCCTTATGGCTGCGCCCTGCGCCGTCGATCAAAGGCCCTTGTCAGGCGATCAGTTCGAAAAGCTCTCCCCTGCTGTGCACGTCGAGCTTGCGGTACATGTTCCTCGTGTGGGTTCGCACGGTGCTCTGGGCGATGCAGAGCTCGTCTCCGATGGCCTTGACGCTTTTCCCCAGCATGAGCAGCTTCATCACCTCAAGCTCCCGCTGGGACAGGTCGTGCTCGTCGGCAAGCGTTCGGCATATCCGGGAAAACGCCTCCTCGTCCCCCACGAAGACGATCCCGGGACCAACCTGCCTGTCGGCCGTGCGGCGCCTGCTGACGACCAGGACCAGGATGAGCACGTACACGACGAGCATGCCGAAAATCGAATAGCCGGCGTAACTCGCCCCGTCGACCCCGACGTCCCCCAGGCTCGTGATGTTGCCGACCAGCAAGAAGAGGTGCACGAAACCGCTGTACACTCCGTAGACGCCGACCGCGGAAAGGCCCGTGGCCCGCTTCGCCTGAAACGCCATGAGGAGCAGCGCCGTGGTGCCCATCGTGCCCAAAGCGGTGGAGCCGAACATGAACAGGCCCTTGGCAGCCTCTCCGAGAAACGGCAGGAGCAGGAAGGCCAGCGAGATGAAGGGAAACGCCGCCTGGTACACGGGCTTGACCCCCACGTCCCGGGCGCTGGCGAACGACACGACGAACAGGAGCACGGAAGCCGCGCATATCCCCAGCGCGCAGATGGAATGGACCGTCACCGCGCTTGCGAAATCAAGCGTCGACCGCGATGCGGCCAGCACGAAGTTGAGGGCCGCGATGCACAGGACCGCGGTGTAATCGCTTCTTACGAGATCCTTCAGCCTGCGTCCGTCCCGATGAGCCAGCTCGCCGTCTCGAACTTCGGAGCCCGGCTTGCTCGCATCGAAGCGGATGAACAGCGCCGTGGCGGCGATGGACGCGGCGGACAGGCAGCCGAGCACCACGCAGACCGGGCACGCTTCGGCAAGATGGAGGAAGAACAGGTAGCCGAAAGCAGATACGCCCAGGCAGATGACGATCTCGAGCCAAGCCCGCTCGACCGCGACGCGCGCGAGCAAAGACACCCAGCAGAGGAGCCCGAACGCCGCGAACGCGCCGAGCGCGCAGAACAGGGCGATGGCGAGCGCCTCGCTGCCGCCCGCCAGGGCGAGCGGCAGTCCCGCGCACAGCGCAGCAGCGCCGGAAACCGCCTGAGCCGCAAGGAGCCTTCGCTCGCTTACCAGTGCGGGCCTTCCCAAAGACGCCGCCCCCACCGCGAAAAGCAGCGCCAGGAAAGGAACGTCCAAGCTTGTCTGGGCGACGGAAGAAGCGATGTTCGCGACGCCGACCCCTTGCAAGAGGACGGCCGGATCGCGCAGCACGAGATCGTTCGTCACCAGCAGCAGGGTGAAGCCCGCGCAACGCGCGATGCTCGTCAACGAAGATGCGGGCAATTGGCAGTTCAGGTTGTTGAACGACATGCGCAACCCATCCGAGACGCGTTTTCGAAACTCCGCTTCATTGTATCGCATCGGGAAAGAGTTGGGATGTTCCCGCCGTCGAGGCGAGCGACCTGCAACGAAAAGCTGACCGACGCGCGACGTCGAGCAGGGCGGCGGCGCCGTCCGCGCCGCCGCCCTTGCCGTCAGCCCATCGGCGCGGCGGCCCGCTAGTTCTTCGCCAGGATGTCGCCCAGCAAGTACCCCCAGGTGAGGCAGCGCCCGTTCGAGTTGCCGGGCATGTTGATGGGATAGTCGACCGCGTAGAGGTCGCCCGAGGTGTTGCCGGTCGCGTACAGGCCCTCGATGGCCGTGCCGTCTTCCTTGAGCACTTGCAGGTCGGTGTTCACCTTCAAACCGCCGACGCACACCAGGATGACCGCCTCCACCTTCGTGGCGTAGAAGGGCGCTTCCTTGACGGGGTACAGGAACACCTGCTCCTTCTCGAAATCGGTGTCCTCGCCTGCGGCGCACATCTCGTTGTAGTGCTCGACCTCGGCCAGGAAGCTCTCCTTGTCAACGCCGATGAGGTCCGCCAGCTCCTCGAGCGTGTCGGCCTTCCAGGCGGTGTTGCCCTGCTCGACCTCGGCCTCCACGGTAGCGAGTATCTCCTCGGGATCGAACTCCTGCGTGACGCTGCGGCTCATGGTGTCCCAGAACATGCCGCCGCCGTAGTTGAGGCTGTCCTTGTTGTCGGTGGGGAAGTTCTTGTCGAAGACGGAGAAGCCCACGTGGTCGGTCTGCTTCATGGTCTGGATGGACTTCGCCTGCACCCAGTTCGCCTCGTTGAAGTAGCGCTTGCCCTCCTTGTTGACGAACATGAAGGGTCCGTGGAACATGGATCCGCCCTGCGGATGGAGGGCGTTGGGGAACGGGCCGTCCTGCATGACACCGCCGGCCCACATGCCCATCTTGTGGCCGTCGCCGGTGTTGACGCCCTCGGGCATGTAGTCGCTGCGCATGTCCACGAACAGCGGCTCGAAGTACGCCTCGCGCATCTCGTGGTCGCCCGCGATGTCGCCCGTGGCCAGCACCACGCCCTTGGCCGCGTTGAACTGCTTGTACGCGCCGTCGGCATCGGCGACCACGGCGCCCGTCACCTTGCCGTCGGCATCTTGGACGAGCTGCTGGGCCGTATGCTCGAACAGGAACTCAACGCCCTGGTCGAGGCAGGACTGGTACAGCAGCGCCGTCGGCACGAAGTAGCCGGCTTCTGCGGGAACGGCGAACGATCCTGCCTGGAACGTGTGGAAGTCGGGCTCCTCGGGCAGGACCCGGCTGTGGGAGTAGCCCGCGTAGAGGGTGTACGTCGCTCCGTACTGGTCCGCCTTGTCCAGCAGCCAGTCCATGGCCTTGCCCGAATTATGGAACCATTGGGAGACGAGCCGCTCGTTGTTGCGGTTGCCGCACGTGCGGTTCCAGCGGTACTGGGCGGCGATGGGCTCGATCTCATGCCCGAGCTCCTTGTTCAGCCGCGAGTTGCACGCGCCCACGCCGCCGCCGCGGCCGTTGACCGACGACGTCTTCTCCACCACGACCACCTTGAGGCCCTTCTCGATGGACGAGCAGGCGGCGGCCACGCCCGAATTGCCCGCGCCGATGACGAGCACGTCGCAGTCGACGGTCTCGGCGATGTCCGATTCGGCGATGGGGTCGGGCTTGACGTCCCAGGAATGGCCCGTGGACGCGCTGGGCGCCGCGTCGCCTGAAGAAGCGGCCTCCCCGCCCGAGCTTTCCTGGGGCGCGCAGCCCATCAGCCCCGCTGCGGCCGCAAGCGCTCCGGTGGCCGCTGCGCCCGTGATGAAGCTTCTGCGGGACATGCCCGCGCGTTCGTTCTCGATCATGTTCGTTCCTCCTCCATGCGATGTCCTTTGCGAAGCCGCCTCCTCCCGGCGGCATCGCCCGGCAAGCACCCTCTGGTCCTCGCCGCACCTACTTGCATACCAGGCGAAGGCCGCGCACGCATGCGCCGTTTCGTCACGAATTCGAGAAAACGCTTCTAGTGCGAAAGGTCATGGATCGTTTGATCTGGAGATATCGATGCAGGACGGCGAAACGCATCGACGGCGGGAGCGCATGGTCCGAGAAGCGAGCAACCGCGGCTGCAACGGCTCGAGCTCCGAAGCGCGCTCAGCTCATCGGGGCATCCGCGCCTTCGCGCTCGATGACGTTGTGCAGGCTCTGGCGATCGCTCACGCCGATCTTGCGGTAGATGCTGCTGATGTGGTTCTTGGCGGTCCCGAGCGCAATGGACAGCTCCTGGCTGATGAACGGCGCGCTCCTTCCCCGCGCCAGCAGATCGAGCACGTCGCGCTCTCGTGCGGTCAGCCCGTAGGTTTCGGCGATGACCGCGCACTTCTCGCCGAAAAGGCTCCCCACAGCAGAGCGGACCGGAACCTGGTAGAACCGATTGAGCTCCGTCTGCGAGAACAGGAGCATGCCGACAAAGACGAGCGCCACGACGCACAGCATCGCCACCGCGGAGGATGAAGCCGCGGCCGCCTTGCACCATTCCCCTGCGCACGTGCCCAGAAGCGATCCGGCGCGCGCAACGAACAAGGCCAGGCCGAACACGCGCACGACCGAGCTCCGCATCCTGAACGCCAAGTCGGACGCGATGAGCATGACGAACATGTCCAGGCAGTAGCCGCCGAAGATCATGACGCCCTCGCCGAGGAACACGTCCTCGGCCGGCAGTATCTGCATGAACGCGATGCCGCAGACGAGCGCGGGGACGATCGGACGCAGCAGCGCAGCCGGCTCGTCAGTGGGCGAGGCGATGAACATGAACGCCGTATACGCGAGCAGGCACGCCGCGCCGAACAGGAACGAAAGATCGAAGGCGTCGCCGGTTCCCACGTACAGGTAGCGCTGGGAGACCCCCCACACGAAATTGGCGGCGAACAGCGCGGCGAGCGCCTTGACGACCGGCAGATCCCTCCACGACAGGCCCGTGCGGGCGACGGGCTTCCTGCGCGGAGCCCGCCGCGCGAACCCGTAACCCACAAGCGACGCCACCGGCAGCAGGGCGCAAACGACGACTGCTGCGGCGGTGGGCAGGGCCTTCACCACGAAGAAGACCGCGAATGCAGCGGTGTAGGAAGCGCACAGCAACCGCCCCACGTATCCGGAGGCGAGCGTGCTCCACAGCGATCCCCAGATGATGAGCAGCAGGGCGTTGCCCAGCGCGAACGCGGCGGCGGCACCCACGAACAGCACGCCCCCGAACAGCGGCATGAGCCCGGTATGGGCGACGAGCCCCATGCCGAGCGAGCCCGCGACCGCCAGCGCCGCGGTGACCCCCGCCTTCCCGCGGAAGCCGAGCGTCCGGCCGATCCCCGCCTCGCGCGCAAGCACGACGGCAAGGAAGCCCAAGCAGCACAGGGAAAGCAGCAGGATGGACAGCCCCATGGGAAACGGCGACGCCGAGGGATCGGGCAACAGCGCGTCGGTGCACATGGCGACCATCCACCAGGCCTGCCAGAAGCCCAGCCCGATGAATGCGAGCAGCTTCCCGCCGCCCTGCGGTCCTTCCTCCCTGTCGGCCACGCGTCTCCTCCCCTGTCGGCGGCGTGCCGGAAAAACGCCGCGTGCTTTGCAGCCATTATATACCGACCTGCGCCGACGACGCGCGTCCCCGGTTCGCGCCGACAGCCGGGCGCGCGCATCCGGCCCGGGCCTTCTCTGCGCTTGACGCGATCCGGCAAAGCTCGAAGCCGGCCCGAAAAAAAGCCGCCGCGCCCGTGCAGGGTCGCGGCGGCTCTTCGCGTTTTTCCAGCGTGCAGCCTGCGTGCTACTCGTCGAGCGCTTCGGCGATCTCGTCGGTGATGTCCATCACGTGGTAGACGTTCTGCAGGTCCTCCAGCTCCTCCAGCCGATCGATGAGGCGCATGACCTTCTTCGCATCGGCGACGCTCACGGCCGTGGGCGTGGTGGCCTCCATGGTCATCTCAGCGCCCTTCGTGGCGACGCCGGCCTCCTCGAGGGCCTTCTTCACGGCCATGAGGTCGGTGGGGGCCGTGTAGACGATCCACTCGTCCTCGGCGTCCTCGTAATCGTCGCCGCCCGCCTCGGCCACGGCCAGCATGAACTCCTCCTCGTCAGCGGCCGCGCCGTTCGGCTTCACCGGCTCTTTCTTGTCACCGGTCTCGATCTCCTTGGGGACCATGATCTGCCCCTTGCGCTCGAACTGGAACGCGACGGAGCCGGACGTGCCCAGGTTGCCGCCCGCATGGCTGAACGCGGCGCGCACGTCGGCGGCGGTGCGGTTGCGGTTGTCGGTGAGCGCCTCGCAGTAGATGGCGATGCCGGCCGGGCCGTAGCCCTCGTACACGACCGTCTCGTAGTTCGCGGCGTCCTTGCCGGTGCCGAATGCCTTGTCGATGGCGACTTTGATCTTGTCCTTGGGCAGGGAGTAGCCCTTGGCCTTCTCGATGGCGGCCGCGAGCGATGCGTTGTTGTCGGGGTTCGGGTCGCCGCCTTCCTTCGCCGCCACGGTGATGTTGCGCGACAGCTTGGAGAACAAGGCCGAGCGCTTCGCGTCCTGCGCCGCCTTGCGATGCTTGGTGGTTGCCCATTTAGAATGCCCTGACATATGCGTCCCTTCCGATAGTGCTTTTGCCAGCCGTTTATTCTAGCACACCCGTCAAACGCCCCGACCGCCTTCAAAGGAACTGCAAACGAAGGGCGCGGACCCCCCCCCGAACCCAAAGCCGGGTCTCCAGGCCGCAGAGCCGAGGCCGGCGTTCGCATCCACCGGAAAGGCGCCATGCCGAACGCGCAGGCGGGAACCGTTTTCAGGTGCATGCGCCCGGCCTTCGACGACGGTTTCGCCCGGTCGGCTGGGCGCTTGTTGACACTGCGGCGCGCCGGGAGCATCATATTCGGATGCATATCGAGCGGGACGACAGGCGGAGCGTTCGGAGCGCCGCGATCGCCGTCCTCCATCCAGAAGGAGTCCGACCACATGCGCTACATCCACTGCCTGAACAACATCTCCGACCAGGGCACCGACCTGCTCACCGACGCCTACGAACTCACCGACGACCTTTCCCAGGCCGAAGGCATCCTCGTGCGTAGCGCCGCCATGCACGACATGGAGTTCCCCAAGGGCCTGCGCGCCATCGCCCGCGCGGGCGCGGGCGTGAACAACATCCCGCTCGACCGCTGCGCCCAAGAGGGCATCGTGGTGTTCAACACGCCGGGCGCCAACGCCAACGCCGTGAAGGAGCTGGTGATCTGCGCGCTCTTGCTGGGCAGCCGCGGCATCGTCGACGGCATCGAATGGGTCCGCGGCAACGCCGACGACCCGAACATCGCGAAATCGGTCGAGAAGGCCAAGAAGCAGTTCGCCGGATGCGAGATCATGGGGAAGAAGCTGGGCGTGATCGGCCTGGGCGCCATCGGCGCGCAGGTTGCGAACGCAGCCGTCGACCTGGGCATGGACGTGTACGGCTACGATCCGTTCGTCTCCGTGGGAGCTGCGTGGCGCATGTCCAGCTCCGTGCACCACGTGACGGAGCTGGACGAGCTGCTGCGCACCTGCGACTACTTCACCATCCACGTGCCCGCCGCGAAAGGCACCATCGGCATGATCGACGAGCATGCCTGCTCGATCATGAAAGCGGGCGCGGTGTTCCTGAACTTCTCGCGCGACACGCTCGTGGACAACGCCGCGATGGCCGCCGCGCTCGAATCGGGCGCAGTGCGCGCCTACATCACCGACTTCCCCACGCCCGAGGTCGTGCAGATGAAGAACGCGCTCGTCCTGCCGCACCTGGGCGCCTCCACCGCCGAGGCGGAGGACAACTGCGCCGCGATGGCCGTGCGCCAGATGATGGACTACCTGGAAACCGGCACCATAGCCAACTCCGTGAACTATCCCGCCTGCGACGCGGGCCCGCTGCCCGAAAACGGCAGCCGCGTGTGCGTGCTGCACGAGAACGTCCCGAACATGCTGAGCCAGATCACCATCGCGTTCGGCGACGCGAACGTCAACATCGAGAACATGGTGAACAAAGCGCGCGGCGAATACGCCTACACCTACCTCGACCTCGACCAGACCATGCCCTACGACGCGGTGAAGAAGCAGCTCGGCGGCATCGAGGGCGTCCGGCGCGTGCGCGTACTGTAGCAGGCTTCGCGGACCCGCAAGGCCCGCCCCTCCCCGATACGCCCGCGGGCCCGCCGGATCGTTCGGCGGGCCCGCGCTTTTCGACGCAAGCCAGGAAACGGAGTGCCCCGTGAGAACCGCCCAACTCGAATGCTTCGCTTCGGTCGCGCGCCACCGAAGCTTCACCAAGGCCGCCGAAGAGCTGCGCATCGCCCAGCCGGCCGTCAGCCAGCAGATACAGGCCCTGGAAAGCGAGCTGGGATTCAAGCTGTTCGACCGCACGCATCAGGAAGTCTCCTTGACGCGGGCGGGCAGGTCGTACTACCTGGACGCGCTCGACGTCCTTGAAAAGCTGGACGCCGCGCGCACCGCGGGCAAGGCCATCGCCCGAGGGTATTCCGGCGAGCTGCGCTTCGGCGTGTTCGGCAGCTCGCAGAGCTCGGACATGCAGCCCATCTCCCGTTTCCATCACGAGCATCCGGACATCGAACTGCGCTTCAAACGCGCGTTCTCGAAAGAGCAGCGCCATCAGCTCGTCTCCGGCGACTTCGATCTCTGCTTCTCGGCCATCGGGCACATCTGCGACGACGAGCGCATCGCCATGGCGGGTCGAAGGTCGAGCAGGCCGCACCTGCTCGTCCACCAAAGCCATCCGCTGGCGTCCAGATCGTCGATCCACGTGAACGAGCTTGCGCGCTACACGAACATCTTCGCAGCGCACGACGAGCGCGACTCCGAATCGGTCGTCCCGCCGGCGCTCGGCGCCGCGGCCTCCCCCGACAGCATCCTGTACGCCGAAGACCAGGACATCGCCTGGCTCATGATGCGGCTCGGCCTGGGCGTGCAGGTGGTCCCCGAGAGCGTCGTCTCGTTCAAGCAGGAGGACGTCCACGCGCTGGAGATAGCGGGCGTCGACTGGTCCCTGGAGACGGCATGGGTCTACCTCGAGGACAACGAGAACCCCGCGCTGCAATCCTTCATCCGCTTCCTGCGCGAGGAAAGCCGCTGACGCGCACGCGCCCGATCGTACGATCCGCACCGCTTGCGAACAGGCGTCATAACCGATTCCAATGGCGAAACGCCAAACCGGTATTTCACACGGCATCGCCCCCTTCCTACACTGGACCCGTTGGTCCAATCCGTTCTGAGGAGGGAACATGGAAATCGAAGCAAGGGGAATGTCAAGGCGGCGCTTCATCGAGGGCGGCGTCGTCGGAGCGGCCGGACTCGTGGCAGCCGGCCTGTTCTCCGGCTGCGCGCCGGCGAACCAGGCAGGCGCCCAAGACGACACCGCGTCCAAGGAGGAGCCGGAAGCGCTCAAAACAGCCGACGAAACCGTCGAATCGGATATCCTCATCGTGGGATCGGGCGCATCGGGGCTGATGGCGGCTTATGAAGCGGGCAAAGCCGGCGCGAAGAACATCCTCGTCATCGCGAACTGTCCGTCCATCGAAGCGAATAACGGCAACATGGTCAGCGGCACTGCCGCCGTCCAAACGCCTTACACCGACGCCATCGGGCAGGACTACACCGTCGAGCAGCTCTTCGACCGCATGGTCTCCTTCGCCCACTGGACAGTGAACGCGCGCCTGTTGAAAACGTGCGTCGACCTGCTGCCGGGCAACATCGGCATCTTCGACGAGCTGGGCATCGAGCTGTCGCTGGGCGCCGACCGCTACAGCATCGGCTTCGAAGAAGTGCACCTGTTCAACACCGAGAACAAGAGCGCGGTCTTCCAGAAGCACCTGGAAGACGCCTACGGCGTGCAGTTTTGCTTCTCCACCGAGGCGAAGCACGCGCTCATGGAGAACGACGCCTGCGTGGGCGTGCAGGCCGAAGACGCGGACGGCAAGGTGATCGACTTCAAGGCGAAGGCGACGCTTCTCGCGTGCGGCGGCTACATCGACAACCCCGACATGCTGAAAGAGGTGTACGGCGACATGACCATCGTGGCATCGTCCACCGAATGGCAGAAGGGACTGGGCGTCTCCATCGCCCAGGAAGCGGGCGCGTTCCGCGAGAGCACGCACGGCCTGGGCATGAACGACATCTTCGGCTCCACCGAAGAGCTGGGCTTCAATCTGGGAAACCCGCTTCTGGGCGCGGCGTTCTACGGCGGGCTGATCGTCGACCAGCACGGCAAGCGCTTCATGAACGAGTACATGCTGGCCAACGAGTCCATGGCCGGCGGCGGCGAGGCCACGCTGCATGTGGAGCGGTACTACGCCATCTTCGGGCAGCGCGTCATCGACGCGCTGAAGGAGCAGGGCTACTACCAGGTCATCGGCAGCCCCGAGTTCTGGGTGTCGGGCATGCTGCTGTACAGCCAGCCGATCGAAGACTTGGACAAGAGCCTGCAGGACGCCGTCGACACGGGCTGGGTGTTCAAGGGCGACACCATCGCCGATGTGGCGGAGCAGGCGGGCCTGGCCGAGCTGGAGGCGACGGTGGAGGCGTACGACGCCATGGCGGCCGCCGGAAAGGACACCCTGTTCGGCAAACGGGCCGAGATGCTCGTGCCCGTGGCCGACGGCGGGCCGTACTACCTGTTCAAGTACAACCCCGGCGCGTTCAACACCTTCGGCGGATGCCGCACCGACGAGACCACGCGCGCCCTTCGCGCCGACTTCAGCGTCATCGACGGCCTGTACATCGCCGGCGTGGAGAACGGCAGCCTGTACAGCCGTCCCTACTACGACGTGGGAGGAACCTGCTCCGGCCTGGCCTACAGCTCCGGCCGCCTGGCCGGCATGCAGATGGCCGAATACGTGGGCTGACCGTCCGATCGCGCAAGACGCGGGCCTCGATGCGCGCGAGGCCCGCGCCCTCCCGCCATGGGGCCGCCCCTCCAGGGCCGCCCCATGGCTTTCGAGGCTTCGACCCGGATCAGGCTCCGTCCCCGTCTTCGGGCGCGGCGCGCGTCACTCACGGCATCAGCACGCGCAGCGCATGCGGCTCGACGGAAACGTCGAACGCGAGCGCCTCGATGCGCTCGCCGTCCATTTGGGCGGGCGGCGCCTCGTCGAACTCGACGCGGAGGGTCCGGCAGCGCCGCATGTCGATCTGCTTGAAACCAGTATGGCGGCCGCCTTTCGCGAGCGCGAACACGAGCAGCGCGCCGAACGCTCCGATGGGAGGATGGGCGATGCAGACGTCGAGCAGCCCGTCGTCGATGCGAGCCTCGGGGCATATCCTGAACCCTCCGCCGTAGGAGGGGCCCACTTGCACCGCGAACGTGATGGACGAGCCCTCCTCGAACGCGCCTCCGTCGAACGACGCGCGGCAGCGGCGCGCGTCCAGATGGTGCAGCAGCTGGTCCACGCCCGCCTCCGCATAGAGGATCGTGCCCGTGCGGCCCGTGCGCTTGCGCCGCTCCACCGTGTCGAGGGCGATGGCCGCATCGAGCCCGAACGAGAGCGTCTCGGCGAAGTAGCATCCGTTGACGACGCCCAGGTCCGCCGGATGCGCCTGCGCCGAGAGCAGCTGGGCGCAGGCGCGCTCGACGTCGCCCGCCATGCCGAGCGTGCGCGCGTAGTCGTTGCCGGAGCCGACGGGGATCAATCCGAGCGCAGGACGGTCGGGCCCGGGCAGGCGCATGAGCCCGTTCGCCGCCTCATGCACGATGCCGTCGCCGCCCAGGACGACCACCGCGTCGAAGCCGCCCGCACGCGCCGCAAGCTCCACGGCATGGCCTTCGGACTCGGTCAGAACCGCGTGCAGCCCATCCCCCAACGAGCGGCGCAAGAGCTCCTCGGCGCGCGCCGCGGCACGGGCTCCCTTGCCGTTCTGGGACACGGGGTTCGCGATGAGCAGCGTCTTCCCCAGATGCATTGGCATGGCGGCTCCTTCAGCTCGCGACGTCGTACAGACGCGACGGCCCTCGTCAGCGCCGCGGCGCCCGCCCTGCGGCACCCGACGCGCGCCCGACCTTGGACCGTCACGGGAAATCCGCCCCATTATACCGCGGCCGACGCGCAGGAGCCGAAAAGGAGTCCCTAGCGCAGGCGCCCGGAGCGTCGTTCGCCATGGCGGGGCGCCGGGGGTCCGATCGCGCGAATCGAAAACGCCCGCATCGGCGGATCCGGCGGTCGACAGAGCGCCGGATGTCCTAGCGCTCCCAGAGGCCCGTCTTGCCGCCGTCCTTCTTCAGCAGGCGCACGTCCATGATCTCCATGCCGCGGTCGACGGCCTTGCACATGTCGTACACGGTGAGGCACGCCACGCTGGCGGCGGTGAGCGCCTCCATCTCGATGCCGGTCTTGCCGGTGACGCCGCAGGTGGCGGTCACGTGGATGCCCACGAGGCCGTCTTCGCGGCCGCCGGCCTCCACAGGTGCGCACTCCACCTTGGCCTTCGTGATGTTGAGCGGGTGGCACATGGGGATGAGGTCGCTCGTGCGCTTCGCCGCCATGACGCCGGCCACGCGCGCGCAGGCCAGCACGTCGCCTTTCGCAGCCTTGCCCTCCACGATAAGGGCGAGCGTCTCGGGCTTCATGGCGATGAAGCCCTCGGCCACGGCGATGCGCTCGGTGTCGGGCTTCGCCGACACGTCCACCATCCGCACGTCGCCGTTGGCGTCGATATGGGTGAGTTGCTGGTCGGTCATGGGCTTCTTCTCCTTGGTCGGTATCTCGCAGGTTGGAAGATCGCGAGTTGGGGGTCTGCAGGTTGGCGCGCCTCGGCTCTTCGCAGCGTCGGCGGTTCCGGCCTCCGGCAGGCCGCCGGAACCCCCTAGCCCCCGATCTGGCTCATGCCGCGATCGGTTCCCACTTTGTCGTGATGCTCGTCGGGCTTCGCGCCGATGGCCTCCAGGATGACGGCGCGCACGGCATCGTCGCCACCGTCTCCGCGCACGGCATCGCGCAAGTCGTACTCGACGTCCGAGAACAGGCACGGCCGCAGCTTGCCGTCGGCCGTCAGGCGCAGGCGGTTGCATTCGCTGCAGAAATGGCGCGAGAGCGGAGAGATGAACCCCACGGTGCCCTGCGCGCCCGGGAACTCGAAGTAGCGCGCCGGGCCCCACCCGACCGGCTGGTCGCCGCCGGCCGGCACGAGCGCCGGAAGCCCTTCGGCCCGCGCGCGCTCGTTGATGATGTCGAGCAGCTCCTCGCTTGGCACGACGTCCTGTTGGCCCCAGCCGCATCCGTCGGAACCGGAGCTCTCCCCCACCGGCATGTACTCGATGAAGCGCACGTGCAGCGGGCGGTCGAGCGAGAGCTTCGCGAAGGCGAGGTAGTCTTGGTCCAGGCTGCGCACGGTGACGGCGTTGATCTTGACGGGGTTGAATCCCGCCGCCAGCGCCGCATCGATGCCCGCGAGCGTCTGGTCGAGCTTGCCGCAGCGCGTGACGAATGCGAACTGGTCGGCGTCGAGCGTGTCGAGCGAGATGTTCACGCGCGACAGGCCCGCGGCCTTCAGCTCCTCGGCCATCTTCGGAAGCAGGACGCCGTTCGTGGTCATGGCGATGCTCTCGATGCCGGGCACGGCCCCGAGCTCCTCTATGAGGCCTTCGACCCCTTTGCGCACGAGCGGCTCGCCGCCCGTGAGGCGCAACCGCTTGATACCGAGTTCGGCCGCCACGCGCACGATGCGCACGATCTCGCAATAGCGCAGGATGTCCTCGTGCGAGAGCGCCTGCACGCCGTCTTCCGGCATGCAGTAGATGCAGCGGAAGTTGCAGCGGTCCGTCAACGATATCCTCAGATAGTCGATGGTTCGACCATGGGCGTCTTTCATAGGGGTTGCTCCCTCCTCGTCTGAGGACAGTATAGATCATCCTCGAATCTTCGCACGGCGCAATATCGCGATCAGCCGGCAAACCGGCATCGGCATGCGCCTGGTCGATCTGCGTTGCGCCAGATCGCCGTCAGCAGAGCACAAGGGCATGGCAACGGCAAGCTTAGCGGCGGATGGCGGCGAGGGCATCCGGGCGTGGCAGAAAAACCGAGCTTGGTAAATCGCGCAATCGAAAAAATCGGATAGACGGCCTGTTCTCCCGAAGAAACACCAGGTCGCCTTTTTCACTCGCCCTCCAGAACGGCGAAAATCACAGGGACAATTTACCAAGCTCCGTTTTTCTGCCCTATTCAGCCTTACCAACCGACAAGACGGCATTGCAAGACCTCCGGCAAACCTCCTCTCAGGGAAGCATCCGGCTCTCTCGGAGATGCGTTGTCGCCTGGCACGGGAACGCTTCGTCGCAGGACGCCGCGTCCTAGCGCGACACCAGGTACACCTTGTCGGGAGGGATGCGGATCCACAGCTCCTCGCCTTCGCGCGGCAGCTCCTCGGCGGGAACCTTGAGCTTGTCGATGCGCCAGAACAGATGCTGGTGCAGGTATCGCATCTCGTCCTCGGTCCGCTCGACCGCGCGCGGCGCGGCCTCGTCCCGTTCGAGAAAGCCCAGCAGCGCCGTGCGCTCGAACCGAGAATCGCTCACACGGTCCACGCGCACGCGGTAAGCGTTCTGGCCGGGACCGTCGACGCGCTCGAGGAAGAACGCGCGGACGCCGAGGCACACGACGTCGCGCGGCACGTCGGCATCCGTCACGGCTTCGATGCCCCACTTCGGCAAGCGGACCCGGTGATCGTCGAGGAACTCGGCCGCCGTGGCGTTCTTGCAGCCTGAGAGCTTGATGCCCGCAACCGATTGCGGGCTGTTCACCAGCTCGTCGCCCGTGGCCGTTTCGGCGATGGAGCCGTCCTCCACCACGGCGATGCGGTCGCAGAAGCGCAGCGCCTCGTCGATGTCGTGGCTCACGTACAGCACCGTGCCGTGGAACGCGTCGAACAGGCTGACCAGGTTCTGCTC
>CAUEBO010000037.1 GCA_958454405.1 uncultured Eggerthellaceae bacterium | reverse complement strand
TCGCCGATGCGGGCGTGGCGGTCCTTGTGCGAGCCGCGGGCGTTCATGCTGTCGTTGAGGTGGATGGCGCGCAAACGGTCGAGGCCGATCGCGCGGTCGAACTCTTCCAGCACGCCGTCGAGGTCGCCTGCGATGTCATAGCCCGCATCCCACACGTGGCACGTGTCCAGGCACACGCCCACGTGGCTTTCCAGCTCCACCTGCGCGATGATGGCCGCCAGCTCCTCGAACGTGCCGCCGATCTCGCTGCCCTTGCCGGACATGGTCTCCAGCAGCAGCGTGGTGGTTTGCACGGGCAGCAGCGATTGGTTCAGCGCGTCCGCGATCTTGGCGATGGCCGCCTCATGCGCCTGACCCACGGCGCTGCCCGGATGCATGTTGTACAGCTGGTGCGGCGTCTCCTCCATGCGGCCCAGGTCCTCGGCCAGCACCATGAGGGCGAAGTCGCGCGTCTGTTGCTTGTCGGAGGCGGGGTTCAGCGTGTAGGGCGCATGCGCGAGGATGCGCTCGATGCCGTGCTCGGGCGCGTAGGCCGCGTAGGCGGCCACATCCTTCGGATCGATGGCCTTCGCGCGGCCGCCGCGCGGGTTGCGCGTGAAGAACTGGAACGTGTTGGCGTCGATGGACACGGCGTCCTTCGCCATGTGGAGGTAGCCTTTGGCGCTTGAGAGGTGGCAGCCGATGGTGAACATATATGCATCCTTTCAAGTCACAATTGTTTGGATGCCATGGTAGCAAACGTCGAGGTTGCGCAGGTCCCGCAAACCGGATCGTTGCCTCGTTAGCACGAAAGGTTCATGGGGACGGCATCGGGGCGGCCGGGTTCAGGGCAACGCTTTTGCGGCGCGCCCGCCCGCTTCACAGCGCCAATCCCAGCACCAGCGCTCCTGCCACCAGCACCACGCCGGCCGCCATCGCCACGACGTCGAACGCAGCGAACGGGTACTCCTTGTATCCGCTGGCGGCCGTGCGCAGGTTGAAGCCGCGCACCTCGGCCGCGATGGCCGCGCTGTTCGTCTTGCGCACCGACGACACCAGCAGCGGCACGCACAACGGCACCATGAGGCGCACCTTCTTCACGATGCCGCCGGCGTCGAACTCCACGCCGCGCGCCGTCTGCGCTTCCATGATGCCCTTCATGTCGTTCATGAACACGGGGATGAAGTGGATGGTGGACGTGAACGTGAACGCGTACTTGTACGGCACGTGCAGCACCTTCACCACGGCGTTCGTGATGTCGTTCATCTTGGTCACGTAGAACACGAGGAACAGCGGGATGGCGGCGGCCATGAGGCGCACGATAGTGGTGAGGGCCGCCAGCAGGCTCCCCGTGCCGATGTAGCCCCACGGCAGCTCCGCGAGCACGGCGCCCGTCGGCGTGGTGAGCACCTGGACGACGGCCAGGATGAGCGAGAACGCGAGCACCGCCTTGGCCAGCCCGACGGTCTGGCGCACCATGCCGCACGACGCCGCCAGGCCGAACCCCGCCGCCAGCAGCACGGCCAGGAACACGAGGTTGCTCGTGCAGAAGCATGCCAGCGCGAACGCGACCGCCGCAACCAGCTTGGCCACCGGGTTCATGCGATGCAGCGGGCTCGTGCCGGGCACGTATTCGAGAAACTGGTTCATAGCCGTCCTCCCTCGTCAGAGCTTTCGGAGCCTTCGCCGGCACAGGCGCGGGGCGACGCGCCCCCATGCGCGCATCGAACCTGCTCCAGGACGGCGGCGGCCATCTCGTCCACCGTGTTCGCTCGGCCCACGGCCGCATCGGACAGCCGCGGAACCGCGGCCGCAAGTTCCAACGAGATGTCCACGATCTGCGGCGGCACGAGCGAGGCGCGCTCGAGCGTGGCGCGGTTGCGCAGCACGTCGAACGTCGGGCCGTCGTCCACCACCGCACCGTCGCTCATCACGATGCAGCGCTCGGCGTAGTCGGCCACCACCTCCATGTCGTGGCACACCATGACCACCGTGGTGCCGCCGTCGTGGATGCGGCGGACGATGTCCATCACCTTCGCGCATTCGCGGTAGTCCAGACCGGTCGTCGGCTCGTCCAGCACGATGACGGGCGGCGCGAGCGCCACGATGGAGGCGAGCGCCAGCAGCTGCCGCGCGCCCCGGTTCAACAGGAACGGGTCGTCGTCGGGGCCGAAGCCGAACTCCTCGATGAGCGCATCGACGCGGGCGCCGGCGTCCGGCCCCTCCTGTCCCAGCGCCTTGAAGCCGAACAGCAGCTCCTCGCGCACCGTGTTGCAGCATATCTGGCTGTCGGGGTTCTGGAACAGGAAGCCCACCGTGCGGGCCAGCTCGCTCGTCCTGAGCTCGGTCGTGGGCGCGCCGTCGATGAGCACCTGGCCCTTGTCGGGTTTCAACAGGCCGTTCATCAGGCGCATCGTCGTCGACTTGCCCGCGCCGTTCGTGCCCACGAAGGCCACGAACTCGCCTTGGTCGATGGCGAAGCTCACGCCCTGCAAAATGGGCAGGGCCGCATCGTAGGACGCGTGCACGTCTTTGAACTCGATCATGCCACCACCTCCAGCAGCGCCTCGCGCGCCTCCTGCACGTTGCGCACCGCCGCCCCCTCGTAGACGCCTTCGGCGCGCAAGCGGTTCATGAGCGCGGTGGAGCGCGGGCAGTTCACGCCGATGCGCTCGAGCTCGTCGGCATGCGCGAGCACGTTCGCCGGCGCGTCGGCGAAGCGGATGCGCCCCTCGTCCACGATCACCAGCAGATCGGCGTACTGGGACAGCAGCGCTATCTTCTGCTCCACCACGACCACGGTGGTGCCGTGTTCGCGCGCATAGGACGCCAGCAGATCGAACACGCCCTGCGAGCTGGCCGGATCGAGTTCGGCGGTGGGCTCGTCCAACACGAGCACCTTCGGCCTCATGGCCAGGATGGAGGCGATGGCCACCTTCTGCTTCTGGCCGCCCGACAGCGACGAGATCACGCGGTCGCGCAGGTCGGCGATGCCCATGTCGGCCAGCGCGCGGGCGACGCGCTGCTCCATCTGGTCGCGGGGGACGGCGAAGTTCTCCAGGCCGTACAGCACCTCGTCCTCCACCACCGACGTCACGAACTGGCTGTCCACGTCCTGGCAGACGCTGCCCACCGCCCGGGACAGATCGGTGAGCGCAACCTCGCAGGTATCCATCCCGTCGACCACGACGGATCCGTAGAAGTCGCCCGGATAGCAGTGCGGCACGATGCCGTTCAAGGCGTAGGTGAGCGTGGACTTGCCCGAGCCGGCCGCCCCGGTGATGCCGACGAACGCGCCATCCGGGATGGCGAGGCTGACGTCGCTCACCACCGGCCGGGTGCCTTCCCGGTATTGGAACGCGAAGTTCTCGATTTTGATCATGTGGGTGCTTTCTTTCAAAATTGCAGGTTGGCGTAGTAAGTCAGCGAGGCTGGCTGTGGTGATTCGGATTGGCGAGAAAGCTTGAGGAAGCGTACTTCGGTACGCGACGAGAGCTTGGAGCGCCAAGACGGATTGCCGCAGCCAGCCGCAGCGTCAAGGAGTTCCGCCGTTTGTAGAACGGCGGAACTCCTTACCTTTTCAGCACCTTCTTCAGCGGCATGGCCAGAATCTGCACCAGGATGCAGTTGAACGCGGCCGTGCCGAAGACGATGGCGGCGTAGGTAGCCAGCGCCACCATGACGTCGCCGCCGGTGGACACCACGTTGATGTAGATGGCCAGCAGCGCGAAGGTTCCGCCGGAAACCACGGTTGAAACGAACGTGTTCACGAGCGGGTTGAGGTCCAGCTTGCCGCCGATGCTCAGGGGTATCTTGACGAGCAGGCCGCAGGCCAGAGCTCCCAGCACCTCCGAGGGGATGTTCAGCAAAGGCGTGGCGTTCAGCATGGGGATCTGGCAGATGAGGCCCGCCAAAAGGCCGATGATGAGCGCCTGCCCCAGCTTCGGGCGCGTCAGGATGATGGCCAGGCAGTACATGGCGATGATGAAGTTCGGCTTCATGCCCATCGACGAGAGCAGCGAGCCCACCGTCAGCTTGAGCACCGCGCCGGCGGCCAGCAGCACGGCGATCAAAATGAGATCCTGCGTGGTCAGGCCCGCCTTCTTCTGCGGCGCGGCCACCTCGCGCTTGCGCGGCGCGGCCGCCTGGCCCGCCGTCGCCGCCTGCGTTGCAACCTCGCGCTTGATCTGCTGTTCCATGTTCCTCAGTCCTTTCTTGGCGGAGTTCCCGCCGGTCGGTGCCCCTCCCGGGGCGTTTGGTTTGCCGGCACGAACTTCGCTGAGGATCGACCCCGCGCAATCAACTGCCCCGCTGCGACAAATTGCCGCCCGCAAACAAAAAGACCTGTCCTTCTCATCGAAGGACAGGTCTTAAAAACCTGCGGTGCCACCTTCACAGTTGATTCCGCGATGCGAAACCCTCTCACGAACATGCCAACACATGTTCTGCCCTTGACGCAGGCTCACGGTCCAGATACTCGGTCGCCGCACGCGGCTCCCTTTCCCCTTTCCCTCGGCGATCCATTTACCATCCAGCTTACTGCGGGAATCCCAGCTGCGCCCGCTCTCTGTGAGTGCTCATGATGGCTTGACTTTCGCCTCATCGGTTTCAGGTATTCAATTGTGGCGCATACTTTAGCACAGGGGAGCGGTATGCTGTCAAGAAAAAATTTCGATCCCGTGCGGCAGCCATGCCCCCGCACGGACGCGACGCCCCGGACATGCAGCGATCCCACGGTCCCGCCGAGGGCGAACAACCAGGTCCTTCGCCATGCGGCACCGCTTTCCCGGCGCATCCGGCAGCCCGCCGCCTTATCGACCAGCCTGCTCGTCCCCTGCCGAAAGGTACGCCATGATGAGCCGGCGCGTTTCGGCGGCCGTCGGCGCCGCTTCGCCGCACACGTGCATCATGGAGCGCGTGCGCGCCAGGCCGATGGCGGTGGACGACGCGACAAGCGCCTCTTCCTCCACCGACCCGCCCGCGAGCATGCGGCGCTCAGGGCGCTCGTTCAGGTACAGGCCGAGAGCGGAGGCGATGGAGTGCTGGATGGCCAGCAGATCGCGCTGCCCGTGGAAGAACAGCTGCGGCATGGAACGCAGCGCCTCGCGGCGCAGGTTCTCCATCTCCTCGTCCACGCCCGAGGTGACGGTCGTGCCCACCACCGCGACCAACACGTCGAGATAGCACGCTTCCTCGTGCTCCTCGAGTATCTCCACCAGCCTCTCATCGTCGGGAAACGCGTCGAAGCGGCCCATGATGACCGCGGCCTTCGAAGGGAAGTAGTTGAAGAACGTCTTCTTTGATATCTCGGCGCGCGCGCAGATGTCCTCCACGGTGACGCCGTCGTAGCCGCGCTCGATGACCAGCTCCAGCGCGGCGCGCTCCACCGCGAGCCGCGCCTTGAGCTTCTTGCGGTACCGCAAGCCTTCCGGCGACGGGCCCCCTCCCGATGACGTTTGCCCCTGTTCCACGATGCGCGCGACCTTTCGTTGCAGACGATGTGCCGTTTCCGTGCAGGATAGCACAACAATTGTTGCCATCTCTTTTCATCTACCGAATGAATATTTATACTGAGTGTAAATCACGTCAATCGGATGCGGACCGGGCGTCTTCGAAAGCGGGCAGCGCATGCCCCTTTTCGAAGGCGTTTTTGTTCGCAGCTCCAGAGCATCAGGAGGAAGCACCTACATGGGTCTATCGCGCAAACAAGTTGTCATGCTGGCCGTGCTCGTGTTCGGCACGTTCGTCACGGTGTTGAACCAGACCGTCGTGGCGCCGGTCATCCCCTCGGTCATGACCGAGATGAACGTGGACGCCGCCACCGCGCAGTGGCTCACCACCGGCTTCACCCTCGTGAACGCCATCATGATTCCCATCACGGCCTTCCTCACCGACCGCTTCACCACCAAGCGGCTGTTCATCGCATCCATGATCATCTTCACGGCAGGCAGCGCGCTGGCGGGCTGGGGCCCGAACTTCGCGGTGCTGTTGATCGGCCGCCTCGTGCAGGCCGCCGGCGCCGGCATCCTCATGCCGCTGGTCATGACCGTGCTCATGTGGACGTTCCCCGTCGACAAGCGCGGCACGGCCATGGGCGTGTTCGGCATCGTGATCGCCTTCGGGCCCGCCATCGGGCCCACGGTGGCGGGCGTCATCATCGACCGCTACACCTGGCATGACATGTTCTACATCATCACCGTGCTGTCGGCCCTCGTGGTGGTGGTCGCCACGGCCGTGCTGGCGAAGGGCGGCGAGACGAACAAGAACGTCACGCTCGACGTGCCTTCCGTCATCTTCTCCACCTTGGGCTTCGGCGGCCTTCTGTACGGGCTTTCCACCATCGGATCGTACGGCCTCAGCGTCGACGCAGTCGCCGGCGCGCTGGTGGGCGCAGTCGCGCTCGTGTTCTTCTTCCGCCACCAGCTGCGCATGGAAAAGCCCATGCTGCAGGTGCGCGTGCTGGCCAACCGCAAGTTCCTCGTGGCCACCATCATCGGCATGCTCGTGCAGGGCGCGCTGCTGGCCGCCGGCATCCTCGTGCCCATCTACCTGCAGTCGCTCATGGGCTACTCGGCCACGGTGTCCGGCCTGGTGCTGCTGCCGGGCGCCATCGTCATGGGAGCCATGGGCCCCATCGCCGGCCGCCTGTTCGACAAGCACGGGCCGCGCCTGCTGAGCCTCATCGGCATGGGCGTGCTCACGCTGACCACGTTCTGCTTCGCGTTTTTGAGCACGGAGACGGGCATCATCACGCTCACGGTGCTCTACACCGTGCGCCTGCTGTCGCTGTCGCTGGTGAACATGCCCATCACCACCTGGGGCATGAACGCGCTCGACAACGAGCTGGTGAACCACGGCACGTCGGTGAACAACACGTTCCGCCAGGTGGCAGGATCGCTGGGCACGGCCATCATCGTGTCCGCGTCCACCATCGCCACGAACATGAGCGCATCCGCCGGCGCAGGGGCCCAACAGGCCAGCATCTTCGGCATCGACGTGTCGTTCGGCCTTGCCGGCGTGCTCTGCCTCATCGGGTTCGTCATGGTCGTCGCGCTCGTGAAAGACCGCCCCGGCGAGTCGGCGCTGCGGGACAAGGACAACACGCGCCGCACGGTGCTGGAGTCCATCATGAAGCGCGACGTGTACACGCTGCCCTCGAACGCCACCGTGGCCGAGGCCATGCACCTGCTCGTAGAGAAGCGCATCAGCGCCGCGCCGCTCGTGAACGAGCAGGGCGAAGCCGTGGGATTCGTGTCGGACGGCGACATCATGCGCTACCTGTCGAAGCGCTCGCAGATGCTCATGGACCCCGTGGTCATGATCATGCAGACGGTGGATGCCGACACGGACAACAGGGATTTCGCCCGCAAGCTCGACGACCTCATGAAGATGGACGTGCGCTCCATCGCCACGAAGGGGGTCATCGGGGTAGACGTACACGCCGATTTGCCCGAGGTCTGCCGCGTGTTGGCCGACAACCATCTGAAGAAAGTGACCGTGATGGACGAAGGCCATGTGGTCGGCGTCATCAACCGCTCGGACATCACCCACTACTCGATGGAGACGTACCTGTCGAAGCGCGATCTTGAGAAAGCCGAAGAAGCCGCCGCGCTGCCCGATGACGAAGCGGTTGCAGCGTCCATCTAGCGAACTGAGTTGGAGCCCCCTACATGCAAGGCGGCGGCCGGTTTCGGCCGCCGCCTTTTTCGTTCCCCGCACGCCCGGTTTCGCAAGGGCGATCGGTCGATCCCGACTCCATGCTCGCACTCGAGGGTCAACGCACTCGAAGGGGGTTCTTCATGAGGAAACACCGGCTATACGCTGCCTAGTTCGGTGAGCGTGCGCCTGGGAAGCGCAGACGGCCGAGAACTGTTCGCCGGCACGGACTACACCTACAACGCTGCCGCCGGCGTCGTAGGGTGCATATCGCCGCTTACGATGCCAGCGACCACCCGGCGGTTTCGGTTTGCAGCTCCACCATGCGGCGGTACAAGCCACTTTCGCGCGCCATGAGCTCATCCGGCGAGCCTTCCTCCGCCACACGGCCTTCCTTCAGCACCACGACCTTGTCGGCGTTCGCCACGGTGCGCATGCGGTGCGCGATCACGAGCACGGTCTTGCCCGCAAGAAGCCGCGAGAGCGCCGTCTGCACCTGCGTCTCGTTCTCAACGTCGAGCGAGGCCGTGGCCTCATCCAACAGCACGATGGGCGCGTCCTTCAAGATGGCGCGGGCGATGGAGATGCGCTGGCGCTCGCCACCCGAAAGACGGCTTCCGTTCTCGCCGATGGGCGTGTCGTAGCCCTGCGGCATGCGCAGCACGAACTCGTCGCAGTTCGCGGCCTGGGCAGCGGCGAGAACCTCCTCGTCGGAAGCGCCGGCCCGACCGAGCCGGATATTGCCCATCACCGTATCGTCGAACAGCACCACGTCCTGGAACACCTCGGCGTAGTCTGCCAAGAGCGCCTCCGGTTCCACGCCCGCAACGTCCACGCCCCCCACGCGCACCTGCCCCGCATCGGCATCCCAGAAGCGAGCAGCCAGCTTGGCCACGGTGGACTTGCCTCCGCCGCTGGGCCCCACCAATGCCGTCACTTCGCCTTCGCGGGCAGTGAACGTCACGTCGCTCAGCACGCGCTCGCCGTCGCCGTAAGAGAACGACACGCCTTCGAAAGCCAGGTCGTGACCCGCCGGCTTGAACTCGGTCGCACCTGCTTGCACAGGCTCGTCCTCAATAGCCTGCAGCCGAGCGATGTTCAGGCGCAAGTCCAGCAACTCGATGATAGTCTGCAGGATGACGTTCACCGGATCGTACACGCGCGTGACCGCCAGCAGGAAGCAGAAGAACACCATGAAGTCCACCCGCCCATCCGCAATGAGCACCGTGCCGACCAACACCGTGGTGCCGATGCCGAGCCGCAGAAGCGCCTGGGCCGACGACGCGCTCACGCCGGCAGTCAGCTCCGCCTTGATCTTCGCATGCTCGAAGGCGTCTACCCGCTCGCCCACGCGCCCGAGAAACGCCGGAACCTGGTTCGTGGCGCGGATCTCGCGGGCGCATTCCAGGTACTCCTGGATGCCGTCGGCAAGCTCGAGGTTCGCCTCGTTGCGGGCGCGTCCCGCCGCTTGCTGAAGTCGCGTGGTGGACAGCAGCACCGCTATCGCCACCGGGATAGGCCACAGCGCCGCCAGCGCCAGACGCCAGTCGAATGCGAGCAGGCAAACGGCCACCACCGCCGTCGAGATGGCCGCACCGAACAGCTGCGGCATGACATGAGAGAACATGCGCTCGTGGTCGGCACAGTCCTTCATGACCGCGCTCGTGAGATCGGACAGGTCGCGCTGTCCGAAGAACGACAACGGCAGCTGCCGCAGCTTCTCGGCCAGGCCGATGCGCTTGCGAGCGCTTTCGTTGTATACCACGTTGTAGGTTCTGTCGTACTCGAGATTCTGCGTGAGCAGCATGATGGCGAGCACCACAACGATGGCCAGGAGGTACGCTCCGAGCTCCGGCAACGGTTGCGACGGGTCGGTCAAGTGGGACACGAACGCGCCCGTAACCGCGAACAGCACGCCGATGGGCGCCATGAGCACGACGTTGGCCAACGCCGCGGCCCCCACGCCGCGCTTGAAATCGCGCGCGCCCTGTTCAGTAAGTGCGAACTTATCACGCAGCATGGGTGTCGCTCCTTTCGATCCTCCACGTTACCGACGTGCGGTAATCGTCCCACATCTTCGCATACGGGCCGCCGGCCGCAACCAGCTCGTCGTGTCGCCCGCGCTCTACCACCCGGCCCCCGTCCAACACGCATATGACGTCGGCACCTGTGACGGTGGATAGCCGGTGCGCGATCATGAGCACCGTCTTGCCCTCACAGAGCCTCGCCAAGGCGCGCTGGATGAGCGCCTCGTTCTCCGGGTCGGCGAATGCCGTGGCCTCGTCGAGCACCACGATGGGCGCGTCCTTCAGGATGGCGCGGGCGAGCGCGATGCGCTGGCACTCGCCACCCGAGAGGTACACGCCCTTCGCACCTACCTGCGTGTCCAAACCTTCGGGGAACTTCGCCATGATGTCATCGCACTGCGCGGCGTGGGCTGCGGTTTCCACCTGTGCGCGCGTGGCGCCCGGACGCGCGGCGCGGATGTTCTCCAAAAGCGACGCCTTGAACAGGCGGTCGTTTTGGAACACGAAGGCCACCTGCGCCATGAGCTCGGAGGCGGGGATGTCGCGCACGTCCACCCCGCCCACGCTCACGCTTCCCGAACCCACGTCCCAGAAGCGGGGGACCAGGCTGGCGGCCGTCGTCTTACCTCCGCCCGAGGGTCCCACAAGCGCTACCGTGGAGCCGGCGGGCACCTCCAAGCTCATATCCACCAGCGCGTCTCCCGAAGCGCCAGGGTACGCGAAGCCCACATGCTCGAAGGAGATCGAGGCATCGCGCGGATGCCCGGCCTGCGCCGCCGACGGCTCCGCCAGCGGCCTTGTCGCGAGTATCTCGTCGATGCGGCGCACGGAGTCTTGCGCCATCATCACGGCCTCGCTCGCGTACATCACCTTCGTCATCATGGTGGTAGTGATGGCCGAGAACACCGCGTAGAACAGGAAGTCCGTCAGAAACGCTGCGAAATCGCCCGCCGCATGCGCCAGGAGGATGCCCGCGGGCACGAGCACGGCGAACGTGCCGTTGATGGCAACGAGCTGAACAACCTGAGGGCGCTGGCACGACTTCGAGTACTGGCAGGCCATGTCACGGTAGCTCATGATAGCCTCGGAGAACGCGCGGAACGAATGTACCGTCTGCTGGAACACCTTCACCACGGGGATGCCGCGCACGTATTCCACAGCCGCCTTGTTCATGCGGTTGAGCGCGTCTTGGTAGAGCATCATGAACGGCATGCCGTCGTTTTTCGTCCGGCGCCCCATCATCCACCACATCATGAGCGCCGAGATGGCAATGGGAACGAGGCACACGAGTCCCATGACCCAGTCGAACGCGAACATGACCGCCACGAACGCCACCGGGGTGACGAGCGATCCCACGAAGTCGGGCAGCTTGTGCGCAAGCACGTCCTCGGTCTGGCCGGCGCAGCCGTCCACCACGCGCCGCAGATGTCCCGAGGCGTGGGAGTCGAAGTAGCCGAGCGGCACGCGGCCCAGGTGGCCGAGCGCCTGCTTGCGCATGTTCGCCGCCGTGCGGAACGCCGCCAGGTGGGTGCACATGAGCGCCGCGAAGTACACGAACAGGCCCGTTGCCGAGAACGCGAACGCAAGCCAGCCCCAGAAGGCGAGCCCCTCCGCAGCGCTCCAGTTGGGAGCCGCGGCCACGAGGTCGCGCAGCACGAACCACACGCACACCAAGGGCATGACCACGAAGATGCCGTTTACGCCCGCGAGCACGCACCCCAGGACTGCGAGCTTCTTGCGCGAGCCCGCGAACCCGAGCAGCCGCCCGACGGCCTCTTTGGGGCCAGGCGGCGCCACGGGCATCGCCCCGTCAACCGCCGGCGCGCACCCGCTCTCCGCCCCCGCCGCGGCGGGGGCGCCCGCCAGCGGAGTCGTCCCATCGGAGCCGGCGGTTCCATACGGCGCGCCGGCTGCCGTTGTTGCTTCTGCCATCATACTTCCTTTCTTTCTTCGAACGCAGCCTGCCGAGACCGCGTCGGCTCACCTCGATGCGCCTAGGCGCCCATCCGCGCGAAATGCTTCTTGAACACGCGTTCTCCTAAAAGACCGCCGACAATGGGACCCGCCACGGCAGCTGCAAGCGCCACCAGGGCGAGCGGGCCGTACATGAAATCCACGAGCTGCTGGCCATACTCGGCCGTCATACCCGAGGCCACAACCATGTCCACGTACGCCTGGCCCGTGAGGTAGATAAGCGAGACGTGCCCCGCCCAGAAGCACACGACGAAGGCGACGAACGCCGCCACACGGCGAAAGGCGGTACGCTTGCCCGGCGCACCCAACACGAGCTCGGCCGCCACACCGCCAAGGGCGATGCCCAAAGGACCTGTCCAGAACATACCCATCACCAGGCCGAGAAGCGCCACCAGCAGGCACATGAGCGCCATCGCGCCGCGTTTGGGAACACGGGCCAGCACATACGTCCACACGATGCCGGCCGGAACAGCGCCCACCCCATGGGTGAACCATGACGTGGTAGCACTGAGGGAGCACACTATCGAGAAGACCATGAACACCGCGAACAGAAGCACGCCGAATACGGCGAGCACCACGTAGTCGCGACCGGTAAGCCGGGTGCCGCGGGCGAGCGTGCGCCCTTTCGTTGCTGTCGATTCCATACAAGAACTCCTTTCGTCGGAAGTAATGCCGAAACGCGCGAGCTCATCACCCGTCGAAGCCGAGCATGCGGCGCACGGCGGGCAGGTTCGCTCGCGCAAGCGGCTCCTGGACGCTCACACGGCCATCGGCCACCACGGCCACCTCGTCACATGCGGCGACGATGAACTCGTAGTCGTGCGTGATCACCGTCACGCACGTGCCGCCATCGCGCACGCGCGCAAGCTCCCTGGCCACGGCCTGCATGTTGGCGAAATCGAGCCCGCTCGTGGGCTCGTCCAGCACCAAAACGCGGGCCCCCTGCAGCACGCCGGCCGCAATGGCCAGTCGCTGGCGCTCGCCGCCCGAGAGCGACAGCGGATGCCGATCGGCCAAATGCGCCAGACCGAAACGGTCGAGCGCCTCGCTGGCCGCCGCCCGCGCCGCCTTGCCGCGGCCGAGGCAGCGGGCCGCGGCCGCTTCCAGCTCGCATGCGGCCGTATGGGCGAACAGCTGGTAGCCCGGCTCCTGCATCACCAGGAACGCCCGGCCAGCCCGTCTGCGATACGGCACCAATCGGCCCCCGAACGCCACCTGTCCCGCGCGCTCGCGATGCAACCCGGCCAGGCAGCGCGCAAGCGTCGACTTCCCCGCGCCGTTGCCTCCCACCAAAGCCGCGACACGCCGGGGCGCAAACACGCCGGCGGCCCCGCGCAGCACATCGCCGCCGCGACGATAGCCCGCACGAAGGTCGCTGAACGAGAGCGCTGCAGCGGAAGCGGCGTTCGGAGCGAGCAAGGGAGCGGCGGGGTCCTGCCCGGCCGTCGGCGCGTCTTCGGCGCAGGCATCCTCGATGCGCCAGGCCCGCAGGCCCATCCGGTGAAGCTCACGCGCGGGCAGGCGCTCGAATTCCGCAGCCGCCCAGTCGTGGGCGATGCGCCCGTTCTCCATATGCACCACCCGATCGGCTATCCCCCGCAGCCACCACAGCCGATGCTCGGAGACGATCACCGTGCGCCCCAGTTCTTTCAGACGCCGAACGAGGCGCGCGAGGGCGCGCATGGAAGCCACATCGAGTGCGGCCGTGGGCTCGTCGAGAGCGAACACCTCCGGGCCCAGCGCATGCACCGACGCAAGGGCCACCATCTGGCGCTGACCTCCAGAAAGCTTCCGGATGTCACGGTCGAGCAGATGGGAGATGCCCAGGTCGGCCGCGGCGCTGCGAACGCGAAGGTGGATCTCATCGTGCGGCAGGCCCGCGTTCTCGCACCCGAAGGCGATCTCGGAGGTGGTGTCCAGGTTGAAGAACTGGCTGCGCGGATTCTGGAACACGGAGCCCACGTGCAACGAGAGCCCCTCGATGCCCAAGTCGGCTGCATCCTGCCCCAGCACGCGCACCGTACCGGAAAGCTCACCGTCGTAGGCTTGGGGCGCCAGCCCGTTCACGAGGCGCATGAGCGTGGTCTTCCCGCAACCGGAACAACCCGTCACCGCCACGCACTGCCCTCGCACGACGGACAGGTTCACACCCTTCAACACCGGCTCGAACAGGTTTCCTTCCGCATCGGCATAGGAGAACGCCACTCCATGGAATTCCACGGCCACGCCATCGCGCAGCCTTTGCGACGCCGTCATGCCAGCACTCCCGCACCCAGCGCCACGGACACGCCCGCAAGCGCGACGAAGTACGCAAGCAGCAGCGCGTCAGCCGCGCCGATGCGCAGCTCGTAGTAGCTCGTGCGCCGATTCGGCGCGTCGATGCCGCGCACGGCCGCCGCGTTCGCCAGCTCGTCGGCCACGATACCCACGCGTCCCACCACCGGCACCAGCAGGTTCTCGACCACCTGCACGGGATGCCGCAAAACGCGTGCCGGCGAGAGCGCGATGCCGCGCACCTTCATGGCATCAAGCACCGCACCGAACTCCTGGCCGAGCGTGGGGGCGAAGCGCAGCATCACGCACAGCGCCGCCGACACCCGCTTCGGCAGGCCGAGGCGCTGCAAGCTGTAGGCGAGCTCCCCGGTGCGCGTGGTGCCCACCATGTTCGCAGCCATCATGAAGGCGCACAGCATGCGGCGCAGCATCGCGAACGAGGCGCCCATGGCCATGAGCACCACGCCGGAGTGCGCGCACAGCCAGCAGAGGACGAACAGCGCCGCCCAGGCCGCTGCCCAGCGCAGAGCCGAGGAGGGTCGCCCGCACCAGATGCCGGCGAGCACGCACCCGCCCACCGCCGCCAACTCAACCGCCACCGATGTGGAAACGAACGTGGACAGGCCGATCAACAGAATGCAAACCAACGAGACCCGGGGATCGATGCGGTGCGCGGGCGGTACTGCCGCAGCCCCGTCGCCGGTCCGCTCCGACGCTTTCGCGGCGTAGACGTCCCCGCCGCCCGCATGCAACGACCCCGTCGCGCCCGCGGCTTTCAAAGTGGCGGTGCAGGCGAATGGCGGCGCTGCGTTCGCGCCATGGGCAGACGGTTCCCCCGAGGCCCTGTTTGTAGTAGTATTGTTATCCATGGTTAACTATGCTAGCGGATATCGAGGGAGCGGGAAGGAGGAAGGTGCCTATGCGCAATCCCGCCGAAAACTTCAAGAATCGCGCCGAAACGGCCCCCGGGACCGGCGGGGCCATCGACGCGCTGTTCGAGCCACAGGTACGGCAGCTCGGCGGCGTGCTGGTCGATGCGGCCGCACACGGGCGGCAAGGACTCCTGTGGCTGATCGATCCGGCGGTCGGCAAGGGCTCCTTCTGGTACTTCCCCATCGGCGACCGCCTCGCGGTGGGCGCGTTCGATTTTGCGCTTCGCGAGGAGGGAGGATTCTTCTGCGACGCGGCCGATTGCTTTTACTTCGGTTCCTACAACCAAGGAATGCTTCCCTACTTGGGCATCGAACCGGCACTACCCGACCGCACCGTGGTGGGGCACGCTTGGAAGCGTGTCCCCTACCATCAGCGGGTGCAGGGCGGGGTGAGGCTGGAAGAGACGTTCGTCATGCTCTTGCCCGAGGCGCTGCGGGACGTCAGTCTGCGGCTGCACTGCGACCCCGTGGTGCTGAGCTCGGCGATCGCCGCGCTCGACGGTACGTCCTGCCCCGCCAGGCTGCCTTCCCTGCTCGACGACATGCGACGGGCCCGACCGAGCGCCGTCGTGGCGGAGGCGTTCTACGAGAGCAAGGTGGTGGAAGCGTGCGCGCTCATCGTGGACTGGCGGCTCGCATGCGGTCGCGCGCCCATCGCACTCTCGGCAGACGATGTCGCCGCGGTGGCGGTTGCCCAGCACCTCATCCAGCAAGACCTCGCGCGCCCCGTCACCACCGAGGAGCTCTGCCGCGCAACTTGCGTGGGAACGAGCAAGCTCATCGAGCTGTTCAGGCTATCCTGCGGCATGACGCCGCAGGAGTACGCGCGCGATGTGCGCATGCATCACGCCTGCGAGCTGCTCGAGACCACCGACCTGTCTCTGGCCGAAATCGCCGCACGCGTGGGTTATTCCCGTCAGGGCAGCTTCTCCGAAGCGTTTCGCGCCCGGTGCGGCCTCCCGCCCCGAGAGTGGCGTGCGAACGCTCGCACCCTCCGTCGGTGAGATTTCTGCAGGCTCCTCTTGCGTTTTATACTATCAGTGATAGTATATCTTTTGCCAGCGAGAACCGAAAGGGACCGGAAAATGGCCAGCCATTCGATCGAGATCATGATCCTCGGAGCGCTCATCGAGCGGCCGATGAGCGCGTACGAGATGGACAAGACGATGGAGCAGCGCAACGTCCGGCGCTGGATTCGCATCAGCTCGCCGTCGGTGTACCGCAACCTCATCCGCTTGTGCGACGAGGGCTGCGCCGACGGAACGGTCGTCAAGGAGGGCGAGATGCCCGAGAAGACGGTGTACACCGTCACCGACAAAGGCCGCGAACGGTTCTCCGAGCTCATGGACGAGGCGGCGGCGCTGCCTGCGCGGGTGGACTTCGGCTTCCTCCCCATCTTGGCGAACATCACCCTGGTGAGCGAGGAGAAGGGGCGCGCCCTGATCGACGAGCTCATCGAGACGCACCTCGGCACGGCAAAGCGCGTCGACGGCATGGTGCCCTCCTACGACCGCCTCGAGGCGCGGGCGACCATGGAGCTGTGCTCCGCCACGTATCGCCTGGTGGCGGAGCACCTCGAACGCTTCAAGCAGGATCTCTACGGCAAACCGTGACGTGCCTGGACCCTGCGGCACGTGGCCGAAATGCGAACAGATGTTTCACGTGAAACATCGCGGCGCACTCAAGTGCGCCGCACAGGAGCCCCTCCGCAAGCCGAGCGCCCATCCCCCTGCGCATCGGCCGCGCGCCGAAAGCGCCGAATGCGCATTCTCTGCATATCGGCCGCGCGACCCTCCCCCTGCGCGCTACCTGCGCGCCTCGAGCGTACCGAATGCACCGAACGTATCGAGCGCACCTCGACACACCGAGCCGGAACTTCCGGCTTTCTTTTCAAGCAGTAACTATCATTGATAGTACTATAGAAGATAGGAGAAACCATGGAGGAACCTGAATCGAACGGCCTCGAACGTCAAACGCCGAGCTTCCCCACGGCCGCCGTGCTGGCCGGACTCGCCTTGAGCCTGTTCATGGCGGCCCTCGACGCCACCATCGTGAGCACGGCCATGCCGCGCATCGCGGGAAGCCTGAACAGCTTCGACCATTACACGTGGCCGTTCACCACCTACCTGCTCACCTGCACGCTGGCAACCTTGTTGTGCGGGGCATGCGCGGCGCGCTTCGGGCACAAGCGGGTGTTCGCCTGCGGCATCAGCGTGTTCGCCGTCGCTTCGGCCTGCTGCGCGCTGTCGGACAGCCTGGACGCGCTTGCGGCATGGCGCGCCGTGCAGGGCGCAGGCGGCGGCTTGGTCGAGGCGGGCGTGTTCATCGCCATGGCCGAGCTGTTCGAGCCGCGCGTGCGCGGGAAGTACATGGGCATCCTCTCGTCCATGTACGGCTTGGCCAGCATCGCAGGGCCCCTCGCAGGCGGCCTCATCGCCGATTTGGCCGGCTGGCATTGGATATTCCTCATCAACCTGCCTCTGAGCGCGGTCGCGCTCGCCTTGACGGTGCGGTTCCTTCCGGGAAAGCAGGCGCATGCGACGCGCTCGTTCGACGTTTCCGGCGCCGTGTGCGCGGCGGCCGCCGTCGTTCCGCTGACGCTCGCGTTCAGCCTGACCGGAAGCGCCTTCTCCTGGTGGTCGGCGCCGTTCTTCGGGCTGCTCGCGCTGGCCGCCGCCATGGGAATCGCGCTCGTGGTGGTCGAACGAGGTCGCGAACACGCCATCGTCCCCGTATCGTTTTTCAGGCGCGCACAGATGAACGGGGCGATAGCGCTGGGGTTCTGCGCCCAGTTCGCTTTGCTCGTGGGCGTGATGTTCGTGCCCCGATTCGTGCAGGAGGGGCTCGGCCTGTCGTCGACCGCCTCGGCGCTGGCCACCATCCCCATGACGCTCACGCTCGTGGTGGGAAGCACGCTGTCGGGACGGATATTCGGCGCGAACGGGAGGATGCGGGCCATCAGCCACATCGGGTTCATGGTGCTGGGCGCCGGAGCGCTGCTGCTGTGCCTGGTCGACCGCTCCACCGGCATGGTGCAGCTGGCCTGCTCGTCAGCCGTGCTCGGATTCGGCATCGGGGCGAACATGCCCATGACGAACATCGCCGCCCAGACCGCCGTCGAAGCGCGCGACATGGGGAAAGCGACCTCGCTCTCGCTGTTCTTCCGCGGCCTGGGCGGCACCGTGGGATCGGCCGCCTGCGGAGCCGTGGCCGGCGCGTCGTTCGCAGACAGCGCCCTGCCCGCATTCGCCCTGTGCGTCGTCGCGGCCACCGTGGGCGTCGCGATGTCGTGGACGCTCCCCCGCCATATCGAGCGGAGAGGCGCGCCGCAAGGGACGCCGAACCAAACAGACGGACCGACGCGAGCACGCGAAGCCGTGCAACCGGCGGAAGGCGCAAACTAGTCGCGTTTCACGGCTTCCAGCATCTCGCGAGCGTGGGCCAGGGAGGCTTCGGTGACGTCGCCGGAGAGCATGCGCGCGATCTCGGCGGGACGGTCCTCGTCGGCAAGGCGGCGCAAGTCGGTTTCGGGCATGCCGTGTTCGCCTTCGAATTTGCGCACGACGTAGTGCGCCTCGCCGCGCACGGCAACCTGCGCCAGATGGGTCACCACGATCACCTGGTGCGTGCGCGCGAGATCGGCCAGCACCTCGGCCAGCGCCACGGCGGTCGAACCGCCCACGCCGGCATCCACCTCGTCGAACACGAGCGTGCCCACCTCGTCGACGGCGCCCAGCACCACTTTGACGGCCAGCATGACGCGGCTCACCTCGCCGCCTGACGCGATGCGGGCGAGCGGACGCGCTTGCATGCCGGCGCCGGGGCGGAACAGGAACTCCACGGCGTGCGGGCCCGTCCTCGTCCAAGCGGGCCGTTCAAGCGGCGCGATGTCGCACACCAGCTCGGCCCCGCCCATCTCCAGCCGGCCCATCTGCGCGCTCACCGCCTCAGCGAAACGGGGTGCGGCCGCGGCGCGGGCGGCGGCCAGCGCGCGGGCGGCGTCGGCAAGCGCAGCCTCGGCTTCATCGAGCGCGCGCTGCGCGGCCCGCTCGCGCTCAGCGGCATCGTCGACGAGCGACACGAGCTCAGCCGCCTGGGCGCGGCGTTCGAGCACATCGTCCATGCGGGGCCCGAAGGCGCGCATGAGGCCCTGCAGCGCCGCCATGCGCTCTTGCTGCTGCGCGAGGGCTTCCGGATCGAACTCCACTTCGTCGCGGTAATCGCGCGCTTCGCGGGCGACGTCCTCCAGCACGTACCCCGCCTCGCGAAGCGAGCCGGCCAATTCGCCCAGCTTCGCATCGAAGCGGGCGCCTCCGTCGAGCGCGGCGGCCGCGGCGTTCAGGGCGTCGACGGCTCCGTCTTCGCCCGCCAGCGCCTGGTGCGCGGCGTCCGCGGCAACGGCGAGCGCCTCGGCGTGCTCGACCTTCGCCAAATCCGCCGCCAGCTGGTCGTACTCCCCCTCGCGCGGATCGACCGCATCGATCCGCTGCAGCGTGAACCGGGCTTCGTCCAGCTTCGCGGACGACGCCTTCCCGGCCTCCCGCACGCGCGCGAGCTCGTCGGCGGCCGCCGTTGCGCAGGAGAACGCCTGATCGTATGCTGAACGGGCATCCGAGACGCTCTCGCCCGCCCACGCATCGAGCATGCGCACGTGCATTGCAGGCCTCATGAGCTGCTGGTGCTCGTGCTGGCCGCAGAGATCGACGGCAGGCGCGACGATGCGCGCAAGCTCGCCCACACTGGCCATGCTCCCGTCGACAGACACCCGCGACCGCCCGTCGGACGTGACGCGCCGGGAAACCACCAGCTCGTCATCGCGGGCCACGGCATCCTCTTCTTCCCCCGCAGCGCCAACATCCGAAGCCACGATGCCGTAGAAACGGCCCGACACCGCCAGCGCATCGGCCCCTTCCCGCACGGCGCTTTTGTCGGCGCGTTCTCCCATGAGCAGCTTCAACGCCGAAAGCAGCGCCGTCTTGCCCGCACCCGTCTCGCCCGTGAGCACGGTGAGCCCCTGCGCCGGCTCGAGCGTCGCCCTGCGTATCAACGCAAGATTCTCAACCTGGATCTCATCGATCATCGCGCACCTCGAATGCTTTGCCGCTCGCTTGAGCCATCAAGTATACCAGCGACTCCACCTGCGTGAAAGCCGATCCGAACAACCGTGCGGATCTTGTGCAAACCTTGCGGGAATCCAACGCCCCGCGAGCATCCTCCCGACTCGATGCCTCCTCCATCCCCCCGTACCGCTGAAGCGAATTTCGCCGCCCCATCCCCACGGTTCGGAAAAAGCAACCAATACTTGCGGCGTTTGCCTATTGGAATCGGTGGAGGAAACCGCGCCGCAACCTCACTGTAAGCGATGTCGAAAGAGAACCGAGAGCCGCAAGGAGAACCAGCATGAGCACGAATCTTGAGAGCAACGATTCCGCCCCGGCCGTCGCCGCGGGAGGGCGCCCGCTGCCGCGCCGGTGGCTGGCCGTGGTAGTGGCCGTTTGGGTGGGCTTCGCCTTCACCAGCTTCGCCAGCATGGCCGCGAACTACGCCGCCGTTTGGTACGTCACTGAGTCGACGGGCAGCCCGCTCGCGCTCGCCTTCGTGTACGTGTGCGCCTTCCTGCCCGTGGGCCTGCTGTCGCCCTTGGGCGGCGTGGCGGCCGACCGCTTCAACCGCAAGCGCGTCATCATCGTGTGCGACCTGTTCATAGCCGCCGTGGCGCTGGGCATGGGCACGTGCATCGCGCTCGGGCACGTGTCGCTCGAGCTCATCTTGGTTCTGGTGTGCGCATGCGGGGTGGGCCAGGCGTTCCGCACTCCCGCGTTCAATTCCGCCATGCCGCTCATGGTGCCCGAGAAGCATCTGCTGCGCATCAACATGCTGGACAACCTGCTGGGCAGCTTCTCCATGATAGCCGCTCCGGCGCTCGGCATCTTCCTGTACACGACCATCGGGTTCCAAGCCGTGCTGTTCCTGAACGCCTTCGGCGCGCTGGCCTCGGTGGCCGCCATGCTGTTCGCCCGCATCCCCACCGTCGTGTCCCAGGAGACCGCCAGCCAGAGCGCCCGGCAGAACGTCGTGGAAGGATGGCGCGCGCTCGTTGCCAACAAAGGGCTGCTCGCGCTCGTGCTGTCCGTGGTGCTGGGCATGATGGCCTACGGACCCATCGACTCTCTGCTGCCGCTCATGGTGGCGTCGCACTTCGGCGGCGACGGCTATCTGGCCTCGCTGGTCACGGCCGTGTTCGGCATCGGCATGCTGGCGGGCTCGCTCGCGCTCATGGCGCGCGGTGACGCCAGCCGGCTGACGCGCGTCATCGTAGTGGCGGCGCTCGTCGTGGGCGCGGCCACCACCGTGGGCGGTCTGCTGCCGTCCGGGTTGTTCCCGGCGTTCGTGGCGGCCATGGGCGTCATGGCCGTGGCGTGCGCCTGGTTCAACGGGCCGCTCATGACGCTTCTGCAGAAGAACGTGGCCGAGGACAAGCTCGGGCGTGTGATGGGATTGCTGTCCGCGCTCATGGGGCTGGGCATACCGCTGGGAACCGCGCTGGGCGGCGCCTTGGCGGAGGGCATCGGCGTGACGAGCTTCTTCGTGGTCGACGGCTTGTTCATCTTGGGAATCGGCATCGTGGCGGGCCTGCTTCCCAGCGTGAGGGCGCTCGACGGCGCAGGGGCTGGCGACGGCGAGCGGAAGACGGTCCTCTCCCCTGCAGAATAGGAGAACGGGCGAGGCGGAAGCCGAAGTTGAGGGATCCTGTGCGGCGCCAACGAACAGGTTCTGGTTGGCACGCACCGCCCGGGATTCTTCGTCTCGGCGCTTGCCGGCACTCCACACGCACCAGAGCACGCGCGGCCTGCTGCCCATCGTGAATAAGACCTCGGGCAACGTGGAGCATGGCGTGCTCGAGGAGAGGGCTATCTAGCAGGATGCGCCATCGAGAGTGCTCGGTCCCTCAGCGCCCTTTTTGAGTGCGCGGTGCTTGCGCACCTTCATAAGGCTGGCACAGCGATTGTCGCACCACTTCCGCGTCCCGCTCTTGCTTTCGTCAAAGAACACCCAGTCGCATGAAGGATTCGCGCACACCCTGAGTCGATCGAGGGGCTTTTCCGTGGCCAATTCGACGAACGATCGGGCTATCTCTCCCTGCACGATGGCAAGATCGCTCGCATCGCACACCGTCGAGGCGACGTAGCGATCATCCTCGCGTACAAGTTCGATCGACCTCGCGTCGCTTGCGAGCACCTTGTTTATCTTGTCGATAGCGGCAGGTTCCACCCGGCCTTCTCTGCTGAGCATCGTGACGGCTTCGAACACGGTTTCTCGAAAGCTTTTGAGCCCATCCAAAGCGTCGCCGCCCTGAGGCAGCCGAGGCAGCTCCCAAGCTGCACTGAACCGCTCGCGCCACGATGCGTCATCGAGCGGATCGGCGTAGGGCTTGTGGCGCGCGTACCATCTGCTATTGGCGAATTCGAGACACAGCATGCCGTTCTTTCCCTTCCGTTCCATCGATCAGCGTGCATCATACACCCGAATCATAGTAACGTTCAAAATATATATTGACAGTTACTTTTAGCCAGTCCATCATTTGAGCTGTTGATGTAACGTTGATAATATGAAATGCAGGTTACCATGAAACATGCCGGATCGGAAAGCGAGACGGGAAGGGAAGCGCAGGGCTGCGGGGTCGCGATGCTGACCATTGCGACGATCATCTGGGGGACCTCGCTCGTGGCGCAACGTCTAGGGAGCGACGACCTCGGGCCTTTCGCGTTCAACGCCGCCCGATTCCTGCTCGGATCCACCATTCTTCTGCCGATCATCATAGCCAGGGAAGCCCGTCCTGCCAAGCTCCGAATCGCATGCGGGCAAACCCATGCTCGCCGAGCGTCGAGCGTGCGCGGAGGAGTGCTGTGCGGAGGTATCGTGTTCGCAACCGCAGCGTTCCAGCAGATCGGCATCGCGCACACCACGGTAGGCAAGGCCGGGTTCATCACCTCGCTCTACATCGTCATCGTACCGCTGTTCGGACTGCTCGAAGGAAAACGACCGAGCATTCGCACCCTCGGGTGCATCGCGCTCGCCGTGGCGGGCATGTACTTGCTCTGCATACGCGAAGGACTCGCCATCAACCTCGGCGACGCCCTTGTGCTGGCCTGCGCATTCACCACAGCGCTCCATATCGCCGTCCTCGATCGCTTGGCCCCTCACGTTGATTGCTTCGAGCTTTCGTGCATGCAATTCCTCGCATGCGGAACTGCAAGCCTCGTCGTTGCGCTGCTTGCAGAGTCGCCTTCGCCGGAAGCGATCGCATCTGCGGGCATCCCCATCCTGTACACGGGAATCCTCTCATGCGGTGTGGCGTATACGCTGCAAGCGTGGGGGCAAAAGACGGTAGAACCGGTCACCGCATCGCTTGTTCTCAGCATGGAGTCGGTGTTTTCCGTACTATCGGGTTGGATCGTTCTCGGCCAGGCGATCAGCCCTCGCGAAGCGCTCGGGTGCGCACTCATGTTCGCGGCCATCGTCATCTCCTGCCTGCCGAGGAAACCGTGATTGCCTACAGGGACGAGATTGACTAATCCAGCCTGGAAATGAAACCAACGAATTCACCAAAGAGCTCGCTAAAGAGAACCTGCTCTGTATGAAGCGTTTTTCTGGCGTTTGCAACGGGCTGTACCAAAAGGCCCGTTTCGTCGGTCATGTAGGGCAAGGGCTCTGCCCTTGCCGCTCGGCAAAGCAACGTTTCCCCAGGTTGGCGGCAAGGGCAGAGCCCTTGCCCTACGGGGCGACCTCGAAAAGCGCGCTTTTGACCACTTTTGATACGGCCTCTTGAGCTGCTCGCCCAAAATCGGACGCACGAGCCGCCCATCCGATGTTGTCTCGGTTGTGAGCACACCGTGTTCACAACCGAGTTGGCCAATAACCTGATTACAAGCGAATTCGCATCGCCGACCTCCCGCAGATCGCCCCGCCGCTTCGAGAGCGACGGGGCGTCAGGCTCCTTACGCGCAGTACGCCTTGATGGCGCCGCGCAAAAACTCGGCAGCGCCGGGAGCGATGGCCTCGTAGTACGCCTTGAAGCGCTCGTCGGCCACGTACATCTCGGCCATGCCCGCGTGCGCCTCCTTCGAGTACGCGCCATCCTTCCAGAACGCGCACAGCCACTGGCGGTGCAGGTCGGCCGCACGCTGCGCATCCGCGCCCGCCGGGTCGCCCGAAGCCATCCCGGCCAGCAACGCTTCCTTGATCTGCGACTCCAGCTCCTGCGTGCGCCGGTACTCTTCCTCGCTCATGCCCATCACCTTCGCGTTGCTCGCATCGACGGCCTCATCGCCCCAGCGCTCGCGCGCCTCGGCTCCGTGCCTCGCCTCGTTCTCGTCCACAAGTTCCTGCTTGAACGCCTCGAACTTCTCTTCGTCTTTCATCGGTTCGTTCCCTTCCATGCTGGCGAGCGTTTTCTCCACGCTCGCGATCAATCCTTCCAGGCGGGTGCGCCGGGAGCGCAGTTCGCGCAGATGCCCGGCCAGCGCGTCGCGCGCATCGAACGACGGGTCGTCGAGCAGCCGTTTGATGTCGCCAAGGGCCAGGTCGGCCTCGCGGTACAGCAGCACCTGCTGCAAGCGGTCGACCTCCTCCGGCCCGTAGCGCCGGTATCCGTTCGCCGCTCGACGCGCCCGCACCAGCCCCAGCTCGTCGTAATGGTGCAGCGTGCGCACCGTGCAACCCGACAGCTCGGCCAACTCGTGCACCGCGTATTCCTTCTCGCACGTCATCGCGCGCTCCTTTCGCCTTGCGCATGCGGGGCCGGTTCCGGATTTCAGCGCTCGCCCCGTCGCGCAAACGCAGCATACGCCCTCACGCAACGTGAGGGTCAAGACGGTTTTCGAAAAACAATCGGGAACTTTCTCCGACCCTCCTCAAGGCCGCCGCATGCGCCCCATGCGCAGGACAAGCGCATCCTTGGAACACGCGTCGGCGCAGGCTGCGCATTGGATGCACTCGGCGTCGACGATGGGGCCTTGTCGGAGCAGCTCTTCAACCGGCAGGCTCATCGGGCAAGCCGCGACGCACTTCCCGCATCCGATGCAACGCTCCGGATCGGCGTCGACGTGCAGCTGCGGCAGGCGCATCGCCGCTCCCAGCTTTTCGCCCAGCACCATGAACGGCGCCATCCAGCAGATGCAGTGGCACATGGCGCGACGGCCCAGAAACAGGTTGGGCACGAAGAACAGCGCCACGATGACGAAGTAGATGCCCAGGCCGAGCGGATTGTTCATCGACACGCCGCCCGGGATGCCCAACAGCGGATCGACCGTCGTGAACCCGCCGGCCACCCAGGCGCACACGGCGATCGCGCAGATCCACGGCACCCAGACGACGTACTTGATGCGCGTGCGCCACCCCAGCAACGCCCTCTTGCCCACCGCATCGGCCTCCATCTCCTGCAGCCCGCCGGCCGGGCACGCCCAGCCGCAAAACGCGCGCCTGAGCACGAGGGCGAGCAGGAACTGCAGCGAGAACGCGAGCGTGCTGCCCACCACCGCCCCCGCAAGCGCGCCCTCGATGATCAGCGCAGGCGAGAAGTAGAATATGGTGACGGGGAACAGCAAAAACGACACGAGCAGGATCAGCCGGCGCACGCGCTGCCGCCCCCTCCCCCGCTCGCCGCGCGTTCGCTGCATGCGCGCCGCGTCGACCTCGCGCGCCCCGCCGTCCCTGCCGCCGCTCGCTCTATCCTCCATAGCGCCGTTCGCCCCGCTGCCCATACGTGCCGTTTCCTTTCGCCATGGCGCTTCGCACGAAACGCTCGTCCTCACTGCCCCGACGCTCCACGCGGACACCCGCGCCCAGCATCCTTTCTCCACCCTATCTCACCAAGGTCAACAGACCCTCGAACGCCTCGTGCAAACGATCGTGCAGCTCCTCGTCGCTGAAGTCGGAACCGGCAGCCAGCATCGTGGCCATGCCGTGGGTGTACACGATCATATGCAGGTACAGCTTCCGCGCCGCCTCCGGGTCCAGCTGGCCCAGCTCCTCGATGCACCGCTGGACGCCCGGCAGCGCCACGCTCTCGTACACGTCCTGGAAGCTGCGCGCGTTCATATGCGGCGACAGATACAGGAACCGGAACAGGTTGCGCTCGGTGCGCGCAAGGCGCAGGTGCGAGAAGCCGTTCGCTTCGAACAGGTTCGAGCCATCGCGCTCGTGCTCGCGATGATAGGCCGCCACCCAGGCGCGCGCGTGGTCGTACAGCTGGCGGGTCAACTCGCCCATGTCGCCGAACAGGCTGTAGATGGGCTGCACCGAGCAGCCTGCACGCGCGGCGATGGCGCGGGCGCTGCGCGCCTCCTCGCCCTGCTCGCGCACGAGGTCGAGCGCCGCATCCAGCACCATCCTCTTCGTCACCCGCTGCTCCGGCATGCGCCCCTCCTGCATAACGATCGTTATATTACAGTTGTAATATACCATCCGATCCTGCTCGCCAAGGAGGAGGCGCAAAAACCGCACGATCCGCCGCAGCCGTTCGTTGCAGGCGAGCGGCTGCATGCGCGGTTACGGGTTGGATGCAGGCGCTTTACAGCGGAACGTCGAGCAGGGCACATTTCGCCCCCACTTCCCCATTGCGAGGAAGCACACGCGACGTCGAACCTACAATCTGCGCGAATCGTTCCGAAAGCGAAAGGATCCCCATGAAGAACATCGAAGAGCGCAGGAACCGCACGATCGCCCGCGAGTCGGGCTACCATGCCAGCATGCGCGCGCCCCACATCGACAAAACCGCCATCAGCCCTTACGACGACTACTGCGACGGCTACGGCATGCCGGGCGCCTACGGCAACGGCTACGTGTCCGTGCTGAAGGTGTCGGCCGGCACGGTGGAGAAGACGAACGACGCGCTCATCGACACCATCGTCACCTACGACAAGGCAGAGACGGCCGACGCCTACATCGGCCAGATCAACATGCTCACCGCTTCGTCGTTCTGCGGCATGGCCGGCCAGGTGTGGGGCTACGACCTGGCCCGTCACGACGACATCATCTCCGGAAAAAGCAAGCCGCTGTTCACCGAGAAGCAGTTCGACGGCTCGGAGCTCAAGGTGTTCGACGCCGCCCCGCTGCTGAACGCCGGCATCGAGCTGTTCGGCACCGAGAACAACCGCCGCTACCATCCCATCCCCGGCGCGCACACCATCTGCGCCAACAAGGGCGTCACGGCCTACCGCCCGAAGGAAGACCGCCCGCTCAAGGACGGCGAGGCGTACGGCATCTGGTCGTTCATAGCCATCTCGCTGTCCGCCGACCGCGACTTCGCGGCCGACCTGTTCATCGAAGACGCCGGCGCATGGACCGAGAACGACAACGAAGACGACATGATGGCCTTCCTCGAGCAGCACCGCAAGGAGATCGTCTGGTCCGTCGTGGAGTGCGGCCGCGATTCCAGCGTGCTGTTCGACCGCACGTACGTGGGCTTCGCGCACCGCATGATGAAGCCGGGCGAGATCGGCAACGCCATCACCGTGGGCCCCTACGTCACGCTGGCTCGCAACGCCGTGCCCACGACGGGCTTCACGTCGCTGAACGACCTCAACCTGAGCGGCTGGCTGAAGGAAATGGATTTCGAGCCGCTGACGAACCTGGGCAAGTAGCAGAGGTTCCCCCGAACAGAGCAGCCGCCGTCCGAATCGACGCGGCGGCTCGGACAAGGGCGCGCCCGACTGGATCGGGCGCGCCCGCTCGACGCAGCCGCGCCCGCGTTCCGCGGGCGCGCATCACCTGACAAGGACTGGAATCATGTCTGAAAAAACCTCTTCCGGTTCCAGCG
>CAUEBO010000036.1 GCA_958454405.1 uncultured Eggerthellaceae bacterium | reverse complement strand
TTCGCGTACGAGACGCACGACGCCGAGCACGTGCTGCCCTGCGGCACGGTGAACTTCACGGTGACCGAGGACTACACCCGCATCACCGAGTTCAAGTACCTCACCGGCCAGGAGAGCGACAAGACCACCATCATGAAGGAGTACAGCCACTCCTACGACGACCCGAAGAAGCAGATCCCGTACTACGCCATCATCAACGACGAGAACAACGCGCATTACGAGCGGTACTGCGCGCTCACCGAATCGCTGCCGAACTTCTATCCGCTCGGGCGCTTGGCCGAGTACCGCTACTACAACATGGACGTCATCATCGGCCGGGCGCTCGCCTTGGCCGACCAGCTGGCAGGATAGGTTGGGCCGGCGCGGCGGGACGCTCCCGCCGCGCCGGTGCGGCCTGACGACGGAGAGGCGACAGGAAGCCATGAAGACCATCTCATTCGCCGTGCCGTGCTACAACTCGGCCGAGTACATGGACGCGTGCATCGAGTCCATCCTGAAATGCGGCGACGACATCGAGATCATCATCGTCGACGACGGCTCCGCCAAAGACGACACGGCCGCCAAGGCCGATGCGTGGGCCGAGCGGCATCCCGGCATCATCCGCGCCGTGCACCAGGAGAACGGCGGCCACGGTTCGGCGGTGAACACGGGGCTCGCGAACGCGACCGGCCTCTACTTCAAGGTGGTCGATTCCGACGATTGGCTGGACGAGCGGGCCATGTCCGACATCATGGCGTACCTGCGCCGCCAGCTCGACCGCCCCGATCCCACCGACCTCGTCATCGGCAACTACGTGTACGAGAAGGTGCACGAAGGCACGCGCACGGTCATGCACTACCGCAACGTGTTCCCTGAAGGCCGGGAGTTCGGGTGGAACGACGTCGGGCACTTCTCGCAGAGCCAGTACCTGCTCATGCACTCGGTCATCTACCGAACCGGGCTTCTGCGCGACATCGGCCTGGAGCTGCCGAAGCACACCTTCTACGTGGACAACATCTTCGTGTACGTGCCGCTGCCGCACGTGAAGAGCATCTTCTACCGCGACGTGGACATGTACCGCTACTACATCGGCCGTGAGGGCCAGAGCGTGAACGAGGACGTCATGATGGGCCGCATCGACCAGCAGCTGCGCGTGACGCGCCTCATGATCGACGCCGTGCGCCTGCCCGACGACGTGCCTGAGAAGCGCCTGGAGCACTACATGGAGAACTACCTGTCCATGATGATGTGCATCTGCTCCATCTTCCTGCGCATGATCGACACCGACGAGGCCGAGGACAAGCGCGAGGGCATCTGGGACTATCTGAGGGAGAGGAATCCCGAGGTGTACCGCCGCATCCGCCGCAGCGTGCTGAACATGGGCACGAACCTGCCCACCCAGCTGGGGCGCCGCATCGGCATCACCGGCTACCGCATGGCGCAGAAGATATTCAAGTTCAACTAGGGCGCATGCGGGGGGGGGCACTCGCGTCCCGCATGCGCCCGGTGGCGTGCGCGTTCGGGCGACAGGTTGGCAACGAGGCTGGCGGTGCGGGCGCTTTGCTATTTGCGGCGCACGAATTCGTAGAAGGCGAACATGATGGAGACGACGGTGAGCACGCCCACGATGAGCTCCGACATGTTGTTCGCGTAGTCGGCCTGGTCGGGGTAGAGCGCTCCGATGACCAGGAAGCCCGCGCACCAGATGAGGCCGAGCGCGAGAACCGTTCCCGTAACGAAGCGCATGACGACGGACCCCGTCTTCCACAGCTTTCGATACGCGGCTACTTTCTCCTCGGGGTAGTCGCGGTTCCTGTTCAGGTGGTACTTGATGCCCCCGCAGCCGACGCCGCATGCAATGCCCGCAGACAGCGCGGCGCATAGGATGATGATCTGCTCCATGAATCCTCCGTGACGGTGTCGGTCGCTTCGGACGGCGGCACGGCGGAGGTGCTTTGTCCCGTCCAGCATAGTACCATGAAACGCATGGAACCGGGCGTTTGCCGGCGGGGAACGCGGTGCGGGACGGGCGCAGGAGCGCGCGATGCGGGCGCCGGCACGCCCGCATCGCGCCGGGATTCACGCTCCCATGCCCATGAACACGGCGGCCAGCGCCACCAGCACGCCGACGATGGACTCGCCGCCCAGAAGGCCGCTTGACACCACGAGGCCGGTCTCTCCCTGCGCCTTGGCCTTGACCTCGGCCGCTTCGGGCGCGAGGTTCTTGCGGCGCAGCTTGCAGACCGCGTCGTAGACCACTTTCGCCATGGCGCCCAGAAACGCGGTGAACGACATGTAGAAGGGCAGGTAGATGCCCAGGCCCAGCATCATGGCGGGGAAGTTCAGCAGGTAGAGGGCGAAGCCCGCGGCAAGGCCGATGCCGAACGCCGGAATGGACGGTATGCCCGACACCATGGTGGCCACGACAGAGGCCTGCGCCGACACGAACGACGCCGTGGGGCCGAACGACTCGGGGCCGTACGCGCTCACGAGCACGGCCATGACGGCCACGGCCACGAAGGCTCCCAGCACTGCGCCCACGGCCTGGCCGATCCACTGGGCCTTGGGGCTCGTGCCCAGCACGTGCCCTGCATGGAAGTCGTTCATAACGTCGCCGGCCAGGCCGCACGCCACGGCTACGATGCCCGCCACGAAGAACAGCTGCACCTGCGGCAGGTCGGAGACGGCCGCCACGGCCAGCAGCACGATGAGGCCGAAGATCTCCATGGGGTCGATGCCCGTCTGGCCGACGCTCTGCGCGCTCATGGCCGTGGCCACCCAGGCCAGCAGCACCACGATGAGGGCGGGGACGGGACCGAGGCCCAGCCCGAAGCAGATCGCGAGCGCGACCGCGGCCACGGCGCAGGCTGCGATGCCAGCGCTCACCCGCATGCGCCGGCGAGGTGCGGCCGGAGTCGAAGCGCCATCTTGCTCGTCGGCAGCGCCGCCGATCGTCAGCGAGCCTTTGGAGTCGCGCAGCATGCGCCACGCCTTCGGCAGGATGTTCTTGCAGATGACGCCGATGCCTGCGCCCATCATGACGCCCATGCCCAAGCTGGACACGATGCCCTGGCCGCTTGCCACGTCCCACAGGCCCGCGGCCGAGCCGCCTGCGATGATGCCGAAGTTGCCCAGCAGCGCGCCGGCGAACCATACGACCACCGCTCCCGTGCCCACGAGGAAGCCGACCGCCAGCAGCATGGGGGAGTTGTAGATGCCGAACATGACGCCCGGAATGGACACGTTGCCGAACAGCATGGCGGGGATGACGGCGAACCAGTCGCGCAGCGCGGTGTAGATGCCGGCCAGCCCCATCGACCCGAACAGCTTCCAGCCGGTCTTGCCGCCGGCGTCGCCCGCGATGAGCGTTTGGGCGGCCGCTTCGCCGATGGGGTACTCGAGCTCGGCGTCCTCGATGAAATGCCGCCGCAGCAGCACGGTGCACACCAGCCCGAGGACGACGCCCGAAAGCGCGACGAGCAGCATCTCGAAGACGCTCATCTGGTCGGCGAAGCCGAGCATCCAGATGCCGGGGATGGTGAAGGCCAGGCCGCCCGCCACCATGGCTCCGGCGGACATGACGGTGTGGGTGACGTTCGCCTCGTTGAGGCTCGCCTTCCCGCGTCCAAGCGCCTTGAGGAAGAACAGGGAGATGATGGCCGCGAACACGATGGGCCAGGGAAGCGCCCCCATCTTGAGGGCCGTGTACACCGACGCCGCGGTGATGATGATGCAGCCGATGCAGCCGATGATGATGCCGCGCAGCGTCAGCTGCCCTTTGACAGAATCCACGTCGAGCTCCTTCTCGCATATCCGCTTCCCCTCGTCACGGGAAGTCGGGTTACCGAACGGGCGCGTACAGTATAATCATCCGGAAGCGAAAGCACAACGGCGTTTTTGCCGAAAAGGAAGCGCGATGGGAAGGCGGGCGGCTTATGGTCGGCAGGCAGAAGGCGGAAGGCGCGGGACCGGGGAAGAAGGCGCGCAGGGCGCAGGGCGGCCTGGTGCTGACCGTGGACCTGGGGAACTCGGAAACCGATCTGGGCCTGTTCGCGGACGGAGAGCTGACCGCCACCTGGACCGCGACCACCCCCGAGCGCCTCACGGCCGACGAGGCGTGGGCGGTCGTCGCGTCGTTCATCCACCTGGTGGAAGACGCCGAGCTCCTGGGAGCCGGCCAGGGCCCGGTTCGCCTGGATGACGGCATCGTGGCCTCGGTGGTGCCGGACCTGACGGACTCGTGGGTGGTGGCGCTCAACCGGCTGAGCGGGCGCAGGCCCCTCGTGGTGGGCCCCGGCTTGAAGACGGGCCTGAAGATGCGCTACAACGATCCCGGAGAGCTGGGGGCCGACCGCGTGGCCGACCTCGTGGCGGCCAAGGACGCGTATGCGAGCCCGTTCATCGTCGTCGACTTCGGCACGACGACGAACTTCGAGATCGTGGACCGGGACGGCGCGTTCGTGGGCGGCATCATCGCCCCGGGGCTGAAGCTTTCCGCCAAGGCGCTCTCCGAGGCGGCGGCGCGCCTGCCCACGGTGGATGTCAAGGCCCCCGCCTCCATCGTGGGCAAGAACACCCGCGAGGCCATGCAGGCGGGCATCGTGATGGGCGAGGTGGCCCGGATCGACGGGCTCGTCGACATGACGTGGGGCGAGCTGGGCTACGAGACCGACGTCGTGGCCACGGGATCCGATGCGTCCGTGCTGGCCGCCCTGTCGCAGCGCGTCCGGCACGTCGACGAGCACCTGTCGCTGCGCGGCCTGGCGCTGCTGCACGCTTTGAACAGGAAGCAGGCGTCCTCTCCCGCGTGATCCTCCTTGCCCCCCGCTTAACGCTCGGTGCCATCTTCTTGCTCCGATGGCATTTCCGACGGTGTTGGATTGAGTCCCATTCAAAGGGTCTTTCATCGTTTATCGGTTGACAATTGCTATCTGTGTACGTATACAATAAGCAATGCGAAGAGTGGGCCGTTTGAGAACCGGGGGAAGGAATCGCGTGCCGTCCATGCCCGTGAGCCCATCGAAGCCGAGCCGTGACGAACGTCCCGCTCGGCGATGCCATCGGAGACGAGAGAGGTGAAAGCGATGGGTGCGGCAAGGATCGCGTCGGCAAAGCTGGCAGGAACGTTGACTCTGGCGTTCGCCCTGATCCTGGGGGGGGGCTAGTATCTGAGCGCGCTTACGCCGAAACGGCAGGATCCTCTTCCGCTGCGGTCGGAGAGGACGGGCCGGCTTCCCCTCCCGTTTCCTCCCGGTCCAATGCGGAGCCTCTTCCTTCCGAAGCGCTCGCCGACGAGGGCTCCCCGAACGATTTCGCCTCGCTGAGCGCCGCCGTCTCCCAGGCGGGCGCCGATCCAACGGTGATCGCGGTCGATGCCGAGATTCCCATGGAGGGAACGATCGACGTTGCGGCCGGCCAGCATATCACCTTGGCGGGATCGGGCACGCTCTGCCGCGACGCGTCGTACGTCGGCCTGTTCTTCCGGGTCGCCGAGGGGGCGACGCTGAGCATAGACGGCGTGAGCATGGACGGGTGCGGCATCTCGGGGCGCGGCCCCGGCCTGATCAGGAGCGGGGGGACCGTCGAGCTCCATGCGGGCCGTCTGACGGGCATCAACTGCGAAGGTGCCGTTTCGGACTCGGAGCGAAGCGCGGTTTACGTCTCGGGGCGGCATGCCCGCTTCCTCATGGACGGGGGAGAGATCTGCGACAACGAGTACGCGCGTCCGACGTCGAACCAGTTCGTCGGCGCGGTGATGGCCGAGGAAGGCGCGTCGGTCGAGATCGTCGGCGGCACGGTGGCCCACAACAAGTTGGCGGTGCCCGGTTCGGCGGCAGTGGTCGTCTTCGGCGGGGAGGAGCGCGGCGTCGATTCGTCGTTCCATCTGGGAGGAACCGCCCAGATCGTCGACAACGTCGCGTACCATGGGGCGGTCATGTTGGGAGACTCGAGGCCGCCGCTTTTGTTCACCCACCTCGGCCTGGCGGTCGGCGTCATGGACGGCGGCACCATCGCCCGCAACACTGCGCAGGGCCTCGAGGGCTACACCCTGAACTACGGCGGGGGCGTCATGGTGTACTACCATGCCTCCTTCACGCTCAATGATGGCGTCATCAGCGACAACGTGGGGAAGATGGGCGCTGGCGTATGCGTGACCGACGGGTACGTGGAAAGCCCCGCCTACGGCGCGGGCTGGACGTACGAGGAATACCAGGCCTACGACATCCCTGGCGAGTTCGTCATGAACGGCGGCCAGATCCTGCGCAACAACGCAGCGGGGAGCGGTCCAGGCGACGAGGGTTGCGGGGGAGGCGTGTACGCGGCGTCCAACAACGTGGTGATCAAGGCCGGGACGATCGCAGACAACACCGCCGGCCGGCAAGGAGGCGGGGTCTACCTCGGATGTGTGCCGTACACCATGCGACTCTACGACGCCCTAATCACCGAGAACACCGCCGAAATCCTCGGAGGCGGCCTGTGGTTCTGCCCGACGGGAGATGCCACCAACGCCGTCACCAACGGCGGGGCGATCTTCGGAAACGCGTCGTTCGGCGCGGGGGACGACTTCGCGGCGATCCCCCAGGAGGGCAAGACCCATGCGGTCACGCTTGCCGACCGCATGCTCGGCGGCGGCGAAGCCGCCTGGCACAAAGACGGAGGTGTGGACGCATCCGGCATCGACGACGTCTTGGGCCTGCCCGACGGCTCGCCGCGCTTCGACCCCCTCGATCCCGGAGAGCGGCTCACTGATATAGAGAACAGCGTGCTCGGCTATGCGCTCAAGTCGGTTGCGACCGCCCCTGCCAAGGATTCGGCTCGGGCACACGCGAAGCTGCTCATAACGGGAAACAAAGCGCCTCGTGGAGGCGGAATCGGGGCGAACGGCGAAATCATCATCGGCACGCCGCAAGACGAGTACTCTTTGAGGGTCAGGAAATCCTGGGATGAGGCGGCAGACCCCTCGCTGTTCGTTCCGATCACGGTGCATCTCAAGGTTGGGGACTGCGAGCTCGATTCCGTGGTGCTTGACGAAGAGAATGGCTGGGAAGCCGTTTTCGACGGGCTTCCGAACCCTCGAACCCTGCATGGGGAATACGCGGTGGCTGAGCGGCCCGTTCCTTCCGGCTTCGTCCCCGTCTACGCCGATGCCGTCATCGACCATGCCGCCAAGGAGATCACCATAAAGGTGAGCAACCGCTGCGACTCCATCGCTCCCGTCGATCCTGAAGATCCAGGGGAATTAGACTCGCCCAGAAGCGAGCGCTTCCGCTCGTCCGAGCCGGAAACGCCTGCGGAACAACGGCTCGTCAAGGTTGGGGACGAGATGGGACGAACCGCCTTGCCGTCGATTGCGCTGCTCGCCGTTTGCGCCGCTGCGGCAGCGCTGCATGCCGCTCGGCGCATAAGGTCCTGATCGGGGCTTGATCTGCGGGTCCGTACGCCGACGGAGCGCCGCTGATGAGCGATTGTTCGAGATGGCGACAGGGGGACTACTTCCAGCCGCCCTCGCGCAGGGTCGCGCCGTCGGCCAGCGCCTTGAGCGCGAACGCATCGTGTTCGTACACGGCGTAGCTCGCCGAGCCGTCCTTGGGGATGGACGTGCTGCCTGGGTTGACGAACAGCACGCCGTCGCGGGTGTCGAGCGTTTTCACGTGGGTGTGGCCCGAGAGGTACGCGTCGCCGGGGGCGAGCGGGGGCGGGTCGTCGGGCGTCATGCCCGCCACGTGGCCGTGGGTGAGGTAGAGCGCGTGCCCGTCGGCCTCCACCAGGGCGCAGTCGGCCATGCAGGGGAAGTCCAGCACCATCTGGTCAACCTCGGCGTCGCAGTTGCCACGCACCGCCGTGACGCGCCCCGCCCAGCCGTTCAGGATCGGGACGACCTCCTTGGGCGCATAGCCTTCCGGCAGGTCGTTGCGGGGGCCGTGGTACAGCAGGTCGCCCAGCAGGAGGACGCGGTCGGGCGCTTCGGCCTCGACGCGCGCCGCGAGCGCGCGGACGGCCGGCGCCGCGCCGTGGAGGTCGGATGCGATGAGCAGCTTCATAGGGAGTTCCTCTCGATCAGCCCAGGTCGGCGCAGTAGCCCTGTGCGATGATGTGCTTGTCGCTTCGGGGGAACAGGTGCGCGTACAGGGCCATGAAGTAGCTGTCGGTCATCGAGGCCAGATAGTCGACGACCACCTGGTTCGGTTCGCCGGCCAGGTATTCCTCGGCCGAGATGGTCCGCGACTTCGCCGCGAGGTTCGCAGCGTGGTGGCGGACCACGGGAGACGACTCGTCGCCGCGCACAAGGTCGTCGAGCAGCCGGTCGTACAGCTCGGCGAACATCTCCTCCACGATGTTGCCTGCGTCGGTGACGGCCCCCTCGCGTTCGTAGATGAGCTCGTAGTTCTGCCGCTTCGCACGCTTGAGGTCGAGGAACGCGGCCTCGCTCATGGCGATGCGGTCGGTGCCGTAGCTGTTGTTCACGATGTCGACCGTGAGGTTGTTGATGATGCGCGCGTTGTCGCGGCCTATGTAGTCGCTCTCGAAGGCGTCGAGCGAGTCCAGCACGCCCATGTCCAACGCGTCGGCGCGGTCCTTGCCCACGTAGGCGATCATGTCGCTCACGCGCACGACGCAGCCTTCGAGCGTTGAGGGGCGCAGCGTCTTGATGGCGCGCTCGTCGACGTTGCATGCTTCGACGAGGTCGTCGAGCTGTTCGAATGTCGTCGTGCCGCCCATGCGCAGCACCTGCTGGGCGAACTCGCCGTTGTGGCACAGCACGCCATCGAGCGTCTGGAGGCTCACGTTGCGGCGGTACAGCTGGTCGAGCACGCGCACCGAGTGCACGTTATGGTTGAAGAACCGTCCGGTGCGCTCGCAGTAGCACTTGCTCAGGAACCGCTCGCCGGCATGCCCGAACGGCGTGTGCCCCACGTCGTGCCCGAGCGCGATGGCCTCGATGAGCTCGCAGTTCAGGCCCAGCAGGCTTCCGATGCCGCGCGCCACGCGGCTCACCAGCTGCACGTGCAGGCCGCGCCGGCAGATGTCGTCGTTCTCGGTGAACGAGAACACCTGCGTCTTGTCGGCATAGCGGTTGTAAGCTGGCACGTTGATGATCTTCTCGATGTCGCGCACGAACGCCGGCCGTGCGAGCGTGGCCTCGTCGTGCGGGTTCGGCTCGCGGCGCCGCACTTGCGCGTCGTCGAAGCGGTGCGAATGCGCGCGCCCGGCGGCGCGGTCGGCCCGGATGGCCCCTTCGATGTCAGGGTCGAGCGTGAGGTAGGGGATGTTCGTACGGTTCATGGGCGTCCTCTGCTGTGCGGCTCGCCGCGCGGCGACGGGCGTCGTGGGTGTCGTGGGTGTCGTGGGTGTCGTGGGTGTCGAGGACATTGTAGCGCATGGATGCACCCCGTACAAATGTTTCACGTGAAACATCGGCCGCGCGGACGCTAGCGACTTCCGCTCTCGGCGGCCTGTTCGGCAAGGTAGCGTTCGGCTTCGTCGGCCGAGAGCATGTGAACCTGCGCGTTGGGAAAGGCGCGGTAGTCTTCGCGTGCGGCGTCGGCGATGCGGCCGACGCAGGCCTTGCCGGGATTGCGCGCGAGGTAGGCTTCGAGGGCGTCGTGGCCGGGGAATATCTTGAAGGACGCGCGTCCCGATTCGCTGCGCAGCTCGTAGACGCCGCAGGGCCGTCGCGTGCTGGCTTCGGCGGCGCGCAGGTACAGCAGGGCGATGGGCGCCGACTTGAAAGGGAACTGCCAGCGCCGCAGCCCGCGCACGGGATCCTTCGAGATGCAGATGCAGCGACCGCACGTGCCGCACACGTACTGCTCGTGCCGCTCGAGGCAAGCGCGCGGGTTGAGCAGCGGCGTGGCGCGCGGACGGTCGCTGTAGCATTCGGGGCAGACGGACATGGGATGCTCCTTCGCTCGAGGGGGATGACGAAGGCAAGGGTAGACCCTCCTCGAGGAGGAGGGTCAAGGAGAGAAAGGTGGAGCGGCCGTCTCAGTACCGGTACAGCGCGGCGATGCCGGTGTCGCCGGGGATCTTCTCGGCGGGAAGCTCGAGCACCTCGGCGTCTTGGGCGAGCGCGGCGCGGGCGAAGGCGTCGGCCAGCTCGGGGCCCTGGAAGCGGCCGTGCGGCTCGCGCTCGAACAGGTAGACCTCGCCCGTCTCGTCGTTGAAGCCGCCGGGGACGTAGGCGCCTTCGGCCACGAACAGGGCGCGCACCTTGCGCTCCACGAGCGCCAGCCCGATGGCCGCCAGGTCGGTGTCCGCCCGGCCGTGCGCCGCGGCGTCGCCGAATCCGTCCAGCAGCGCGTCCGCATGCGCCTCGCGCGCGTGCTCGATGACGGCCTTCGCGGCGTCCAGCAGCTCGGGCGCGTCGATGCCGCCGATGTCCTTCTCGATGCCCTCATCCAGCAGGTTCGGCACCGTGGAGATGCGGCGGAAGGCGGTCTGGTGCTCGGGCAGGCTCACCAGGATCACCGGCAGCTCGGTGCCGGCGACGAGGCAGTCCGTCACCACCTTGTTCACGTGCTGGAAGAATTTGCCGGCCTCCTCCTTCCGCACGTCGTTGCGCGACTTGTAGCCATGGTAGGGAGGCAGGTGGTTCTCAAGCGAGGAGTAGTCGAGCGCGCCCTCGTGGCCGTCGTACACGAGGGGGAACTCCTCGCTGAATTCGTCCAGCACGTCGGCGGGAAGCTCCACGCGCTCGAGCGAGCCGAAGTCGCCGCGCACGAGGGCGAAGCGGTCGGCCGACAAGCCCAGCAGGAAGTAGCGCGAGCCGAACTGGAAGCCTTTCAGCAGCGGCCGCACGTAGAACCGCTCTCCGACGAATGCGAGCGGCCCGACCTCGCAGCCCAGCCGGTAGACGTAGGCGCGGTCGTTGCCGGCGAGCACGGCCAGGCTGCCGCCGCTTGCGGGCCCCGCCAGCTCCTCGAAGCGCACCGCGACCTGGTCGAGCCGTGCATCGAGGGCCGTGTGCTCGCGGTGCTCGAACTCCTGCGCGAGCTTGCCGCGCGCCTCCTCCACCAGGTTCTTGAACTCGATGCGGTCCGCTTCGGCGCCGCTGGCGCCATGCACGGGCAGGTAGAGCGAGACCAGGGGAGGATCGACGTGTTCGAAGAGGGCGGAGTCGAAGTCCGCGAGTACTGAGATGCCTTCCATGCGAAAACCTCCATGTCGGTTCGTTGATCGGATCGAGCCCCGCGCGTCCGCAGAGCCGGCCGGCGCAGGCGCGCGAAGCGCCTCCAGCATAGCAGCGGCCTCCGGGGGCGCCAGGGGCCGCCGCATTCTTGTCAGCGTCCGGTTGGCATGCTGGCATCCTGCCCGCCTTGCAGGCTCCGCTTGTTTCGTCGGGCGCGCGCATCGGCGGATGCGGGGTTCCGCCTTTGCGCTATACTGTGCGAAACGAACGGGAAGGGACGCGCATGAAGGATCGGAGCGGGGTGTACGCGGTCATCGCCATGCTGAGCTTCGCCTTGATGGCCATCAGCCTGGGGATGGCGTACGCGAATGCGGGCGAGGGCGGCGTGGGCTTGAAAGAGCTGGCCCCCTCCTTCGGTTTCGGGCTTTTCTTCCTGGTGAACATCGTCTTGTCGAAGCAGAACAGGCGGGGGTAGAGGCGTCTCCATGGCGGGCACCATCAGCGAAGAGGACATCCAGAGGGTACGCGAGGCGAACGACGTGGTCGCCGTCATCGGCGAGCGCTCGCCCGTGAAGCAGCGCGGGCGCGATTTCTGGTGCTGCTGCCCGCTCCACAACGAGAAGACCCCCTCGTTCAAGATCGATCCCGCCCTGCAGCTGTGGCATTGCTTCGGCTGCGGCGAGGGCGGCGACGTGTTCGCGTTCGTCATGAAGACCGAGGACCTGTCGTTTCCCGAGGCGGTGCGCCGTTTGGCGGATCGGGCGCATATCGAGATAGCCGATTCCGGCGGCCAGCCCGGCCTGGGCAGCGGGCGCAAGGCGCGGCTCAAGGCCGTCTGCGCCGAAACGGCCGCGTTCTACCATCAGCAGCTCATGCGCAACCCCGGCGCTGAAGCGGGTGCGGCGCGCTCCTACCTGGCAGGTCGCGGCCTGGGGGGCGACGTGCCCAAGACCTGGCAGCTCGGCTTCGCGCCGGGCCGGGGCCAGCTCGTGAGGCACCTTGCGGCGAAGGGGTTCAAGCCCGACGAGATGATGCAGGCCAACGTGGCGCTGTCGGGCGACGGCGGCAGGTTGCGCGACCGCTTCTTCAGCCGCATCATGTTCCCCATTTACGACCCGCAGGGCGAGTGCATAGCCTTCGGCGGGCGCGTGGTGGGCAAGGGCGAGCCGAAGTACCTGAACTCGCAGGAGACGCCCCTGTTCCACAAGTCGCAGGTGCTCTACGGCATGGACAAGGCGAAGGCCGCCATGGCTTCGACGGGCGTGGCGGTGGTGGTGGAAGGCTACACCGACGTCATCGCGCTGCACGAAGCAGGCCTGAGAAACGCCGTGGCCACGCTGGGCACCGCGCTCACCATGCGTCACATCCGCCTGCTCGCGCGCCATGCGCAGCATCGCATCGTGTACCTGTTCGACGGAGACGAGGCGGGGCAGCGCGCCGCCGACCGCGCGCTCGCCTTCATCGACGACAGCATGACGCCCGAGGCCGGGCGCACCAAGATCGAGCTGGCCGCGGTCACGCTCCCAGACGACCTCGACCCGGCCGACTTCGTGGCGGCCCGCGGCGCCGACGCGCTGCGGACGCTTGTGGACGCCGCGCAGCCGCTCATCAAGTACGGCATCGACCGCCGTCTGGCTCGCTACGACCTGGGCAGCGCGGAGGGGCGCTCGGCGGCGCTGGCCGACGCGCTGTCGGTGCTCGCGCCCATCAAGGACTCCCTGCTGGCGAAGGATTACGCCGTGCAGATCGCCTCGAGCGTGCGCGCCCGCGAGCAGGATGTGCTCGACCAGTTGGCGCGCCTCAAGCCGCCTCGGGCGACGCAGGAGGAGGGCCCTCGGGAAGCCGCGTCCCACGACGGGCTGCTCTCCAGCGCCTCGGAGCCGGAGGTCCGGACGGCCCCTGCGCGGCGCGAAGAGGGCCTGCCGCGCGCCGAGCTCAACCGCCGTCGGTTCGAGCGGGAGCTGCTCAGCCTGTCGGCGCAGCGGCCCGACATCGCGCTCCGGCATGCCGACGCGCTCGCGCAGACGCAGTGGCACGAGCAGGCGCATGCCCTCATCGCGCAGAGCCTGCTGGACACGCTCTCGGAGGACCCGGCCGCTTCGGCCGCCCTCATCGTCACGCGGGCCGCGCAGGCGCTTCCCGCCGCTGCGAGCATTCTGACCTCGGGGTCCATGACGAACGCGACCGCGCCCGAGCCGCTGGCGGCCTTTCTGGTGGAGGAGCTTTCCATCGGCGACGCCGAGGACGCCGTGGCGGCCCTCAAAGCGCAGCTTGCGGATCCCGCGCGCCTGCCGGCCGACGAGTACGAGATGCTCTACGAGACCGTGGCCGCCATGCAGAAGGACCTCCTGAGACGGCGCAAGGCCCACAAGCCGCTGGCCTCGTCGTAGGGCAGGGCGGAAGACCCTTCGGTCCGCGCCCTAGCGTTCGGGCCGGTAGATGGCGCAGTTCAGAGGCGTTTCGTGCACTTCGACCCAGGCGACGGGAAACCCGGCATTCTCCAGGCGCTCGCAGAAATGCCGGGCGAAGTTCTCGGCGGTGGTGCGGAACGGCACGAAGAGCAAGCGGAAGGTCTCGCTTTCAAGGCACCTCACCGTTTCCGGCGAAAGGGAGCCCTCCTCGACGATGAACATATGGTCGAACTCCTCGGTCAAGCCGCGCAGCGAGCGCTTGAAGTCGCCGAAGTCCACCACCATGTCCTTCGCCTGCCCGCCGCTTTGCAGCCGCTCCTGCTCGATGGAGGCGACCACGCGCCAGCGATGCCCGTGCAGGTTCTCGCACTTGCCGTCGTAGTCGGTGAGGAAGTGGGCGGCGTCGAAGCTGCTCTCGGTTTTCAATCCGTACATCCGTCGTTCGCCTTTCTGCGCTTTCAGCACGTTTCTATGCGGGGAAGGGGCTTGTCATGGGGCTCGGTGGGCACTTCGTCGAGCTTTTGCTCGGCGAACGCGGCGCCCACCACGATCGCGTCGTCCCGCACGCCTTCCAGGAAGCGGTCGTAATTCCCGCCGCCATAGCCCAGGCGGTTGTTGTTCTCGTCGAAGGCCACGAGCGGCACGACCATCGCGTCCAGGTCATGGGGCTCGACCGTGCCCAGCGAGGCGCGCGCGGCGTCGTGCGGCGAAACCGCCTTGGCCGGCTTCTCCATGAACGCCGCCTCCCGCGCCTCGAACGTCTGCCGGTCGACCTCCAGAAACGCCATGCGCGCTCGACGGCCGCCGCAAGACGGGGCGCCGTTCTGAGCGTCTGTGGAAGCCGAGGCGGCTTCGGCGTCGCGCACCATGCAGGGAAGGCAGACGCGGCAGCCTTGGTCGAATGCTGCGCGCGCGAATGTGCCCAGATCAGGCTCGCTGCCCATGGCGCAGTACACGGCCACGAGGGCGCCGGGCCTCAGCGCGGGGGCGCAGCAGGCGGCGAGGCGCCGGCACAGGTCGGCGCTGCGCCGCGCGCGATCGGGCGCCGGCACGGCGTCGCGCCGGGCAATGGCCTGCGCGCGGGCGCGGGCCTTCGCCTGCGCGGGGGATGTCGGGCGGTTCTGCTGCATGGGGGCAGTATAGCAGCACGCGCGGGAACCGGGCCGTCCGACGTCCGCAGCCGGCCCGCCGATCCTGCGGCGCGGTTCCGCGCCGCAGGAGCGCCCGTCGGGGCCGGGCGTTTCGGCCGTGCGCCCAACCGGGCGCGGGACGGGGGCACGGGCGGAACCTTGCCGGCGGATGCCGGGCGCCTTCGTGGAAGCCGATTCTCCGGGGATGAAAAACGCTCTTTACAAACGCTGTCCCTCCCATTAATATAACCAAATAGTAATAAGATTATAAATGGGAGATGCTCATGAAGAAAGGTCTCGTCAACCGCACGTGCGCCTACAACAAGGCCATCAGCGACCCCAACCGCATGAGGATGATCAAGATACTCGGATCCCACGAACCTGAAACGCTCAAGGTGGGCGACATCGCCGAGATACTCGGCTTGTCGCAGCCCGCCGCCACGAAGCATCTCCAGATCATGGAGGAAGTCGGCCTGTTCAGGCGCAAGAGGGAGGGGACGTCGGTGTATTACTCGCTTGATCTCGACGCGCTCGACGACTACCGCCGGCAGATCGATTACGCCTTCGAGCATGCGTTCACTCCCTGCGCCTACGCGTTCAAATGCGACGAGTGCCCTGTGGCGGACACCTGCATGTAGGAGCGGATAGCCGCTCGTTTCCGCGGCGTTTCCCACGCGCGTTTCCAAAGGAGGTTCCCATGTCCTAAATATAACAATATAGGAATAAGGTTAAATAACGAAAGGAGCGTTCGCATGGAGGAAAAGGGGTCGAAGCAGGTCGACGGATACCTGCTTGCCTGGTGGGGGAAGCTCGGGCACATGGCGCTCGGGTTCGCGCTCGGCATCGTGGGCATCTTCATCTCGTGGGCCGTGGCCCGGCGCAGAAAGATGATGGAGTGCTCGGCCGAGGCCATTTACCTGGGGATCATCGGCTGGGCGGCGCGCAACGTCGTGCTGTTCGGCATCGTGGCGGCGGGACGGCCTTTACCTTATACGCTTATGGGGGCGACGATAACGGGCTGGTCGATCTTCTGGCTGGCAGTGTCCATCCTGTTCATCATATTGTCGGCCATGTGGGTGTACGGCATGAAATGGAAGCAGACGCCTGAGGAGAAGGCGATGGCCTTCCCGGGCGACGATTGGATCAAGCCGGGCGAGAAGCATCTGCGCTACGACTCGGGCATCACCATCGACGCGCCGCCCGAGAAGATATGGCCCTACATCCGCCAATGCGGCCAGGATCGCGCCGGCTGGTACAGCTTCGATTGGCTCGAGCGGCTGTGCACGTTCAAGATACGCAACCACTACGACGTCCATCCCGAGTGGCAGCGCCTCGAGCCGGGCGTGTTCCAATGGTTCCACCAGGCGCCGCTGTCCATCGGCGAGTGGGTGACCGAGGCGTCCAACGACGGTCCCTGGTACTTCGCCGCGCACTCGGACAGCCGCACCGATCCCACGTACAAAAACCCCGGTCCGAACCAGGAGAAGGCTCTGAACCTGCCCTTCTTCAAGCACTTCTGCTGGACGTGGAACTGGCAGCTCGTGCCGGTTGACGCCAACCGCACGCGCTTCCTCTGGCGCTGCGACTGCACGTTCGCTCCCTACCTCAGGCCGTGCAAGTGGTTCGTCGTCTTCGTTCTGGGCACGGCTTCCATCGTGATGGGGCGCAACCTCATGGACGTCATGAAGGCGCTCTGCGAGGGCCGGCTGGACTATCCCGATTCGAAGAGGTGACGGCCATGGCACGCGATGGGGACTATCAGCGCCTCAACGAAGGGGAGACGGACTACCGGCCGCGCCGCCGGGGGCTCGGCATCCGCGACGCGATCAAGCGCCGCACGGCGGCCACGCCGGAAAGCGACGCGTTCGGGCAGCTGTTCTTCCGGGCCATCATCAAGGTTGCACCGCTCACGAAGTTCGTGCCGACGGATTGGCTCATCAAGAAGGTCGCCATGATGGGCGGGACGCACAACACGAAGGGCTTTTCGATCCCGCTCTATGTGGAAGTGCCGGAAGGCCAGGATGCCGGAGAGACCGGCGCCGTTTCGCCCCCTTTGGCGGCCGACCTCGCGCCGGCGCGGCGCGTCGAGCGCATCCAGCTCGACCAGCCCGTCATGCGAGACGTCAGGCCCGTGCATCCTCCTGTCGACATGATGAAGGACGCCGTGCGGCGCGCGAGCTACCGCGCCGTCATGCACGAGTGCCTCTGCCGCAAGATCCAGGGATGCACCGACTACCCGATCGATCTGGGGTGCCTGTTCATCGGCCCCGCGGCGCGGGCATGTGTGGAGCGGGGCATCGCGCGGGAGGCGACGCTCGAGGAGTGCCTGGCCCACATCGACCGCGCCCAGGCGGCGGGCCTGTCGGCGGGGGCGTACTTCGTGGAAGTGGAGGAGTACGTGTGGGGCTTTCGCGACCAGGACATGCCGAACTTCCTGGAGTTCTGCTTCTGCTGCCCGTGCTGCTGCTCGGCAACGCTTTTCGAGCAGCGGGCGGGAGGCGAGCTCAAGCGCATCCTGCACCAGGGGATCGGCTGGAGCTGCACGGTTGACGAGGACGCCTGCATCGGCTGCGGGGCGTGCGCGGAGGCGTGCCCGCACGGGCGCATGGACGTCGTCGACGGGAAGGCGCGGCCGCACGCCGCGTGCGCTGGATGCGGGCAGTGCCTGAAAGCGTGCGCGCGTGGCGCGCTCAGCGTGCGCCAAACCGGCGAGACCAAGCCCCGCATCGAGGACTATTTCGAGAAACTGCACGCATCGTTTTGATGCGCGGGAAAGGAGAGCGACCATGAGCACGTTCGATATCGAGACCATCATCGCGGGCGCCGGAGCTGCCGGCATGAACTGCGCCCTGGAACTGCAGAAGAACGACAGGGAGTACCTGTTGATCAGCCCCAACATCGGCGGGCGCATCTGCAACGACGAAGAGCGCCATATGAACTACGGGGCAGTGTTCTACTTCGGAACGTACAAGTACATGCTCGCCTCCGGGCTGCTCATCCCTGGCGCCGACGTGCTTCCGAGCCTCAGGCAGGGCCTGTGCCACCTGGACGACGCTGACCAGTACGCGGCCCTTTCCGTCAGGACGGCGGCGGACCTGCCCTCGCTGTACAAGTACATGAAGTGGATGCGCGAAGAGTTCATCCCGCGCTACGCCGCCTTCAAGGACGACTGCACCGTCATGGAAGTGCAGGCCGCCCTGGAGAAGGATCCGTTCATCAACCAGCTCTACCACGAAACCGCCGACGAGATGATCGAGCGCCTGGGATTCCAGCCCATCGCGAGGCACTTGGTGAGCATGTTCGCCCATGCCTGCACGGGGACGAAGATCAAGAAACTGTCGGCGCTCGACTACCTGAACACCGTGCAGCCCCTCACCATGCAGATCCCGCCTTTGAAGCTGCTCTTCGACCTGAAGCGGTTCGACTTCGATTCCGCGGGAGTCGAGAAGCGCCTGGGCGGCGGGTCGGGCTCGGTGAGCATCGACACGATCGCGTCGGTAGAGCAGATCGAGGGCGGGTGGCGCGTCGTTACGGAAGCGGGACGGACACATACCTGCAAGAACCTGGTCATGGCAGCGCCTGCGGTCGACACGCAAGCGCTGCTGAAGCCCGTCCAGGCGGTCCCCGACTTCGAGATCCGGCAAGCTTCGCAGCTGACCGGCTACCTGGTGCGCGGCTCCGTCAAGGAGCAGTACCGCCGCCACTGCCTGCACATCTTCGACGACAGCATCCCCATCATCTACGTGGCGAAGCGCTTCGACGGGGACTACGAGGTGTTCACCGAGGTCGATTTCGAGGAGGGCCGCCGGTTCGACCAATACTTCGACGAATGGGAGGTGGTGGGCAAGAAGCACTGGAGCCACGCCCTGTACACGAATCCCAACCTCGTGCTGCCGCAGAATTTGGCCCCCGGCCTCATCATGGCCGGCGACCACAACGGCTTGGGCATGGAGCCGGCCGCCATCAGCGGCATCTACGCCGCCAACAAGATCATGGGCAGGACGGCGGACTGACGAGGCGGGGCGCGCCGCCTTGCTGACGAGTCGTTCTCGCCGCCCTGCCGACCGGTTCCTTCCAGCGGCCGGCAGGGTCTCGCCGCTCTTCCGTTCGGCAGGACCTCGATGGTTCCGGACGCATGACGTCCTTTTCTCAGATGCGGGCAAAGTCGCCTGCGGCCGCCGCTTGCGCGGCGTGCGGTATGGTATGCTCGTATCCGACAGAAAGGAGACGCCATGAGCCCCTTCGTTTGGCTGGCCGTCGCTGCGGTCATGGCCGTCGTCGAGGTCGTCTCGCTCGGCCTCATCACCATGTGGTTCGTCGTGGGCGCGCTCATCGCCTTCGCGGCGAACCTGCTCGGCGCCGATCCTCTCGTCCAGATCGTCGTGTTCCTGGTCGTGTCCGTGCTGTGCCTGGTCGTGCTGCGCCCCGTGTTCGTGAAGTACCGCGATCGGGGGAAGAAGGAGGAGCCCACCGTCGTCGGCTGCATCGCCGTCGTGCGCGAGGCCATCGACAACGACCGCCTCGTCGGCCGCGTGGAGACTCCGGACCACATGACCTGGGCGGCCCGCTCCGCCGACGGCAGGCCTATCGCGTCAGGCGAGAACGTGGTGGTGGTCGGCCGGGAAAGCGTGAAACTCATCGTCGAAAGGAAGGTGCCCTGATGCTCTTCATGGATCCGCTTACGATAGGCATCGTCGTGCTCATCGTGCTCGTGGTGCTGTTCTCGGTCACGTGCATCAAGATCGTCCCGCAAGCCGAGGCCGCCATCGTGGAGCGCCTGGGCTCGTATCTGACCACCTGGAACAACGGCCTGCACGTCAAGATACCGTTCATCGACCGCGTGCGCCCCTACGTGACGCTCAAGGAGCAGGTGGCCGATTTCCCGCCGCAGCCCGTCATCACGAAGGACAACGTGACCATGTCCATCGACTCGGTGGTGTTCTTCAAGATCATGGACCCGAAGCTCTACACCTACGGCGTGGAGAACCCCATCATGGCCATCGAGAACCTGGCCGCCACCACGTTGCGCAACATCATCGGCGACTTGGAGCTGGACACCACGCTCGTGTCGCGCGACACCATCAACGCCAAGATGCGCTCCATCCTGGACGAGGCGACCGACGCATGGGGCATCAAGGTGAACCGCGTCGAGGTGAAGAACATCACGCCGCCGGCGGCCATCCAGCAGGCCATGGAGAAGCAGATGAAGGCCGAGCGTGAGAAGCGCGAGGCCATCCTTCTGGCCGAAGGCGAGAAGCAATCGGCCATCACGGTGGCCGAGGGCAACAAGCAGGCCCAGATCCTGGCCGCCGAGGCGGACAAGCAGCGCGTCATCCTGGCCGCCGAGGCGGAGAAGGAGAAGCAGATCCGCGAGGCCGAAGGCGAGGCCTCGGCCATCCTGAACGTGCAGCAGGCCACGGCCGACGGCATCCGGATGGTGCGCGAGGCTGGCGCCGACAGTGCCGTGCTCACCTTGCAGGCGTTCGAGGCCCTGAAGTCGGTGGCGAACGGCCGTGCCACGAAGCTCATCATCCCTTCCGACATCCAAGGCGTGGCGGGTTTGGCTGCCAGCCTCAAGGAGATCGTGGTGGACGACGAGGACGCATCGAAGAAATAGCGCTGCCTTCATCGAAGGACGAAGGCCCGCTGCTTGAAGCGGACGAGGGAGGGTCGGGCGAGAGTCCGGCCCTCTTTTTCACGCGGGCCGGCTTGTGCAGGTTGCGGGGAGGGTCTGCCGGATGGCTTTTCCAGCGCTTCCCATCTCGCGTTCTATGGAGCTTTCCCGCAGGCCACTGGACAACTCCCGCGCGAGAACGGACAATGGACGGCAAGACCGCATCCGCGGCGCGCGAAGCGCCGCGTTCCACTGAAACAGCGAAGGACGTGTTGAGCGTGATCACCATCGTGCAATCGCCCGATCCGGTTCTGAACACGGTGTGCGAGCCGTGCGATCCGGAAGATCGGAGCCTCAGAAAGCTTGCCAAGCAGATGGCCAAGGCCATGTACAAGAACGACGGCTGCGGCATCGCCGCGCCGCAGCTGGGCGTGACCAAGCGCCTCATCGTGGTGGACTGCGACCTGTCGGAGGAGCAGAATCCCATCGTGCTCGTGAACCCCGTGCTCGTGGAGACGCAGGGCGATCCTGTCGTGGAAGGCGAGGGATGCCTGTCGTGCCCGGGCATCTCCGTGCCCATCGAGCGCGCCCCGTGGGCGCGCGTGCGCTACTTCGACCTGGACGGCGAGGAGTGGGAGATCGAGGGTGACGGGCTTCTGGGCCGCTGCCTGCAGCACGAGCTGGACCACCTGGAGGGCGTCACCCTGTTCGAGCGCTGCGATCCCATCACGCGCCTGAGGGTGCTGCGCGAGTACGAGTTGGCGCGCGCTGCGGGCGCGCGCCCCGGCGAAACCTCCGTCGAACCGCGGGTGCGCTGATGCGCGTCGTGTTCATGGGCACGCCCGAGTTCGCGGCGACCATCCTCGACGATCTCGTGCAGCAGCACGAGGTCGTGGCCGTCTACACGCGCCCCGACGCCGTGCGGGGGCGCGGCAACCGCCCGGAGCCCTCGCCGGTCAAGGCATGCGCCGCGCGCTACGGCATCGAGGCCCGCTCGCCGCGCACGCTGCGCGATGCCGAGGTCCAGCGCGAGCTCGCGGCGCTGGAGCCCGACGTCGTCTGCGTGGCCGCCTACGGCGCCATCCTGCCTCCCGAAGTGCTGGCCGTGCCCAAGCACGGCTGCCTGAACGTGCACGCCTCCCTGCTGCCCCGTTGGCGCGGAGCGGCTCCCATCGAACGGGCCATCTTGGCGGGCGACGAGACCGCCGGCGTGTGCATCATGCGCATGGAAGAGGGGCTGGACACGGGCGCGTACTGCGTCTGCCGCACGGCCGACATCGACGGCAAGCACGCCGAGGAGCTCTCAGACGAGCTCGCGAACCTGGGCTCGCACGCCCTGCTGACCGCCCTCGTGCACATCGAGCAGGGAGTGGTGGACTGGACGGAGCAGGACGATTCGCAGGTCACCTACGCCTCGAAGATCGAGAAGGGCGAGCTGGACCTGTCGCCGGCCGATCCTGCGGAGGCCCTCGCCCGCAAAGTGCGCGCCTCGAGCGCCGCGCATCCTGCGCGCGCGGCCGTTGCCGGGCGCGCCGTCACCGTGCTCGACGCGCGCGCGGTCGACGACGAGGCGGGCCGGGCCCTTGCCGACGGCATGGGCCCAGGAGACGTGCGCTTCGCCGGCAAGCGGCTGCTGCTGGGGGCGGTGGACGGCGCCGTCGAAGCGCTGTCGCTCAAGCCCGACGGCAAGCAGAAGATGGATGCGAAGTCGTTCGCTGCCGGCGTTCAGGGCATCAAGGCCGGCGGGCTGACGTGGGAGGGGCTGCATGGCTGATCGCATGAACGCCGGGCGCGGAGCGTCCCCGAAGGAGCCGGGTCCCGCCGACGGCCGTCCCCGCGAGCGGAAGGGCTATGCGGGGCCCGATCCCGAACGCCGAGAGCAGGCCGCGCCCCGCACGAAGGCGAGCCCCGCGCGCCTGGCGGCGCTCGAGGTGGTGCGCCTGGTTCGAGAGCGCGGCGCGTTCGCCCACGACCTCATCGCGAAGCACATCGACTCCTCCGATCTGGAGCCCGAGGACCGCGCTTTCGCAACCCGGCTCGTGCTGGGCGTGGTGAGCGCGCAGGGCACGCTCGACGAGGTGGTCGACCGCGCGCTGCGCAGCCCTTCCGACATCCAGCCCGACGTGCGCGACGCGCTGCGCTTGGGCGCTTACGAGATCATCTTCTTGGAAAAATCTCCCCATGCGGCGGTGGATCAGGGCGTCGAGCTGGTGCGGTCCTTCGCGCCGCGCGCGACGGGCCTCGCCAACGCCGTGCTGCGCAAGATCGTGGAGCTGAAAAGGTCGTTTCCCTTCGGCGATCCGGCGCGCGACATGCAGGCCCTTGCGCGCCTGCATGCGTTTCCCGCCTGGCTGGCGTCCCGGCTCGTCGACGAGCTGGGCCCCCGCGACGCCGCCGAGTTCATGCGCGCCTCGAACGAGCCCGCCCCGCTGTTCGTGGCCGTGAACGCCGCGAAGGCGCGCGACGAGGCGGTTGAAGCGGCGTTCGCGAAGGCCGGCGAGCGCCTAGAGCGCGCCGGCGTCGGCGAAGAGCTCGTCCCGGGCTGCTTCCTCGTCCCCGACGGCCGCTCGCTGCTCGTGCCCGAAGTGCGCCGCCTGCTCGCCCAGGGCAGGATGCTCGTGTCCGACGCCGCCTCCCAGCTGGTGGCCGCTTCGGTGCTGCCCGCCGCGAAACCCGCGTCGCTTCTGGAGATCGGGGCGGGCCGCGCCACGAAGACCATCCTGCTCCAGAGCGGCGCCTGCCGCCGATACGGCTCCCAGATCGAGGAGCACGTGACGCTTGACAACCGCGCCTTCAAAACGAAGCTGCTGCTCGATCGAGCCAAGCAGTACGGCGTGAGCGTGTCCCAGGCGCTGACGGGCGACGCGCTCGATTTGGACGCGGTGGTGCCGAACCGGGAATTCGACGTCGTGTTCATCGATGCGCCTTGCTCGGGCCTGGGAACCCTGCGAAGGCATCCCGAGATCCGCTGGCGCATGGAACCCGAGGCCGTCCCGGCGTTCGCGCGGACGCAGCTGGCCCTGCTGGAGGCGGCGGCGCCGCACGTGGCCCCCGGCGGCACGCTGGCCTACGCCACCTGCACCGTGACGAGTGAGGAGAACATCGGCGTCGTGAAGTCGTTCCTTTCCGGGGCGCGCGGGGAGCGGTTCAAGCTCGCGCCCATCGCAGGCCGCTCGTGCATCGCGACGAGGCTGTTCGTCGGATCGTCGGACGCGCATTTCGCCGTTCGCCTTGTCCGCGAGCCGTGACGTGGTAGAATCGGGCGACCGGACCCATCGCTGAGCGAGCCTGCACGGGAGGAAACGCTATGAATCCTGCACGTCTTCTGGAAATTCTCGCAGTCGCCGAGAAGGCGGCCATAGCCTCGGCCGAGTGGAACGGCAAGGGCGACAAGGTCGCGGCGGACCGGGCGGCCACCACGGCCATGCGCACCGCCTTCAACGACATCGAGTTCTCCGGTCGCATCGTCATCGGCGAGGGCGAGCGCGACGAGGCGCCGATGCTCTTCATCGGCGAGGAGCTGGGATGTGGCGGCGAGGAGATCGACATCGCGGTGGATCCGCTCGAGGGCACGAACCTGTGCGCGTACAACAGGCCCAACGCGCTCACCACCATCGCCATCGCGCCGCGCGGGGCGCTGTTGTTCGCGCCCGACACCTACATGCAGAAGATCGCGGCGGGCCCGGCCTGCATCGGCAAGGTGGGCATCGACAAGACACCTGCCGAGAACGTGGCCGCCGTGGCCGAGGCGCTGGGCAAGGACGTCTCCGACGTGAACGTGTGCATCCTGGACCGCGATCGCCATGCCGAGCTTGTCCAGGCCGTCCGCGACGCCGGCGCGCGCGTGCGGCTGATCGAGGACGGCGACGTGTTCGGCGCCATCGCCACGGCCGTGCCGGGGACCGGCATCGACCTGTACATGGGCTCGGGCGGCGCGCCCGAAGGCGTGCTGGCCTGCACGGGCCTCAAGGCCATCGGCGGCGCGTTCGAGGGCCGCCTGCGTTTCGACCTGGACGCGGACGGGGAAGAGAAGCGCTGCCGGGCCGAGCAGACGGCCGAGGTCGACCTCGATGGCGTGCTGACCATGGACATGCTCGTGCGCTCCGACGACGCGGCGTTCATCGCCTGCGGCGTGACCGACGGCGAGATGGTGTCGGGCGTTTCGAAGGCCGACGGCTCGGTGACCACCGAATGCATCATCATGAACGCGGCCGACAAATCGGTCCGCTTCGTCAAGACCTGCCATCGCGGCGAGAACGGCCTCGTCAGGTTCAAACAGTAGGCGCTTCGGACCGCAGATTCGCAGGACGGGCGAGCAGCCTCGGCTTTTCTGCGCCTCGGGCACGGCAACGGCTATGGTACCGCCGGCAAAAGGACGCTAGCAGCGCTTTGCCGAAAGCCCGGCAACCGCCTCCTGGCGGCGCCGCTCGCGGAAACGCTCGGGTATTTTCATCCCGTCCGCTCTAAACCGACCGGTTTGCTATACAATGGGAAAACTTTTCCAGGCAGGCGTCGCCCTTCTTCGCGACGTCGCGAGAGAGCAGAAGGAGGTCCAGCGACCGTGGAGCCGAACATCAAAGAGGTGGCAGGGCGCATTCGCGCGCTGCGCGAGGACCTCGACATCACCATGCAGGAAATGGCGGACGCCACGGGGCGCTCCGTTTCCGAGTATGCCGCGCAGGAGTCGGGCGAGCACGACCTGTCGTTCACCTTCCTGTACAAGTGCGCCGAGCGCCTGGGCGTGGACGTTATCGAACTTTTGACCGGCGAGAACCCGCATCTGTCCGGCTACTCGCTCACGCGCGCGGCCGAGGGGCTGTCCATCAAGCGCCGCGCCGGCTTCGAGTACCTGCACAAGGCGCCGCATTTCAAGAACAAGCTGGCCGAGCCGTTCCTGGTCACCGCGCCCTACCTCGAGGAAGAGCAGGACGCGCCCATCCACCTGTCCTACCACGTGGGCCAGGAGCTTGACTACATCATCTCGGGCCGCATGCGCTTCGCCTACGAGGACCACGTCGAAGAGCTGGAAGCGGGCGATCTGCTCATGTACGATTCGGGCCGCGGCCACGGCATGATCGCCACGGGAGGCGAGCCGTGCACGTTCTTGGCCATCGTCATGAAGCCCCACGGAGAGACGATTATCTAGGCGCTGCCCGCCGCGTCCGCCCTGCGCCTCCGGCGCGGGCGGGGGCCTGCCCGGTCAGCGCCGTTTTCGCCACCGTCTTATCCGTCCCCGCGGCGTCCGCCGCATCGCCCATCAGAGGAATGAACCCATGAGAAACATCAACCTCCGTTTCGTCACCGAAACCTACGACGAGGACGGCCTGCTGTCCGATTTCGTCGTGAACTGCCCCGACGACTTCAACTTCGGCTACCACGTGGTCGACGACATCGCCGAGAACGATCCCGACCGCCGCGCCATGGTGTGGTGCAACCCCGAGGGCGAGGAGCACGTCTTCACGTTCGCCGACATGAAGCGCTGGTCGGACAAGACCGCGAACTTCCTGGCCGAAGCGGGCATCGGGCGGGGCGACATGGTCATGGTCATCCTGCGCCGCCACTACCAGTTCTGGTTCGTGGCCACGGCGCTTGCCAAGCTGGGCGCAGTCATGGTGCCCGCCACGTTCATGCTCAAGGAGCACGACCTGGAGTACCGCCTGAACGGCGCGTCCGTGAAGGCGATCATCGCCACCTCGCTCGGCGGGATAGCGGACGTGGTGGACAACGTGGATGCGGCGTGCCCCACGCTTGAGACGAAGATCCTCGTGAACGGCGCGGGCGGCGGCCTCACGCCCGAGGACGCCGACGGCAACCTGGTGTTCCCCGACGACGGCGAACCCATCGGAGAAGCGCTCTCCGGCGAGCAGGGCGTCTGCGCTGCGGCGGCTGTGCGCGAGGGCTGGCTGGACTTCAACACGGGCGTGCGCGCGGCCAGCGCGGACTTCGCGCGCCGCGAGACGCGCGCCGCCGACCCCATGCTCATGTACTTCTCGTCCGGCACCTCGGGCAACCCCAAGATGGTGCTGCACGACTCCGAGTACGCCATCGCGCACCTGGTCACGGCGAAGCACTGGCACAACGTGAATCCCGACGGCCTGCACTTCACCATCGCCGACACCGGCTGGGGCAAGGCCGTGTGGGGCAAGTACTACGGCCAGTGGCTCATGGAGGCGTGCGTGTTCACCTACGACTACGACCGCTTCCATCCCGCCGACATCCTCTCTCTCATCGCGCGCTACGGCATCACCACGCTGTGCTGCCCGCCCACGATGTACCGCATGATGATGACCGAGAACGTGGACGTGTTCGACCTGTCCACGCTCGAGTACTCCACCACCGCCGGCGAGGCCCTGAACCCCGACCTGTTCGATTTCTGGAAAGAGCACACCGGGCTCACCATCTACGAGGGCTTCGGCCAGACCGAGACGCCGCTCACCATCGCGAACCTCACCGGGTCCACGCCGCGCCCCGGATCCATGGGCAAGCCGGTGCCGCTGTACAACGTGGAGATCCAGCGCGACGACGGCAGCCGCTGCGACACGGGCGAGACGGGCGAGGTGTGCATCGACGTCCACCAGAAGGCGGCCGGCATTATGCTGGAGTACTACCGCGACCCCGAGAAGACCGCCGCGGCCATGCACGACGGCTGGTACCATACCGGCGACACCGCCTGGTGCGATGAGGACGGCTACTTCTGGTACGTGGGCAGAAACGACGACGTGATCAAGTCGAGCGGCTACCGCATCGGCCCCTTCGAGATAGAGAGCGTGCTTTTGGAGCACGAGGCGGTTCGGGAATGCGCCGTCACGGGCGTGCCCGATCCCACGCGCGGCAAGGCCGTGAAGGCCACCGTCGTGCTGGCCGAGGGCTTCGCGGGATCCGACCTGCTCACGAAGGAACTGCAGACCTGGGTGAAGAAGCGCACGGCCCCGTACAAGTACCCCCGCATCGTGGAGTACGTGGACGCGCTGCCGAAGACCGTGAACGGCAAGATCCGCCGCGCCGCCATCCGCGAAGAGGACGAGGGCCGCGGCACCCTGCCGGAAGGCCTCGTGTGATGGGCGAGGAGACGGCCGAAGAAGCCGGTGGTGCTTCCGGAGCCGGGCTGTTCCCGCTGCCCCCTGTCACGGTGGTGGCGGGGCACTACGGGGCGGGGAAGACCAACTTCTCCATCAACCTGGCCTTGGACGCCGCGGCGCGCGGCTACGACGTGGTGCTGGCGGACCTGGACGTGGTGAACCCGTACTTCCGCTCGAGCGACTACCGCGGCCTTTTGGAGGAGCGCGGCGTGCGCGTGATCGCGCCAGTGATGGCCGGCACCACGCTGGACAGCCCGAGCATCTCCGGCCAGGTGTCCACCGTCATCGACGAGGCCCAGCGCGAGTGGAACCAGGGTCCAGCGAGCGCATGCGGCGCCGAGACGGGGTCCATCAAGCGAGTTCCGCAGCGAAGCGAGGACTGTTCGAGTGACTGGGCTCCGCCTCGCCATCAGGGGCGGCGAGCGCTCATCATCGACGCCGGCGGCGACGACGTGGGCGCCACGGCGCTCGGCCGGTTCGCTCCCGCCATCGCGCGGGCGCCTTACGCCCTGCTCTACGTGGTCAACCGCTGCCGCAACCTCACGCAGCAGCCCGCCGAGGCCGTCTCGGTGCTGCGCGAGATAGAGGCGAAGGCGCGGCTTCGCGCCACGGCGGTGGTGAACAACACGCACCTCAAGCAGGAAACCGACGAGGGGACCATCGCCCTGGGCGTGCCGTTCGCCCGTGCCGTGGCGGACGAGCTGGGCCTGCCGCTCGCATGCACCACGGTGCCCGCGCGGCTCGCCGACCGGGAAAGTGCGCTCACTGGGCCGAATGGGGGCCCGCAAACGCTCTATCCTGTGCAAGTATATGTGAGAACGCCCTGGGAATGACGCCGGGGCGCACGCCGCGCCCGGTACGACGGCCGAGCGCGGCAGGGGCCCGCGCAAGCGTTTCGCGCGCGGGCGCATTGGAGACGAGGAAGGTTCCAGAATGCCGAGGATCATAGTAGACGATCATTTCTGCAAGGGGTGCGGCCTGTGCGTCGACTCGTGCCCCCAGCATATCATCGAGCTCGATCAAGCCAGGATCACCGCCAAGGGATACCATCCGGCGACGCTGATCGACGCGGAGCGGTGCACGGCCTGCATGTCGTGCGCGGTCATGTGCCCGGACGTCGCGATTACGGTTGAGAGGTAGATCATGGCTGAGAAAGTGCTGATGAAGGGCAACGAAGTTATGGCCGAGAGCGCCATCCGCGCAGGATGCCGTTTCTTCTTCGGCTATCCCATAACGCCGCAGACCGAGCTTGCGGCCTACATGTCCAAGCGCATGCCGAAGGTGGGGGGCACCTACCTGCAGGCCGAGAGCGAGGTCGCGGCCATCAACATGGTGTACGGCGCCTCCTGCGCCGGCGCGCGCGTGATGACCTCGTCCTCGTCGCCGGGCATCTCGCTCAAGGGCGAGGGCATCTCCTACATGGCCGGC
>CAUEBO010000035.1 GCA_958454405.1 uncultured Eggerthellaceae bacterium | reverse complement strand
TGCCCTTGCCCTACACGACGAGCAACGTTTCCCAGGCAAACGGCAAGGGCAGAGCCCTTGCCCTACGGAATGGTCAACGCCAACGTGCGTTTCGGGAGCTTTTGATACAGTCCCTACGAAAAACAGGGCCCGGCGCATCGCCGGGCCCTGTTCGCTGCTATGCCAGCACGGCTTCGCGTTCTTCCTTCTGAACGCCCTCGCGGCCGAGATCGTGGCCGGCGCCTTGCACGCGCCCGAGATCCGTGTTGTCCTTCTTGCGGCTGCGCAGCTCGCGCAGGGGGCTTTCCGCGTCCTCCAGACGGTAGTCCTCGCCGTCCTTCTTCTGCAGCTCGCGGATGACGCGGTGGCTGGGAACGTCCTGGATGCGCCCGTTCACCTTGCTGTTCCAGTCGAAGAAGCGGAAGTCGCTCGGCAGGTCGTCCAGCTCGACGAACTCCTCGTCCTTCGCCGTGAGCGTGGCTTGCTCTGCCAGCACCGTGCGCACGTAGTCCTTCGTGGGGTGGAAGTCCAGAAGCTCGGGAAACTCGCCGTCGGGGATGAGCGCCTGCCACTCCTCGTTCTCGTGCTTGTACAGCAGCTCGGCGGCCTTGTGCAGGTGCGCGACCTCCTGCTCGAAGTGGTGCTCCCAGATCTTCTTCACGTAGGGGTCCACCTCCGTCTCGTAGAACGAGTAGTACAGGTAGCACTCCATGTACTCGCGCAACAGCAGGTTCTGCAGCCATGTGGCCGAGGGGTCCAGCAGCGCGCCGTAGTGCGTCACGTGCTCTTCCTCCACCATGCCGATCTCGAGGTAGAGGTCGCGCGCCACCCCTTCGGGCTGGGTGTTGCCTAGGTTCATGTAGAAGTTCATGGTCTGCTGCTCGCCGGCGGTCAGGATGAGCGCGCCGAGCGTCGTGCGGATGTCGGCCGTCTTGGCGTTGCGCGGGGCGCGCACGGCGTCGAACGGATGGCGATGGTGCGCGATGGTCGGGCGCCCCGGCGTGATCTCGATGGTGTCGCGCACCAGCTCGTGCGCGGGCAGGTCCTCGTCCATCTTGAGCAGGTCGGCATAGCGGTACAGGTGGTCGAAGTCTTCCAGCAGCGCGAAGTCCATGCAAGCCTTCGCATAGGCGTCGGGCTCGTGCATGGCGAGCCATGCCGTGAGGTCCACGGCCAGCTGCTCGTAGCCGATGGTGGTTTCAAGCGGCGTCTCGTCGGAGGGGGACAGCCAGTTCACGTGCTTCTGCTGGCCCGCCTCGATGCGGCGCATGAGCGCCAGGTCGCGGCGCAGGTCGTTGTCCTCGCAGTTGCGGTTGAAGTTGTGGCCGAACATCACGGCCTCCACCTCGATGCCGTTCATGAGGATGATGCGGGCCTTCGTGTACGGGTCGGTGTCCAGCTTCTTGTAGGGTTTGGGCGACAGATCCTTCCAATCCAGCATCATGTCTTCGAGCGATTTCGTCGGTTTCTGGTCGAACGGGTTCATGGAGCCTCCTTTTCTTTGCCGGCATGCGCAGCGCTCCGTTTCGAACGCTGCGTGCTGCCTGCATGCTAGCAGCGGGCGACGGCGGCTGCCGGGGGCCGCGCGGTGAAGTTGTCGGGGCGTGGATGCGGCGTAACGCGCTGGGAAAAGGAGCAGGTGCGCAATGCTATACTGGGCGGCGACCAAGCAGCGCGTACGAAAGGTGCAGGCAGGCATGATCATCAAGAAATCGCAAGCCGAGATCGAGGCCATGAAGGAAGCGGGCCGCATTTCGGCCAAGGTGCTGCGCGAGGTGGGCGCCCAAGTCCGTCCGGGTGTCTCCACGCTCGAGCTGGACGAGCTGGCCGAGACCATCATCCGGGCCGAGGGCGGCATTCCCGCATTCAAGGGCTACGGCGGGTTCCCCGGCTCCATCTGCGCTTCGGTGAACGATCAGATCGTCCACGGCATTCCCTCGGCGGACGTCGTCCTCGAAGCGGGCGACATCCTCTCCATCGACACGGGCGCCACGGTGGACGGCTGGGTGGGTGACAACGCCTGGACGTACGCGGTCGGCAAGATCTCGGCCGAGAAGCAGCGGCTGCTCGACGTGACGGAGCAGTGCATGTGGGCCGGTTTGGACGCGGCCCGTCCGGGCAACCGTCTGGGGGACATCGGGCATGCGGTGCAGTCCATCGCCGAGGCGGCCGGGTTCGGCGTGGTCCGCGAGTACGTGGGGCACGGCATCGGGCGCGACATGCACGAGGATCCCAACGTTCCGAACTACGGGCACCGCCATACTGGCCTGAAGCTGGAGTGCGGCATGGTGTTGGCCATCGAGCCCATGGTGAATGCGGGCACCCACAAGACGCGCCCGATGCCCGACGGCTGGCTCGTGTGCACGCGCGATGGCCTGCCGTCGGCTCACTTCGAGAAGACGGTCGCCATCACCGAGGACGGCCCGGTGGTGCTGACGACCGAGGAAGGCCATCGCCGCCCGGTGTAGCGTGCGGTCCAACGCCGCCTCAGATGCAGGCGAGCCCTCGATTCGTGAGCAGAAATCGAGGTAGGGAACCAGGTTCGATCGGAATCGCGGGATGTTGCCCGACGTTTCCCCAGGACATTACCTCATCGTCTTGAAATCGCGTGGAAAGCCATGTCCAGACAGGCTTGGGGCCGCCGATGCCGATGCCCTACCTCGATTTCTGCTCACGAATCGGCCTTCGAGCAACACTGGGCATCGGCGCAGGACATGCATCGCGGCATTCGCGGCCGAATGGGAAAGCTCCTGGGAAGATAGTCGCGCAGAAGGCATGATTCGCAGGATTCGAGGGGCGGCCAGGCGGCTCTCGTCAGGCGGAAATGCCAGGTGCCGGTCGTGCGGCGGAGGTTACTTCTTCACGTGGCGCGCACGTGCCATGATCGCCCCGGTCGCGTTCGGGGGAAGCGGGGCGCCTTCCGACGGGCCGCTTCCCGTCCGTGAGGTCTTCGGGCGGGCGCGTTTTGAACGCGGAGCGTCGGCGACGGACGACTGCATGGTCAAAGCCTCGTCCCTGCGCAGGTGCCTTCCCGTTTCGGCGGTTGGGCGCTCGGATGCCGCATCGGCTGATCGGGGCGACGCATGCCGCGCGCGGGCCGTGATGGCGCCGGTCGTGTCCGCCGGCAGGACCGGCGCCGACGCGCCGGCCGGGCTCGTCGGCCTGGGCGCGGCGGGGGCTTCCTCTCCTGCCCCTTCGGCAAGCGCATGGTCGATGCGGGCGTGCTTTCCGTGCGGCAGGGCGGCTTGCTCCTGAACCGCCTGCTTGGCGGCCGCGCTTTTCTGCGGTTCGGGCGCACGACGTTTGCGCAGGCGCCCGAGCACCTTGTCCAGCAGGTTGGTGACGACGTGCATCTCGGGCACGCGGAACAGCGCGCACAGCCCGAATATGACCACGAGCCCGATGCTGCCGCACACGACCAGGTGCAGCAGCCCCAGGGCCATGCCCGAGCCCGAAGGCAGCAGGCTTGAGACGCCCAGCGTCACGGCGACGCCCAGGCCGGTGGCGGCGAGCACGCGCGCGCTCATCCACAGGATGGACCCCATGCCGAACGAGCCGATGCGGCGGAACAGGACCGCGAGCATGATGACGCAGCAGCCGCCGTAGTAGACCAGGTCGGAGATGGGCACGCCGGCCAGTCCCAGCACGTCCGGCGAGCAGAGGAGCGCGTACAGGCCGCATTGGGCGACGATCATGAGCAGGCTCACCACGGTGTAGGCCACGAACTTGCGCATGCTCGCGAACACGTTGTACAGGTACTTGAGCACCGAGTAGAAGGGGAGGGTCAGCACCCAGAGGGCGAGGATGGACGCGACGTAGCTCGCGTCGTCCGCTCCGAAGGCGCCCGCTTGGAACAGCTGCATGAGCGGGGTGGCCAAAGCGGCCATGAGCCCGGCGAGCGGGATGATGAGCAGCAGGGTGCCGGCGATGCCCGTTCTCACATGATGCCGCAGCCCCTTCCAGTCCTCGCGCGCAACCGCCTCGCTCATCTCGGTGAACATGGTGCGGGACAGCGACACGGCCAGCACGCCGTAGGGCAGCTGGTACCAGGTCCATGCGTACGCGAGCGTTGCGGGGCCGTCGGCGCCCGCTTGGAGTGAGAAGGCGTTGCGGAACGAGAACGACACCAGGGTGCCCACGACGTAGACGAACGTGGGCCCGGCTATCTTGAAGGCGTCGACGAGCGCCGGATCGCGCAGGTCGATCTTGAGCGTGAACCTGAACCCGGTCTTCAGCAGCGCGGGTATCTGGATGGCGAACTGGACCACCACGCCCAGCGTCGTGCCCACGGCGAGCACGATGATGGCGAGCATGGGGTCGGCGGAGGAAAGCGGCACGTAGGCGAAGAGCGAAACGATGACCGCGATGTTGTTGAACGCCGGCGCGAGCGCGGGCAGGAAGTAGATTCGGTTCGCGTTGAGCACGCCGCTCACCACGCCGCCGATGCCGTAGAACACGATCTGGGCGGCGAATATCTGGAAGAACAGCACCGCGTACTCGGTGACGGCGGCATCGCTGCCCACGGTGAACGTCTGCGTGGCGACCACCTGGGGCGCGAACACGGTGGCCAGGATGGAGAGGAGCCCCATCACGACGATGGTCAGGTTGAGGATGTTGCTGGCGAACCGGTTGCCGCCCTCTTTGCCGAACTTCTCCTTCTGCAGCAAGAACACGGGGATGAACGCCGCGCCCAGCAGCCCTCCCGCAACGAGGTCGTAGATGGCGTTCGGCAGCGTGTTCGCTATCTGGTAGGCCGAGGTGACGAACGTGTTGCCCAAGGCGAAGGCCATCGCCCAGGTGCGGACGAGCCCCGTGACGCGCGAGCCGAGCGTGGCGATGGACATGAGGGCGGTGGAGCGCGCAACGGAGGCGTGCGGGGCGTCTTCTTCGGAAGGGGCGGGCGCTGCGGGCTCGACAGACGGCTCTGCGGATTCCCGCGCCTTCGCGCGATTCCGGCCCCTCCGCATGCTGCCGCCCATCGATCTCCCTCCGCGCTTTGCGATATACCCGGACGTGACGTCCCGTGAAGCTTTGGCGAACATGTCCGGCGCGCCATAAGCCGATTTGATCAACGTGCCTATAATGAGAGAATCCGAAGTTGGGATGAATGAAATCCATCTAAAGAACGAAAACGAGCGATCGCGCGCGGCTGCGGGAACGGACCTGCGCGACGGTCTGACGAGGAGGCGGCATGAGGGTGCTCGTGGTGGTCAACAAGGGTAATGCGAGCACGCTGGACGCCTCGCTGCTGTTGTCGGCCTATCTTTCCTCCCAGGGCATCGCGCGCACGATGCTCGACTCCATGCAGCTGCCCGCCTGCGTCCGGCTGGACGACGGCGCGCCCTTGGACGCCTGCTTGGAGCAGCCGCTCGATCTGGCCATCGTGCTTGGAGGCGACGGCACCATCCTGCGCACGGCCCGCTTCGTGTCGGGCGCGGACGTGCCGATCCTCGGCATCAATTTCGGCCATCTGGGATTCTTGGCGAACTCGAGCGACCCGGGCGTGATCGCGGTGGTGGCGGCGGCGCTTTCGGGCGACGTGGTGGCCGAACGGCGCACGAACATGCGCATCGACGTGGTGTGCGAAGGCGACGACTGCGACGACGGGGCGGATGCGCCGGCGGCGGGGGCCGACGGGGATCTTTGCCCTGGGGCCTCAGACGGGGGCTCGCGGTCGTACTTCGCGCTCAACGAGCTCGCCGTGGCGCGCGGCGCGTCGGGCCGCATCGTCGACTTCTCCATGGAGGTGTCGGGCGACCACGTGGCCTCGATGCGCGGCGACGGCGTGGTGGTGTCCACGGCCACCGGGTCGACCGCCTACGCGCTTTCGGCAGGCGGGCCCTTGGTGGCTCCGGGGTACCGGGGGCTCGTGGTGGTGCCCCTCGCCCCCCACACCTTGCAATCGCGCGCCATCGTGACCGCGGAGCACGACGTGGTGGAGATCGCGCTGGCCGGCGAAGCGAGCCGCAGCGAGGCCACGCTGTTCGCCGACGGCGAGGCGCTGCGCTTCGACCGTCCCGTCGCGCGGGTCGTCGTCCGCCGAGGGGACAGGCCCACCACGCTTCTGCGCTACCAGCAGGAAAGCTTCTACGCGCAGGCGTCGCGCGTGTTCTTCTAGCCGTTCGGCGAAGGAGGGCGCGCCGCCGCAGGGGCGCGCCGATGGCTTCCGCGCCCCGTCGCGGGGAGCGCTCGGACGCTCAGCGCGCGTCGGCGCGCACGGCGTCGCCGATCAGGGCGCGAAGCTCGTCGATGCCGGTGCCCTTCTCGGACGAGCACACGATCATCGGTACGCCGGCTCCCAGCTCCAGCTGCTTTTTGAGGGCGGCCCGCTGCTTCATCTGCTGTTGTTTGCTCAGCTTGTCGGCCTTCGTCAGGGCGACGGCGTAGGGCAGCTCCGCATCCTGCAGAAACGCGATCATGTTCTCGTCCAGATCGGATGCGGCGTGGCGGATGTCCACCAGCGACACCACGAGCGCCAGGTTGCGGTCCTGGTTGAAGTAGCCCTCGATGAGCTCGGCCCAGCGGCCCTTCTCGGCTTTCGAGACCTTGGCGTAGCCGTATCCCGGCAGGTCGACGAAGCGCACGCCGTCGCAGGAGAAGAAGTTGATGGTGGCCGTCTTGCCTGGCGTCTGGGACACCTTCGCCAAGGCCTTGCGGTTGAACAGCTTGTTCAAAAGCGACGACTTGCCCACGTTCGAGCGCCCCGCGAACGCGATCTCGGGCACGGTGGAGGGCGGCAGCTGCGACGAGATGCCGAACGATCGCTCGAAAGCGACGTTGTTGATGTTCATGATGCGCTCCTTGCGCTCGTTGCCACGAGCCGTTCGCTGCGGCGGGGCGGTCGTCGTTGCATCCATGGTAGCGCAGCGCAGGCCCGCCTGCACGGAAAACCCGAACCTTTCCGCCGGCGAACGCTTCCGTAGGCGCTGGCTCTGCATAGGGCGTCGCGCACTTTGCGGCGTTCTCTGCGATCTCGATCAGAAAGGCCGCTTGGCCTTCAAACCTGTTCAGAAGAATGCCTGCAAGGCATTTCTAGCAATGATCAATAGGTATTAGACATAACTCATAGAGCGACGTATAAAAGAAGAGCCCCAAGCGGGCGTTTCGGTTGCGCACGGCATCGACCGGAAGGAAACGGATGCCGAAGGAAGCAGCGTGCACGCTGCGGGATTCCGCTCGACGTGCTGGACGAATGCAAGCGCTGGAGCCTGCGCGACGCGGCGAAGGAAGGAACAATCGCATGAAGAAGGACATCGGGTCGGTTCTGGCGCTCTACCCCACGCCGGCAGTTGTGGTGGGTGCGATGGTGGACGGCAAGCCCACCTGGACGCTTGTGGCGCACGTCGGCGTGCTCGGCCATGACCGCATCTTGGTCAGCCTGGCGAAAGCGCACTACGTGAACCAAGGCATCAAGGATGCGGGCACGTTGTCGGTCAACATCGTGGACGAGGGCATTCTTGAGCAGGCCGACTACGCGGGCTGCGTCAGCGGCGCCAAGGCGGACAAGTCTGGGCTGTTCGCTTGGAGCGCCGGCGCGCAGGGCGCGCCGCTGGCCGACGAGGCGAAGCTCACGATGGAGTGCGCGGTGGAGGACGTCTACGACATGAAGAACTTCGACAACTTCGTTTGTTCCATCGCGCGCACCTACGCCGACGAGGAGATCCTCGGCGAAAACGGCCGGATCGATTATGCCACGTTCAAGCCAGTGCTCTTTGAGATGCCCGGCTACGCCTACCTGAAAACCGGTGGGACCATCGCCCCGTGCACGAGCTTCGGAAAATCCCGCGCGTAGGCGCGCCAGAGGGGCGAAGGGAAAGGACGAACGGGCAATGGAGGGTGCGCTCTCCCAGATGGCGACGCTCCTCGCAGCCGTCGCCGCCGGCTACGCAGCTGCGGGCCTGGGATACCTCGATGACTACGTGAAGGAGAGGCTGACGAAGCTGCTGCTGAACGTGACGCTGCCCTGCATGATGCTCGCGTCGGTGGGCGACGTGAACCAGGGAGCGGCAGGCGTGCAGATACCGTGGGCCTTCACGCTGGCGGCAGCGCAGTTCTTCCTGCTGTTGGCGACAGGCGCGCTGTGCAACGCGGTGCTGCGGGTCCCGCGCTCCGAGCGGCGCATCTACCTGTTCATGAGCGTCTGCACCAATACCGGCTTCATCGGCCTTCCTGTGGTCGCCGCGGTTCTGGGCGACGGGTCGATCATCCTGTCGAGCATCTTCATCATGGTGATAAGCCTGTTCCTGTACAGCATCGGCTTCGCCTTGCTGGCGCCGCGCGAGCGGGGCCGCCTCTCCATCCCCTGGCGCAGCGCAGTCAATCCGGCCATGGCGGGCTGCCTGTTGGCCATCGCGCTGTTCCTCTTGGGCGTGCGGCTGCCGCCGCTCGTGGAGGGGGCGCTCGATGTGATAGGGGGAGTGACGGCGCCCATCGCCATGATGCTCGTCGGCGTCATCATGAAGGGGGCGCGCCTGCGTGACGTGGCGACGGAGTGGCGACTGTACCCTTACATCGCCATCCGCCAGCTGATCGTGCCGGCGGCGCTGTTCTTGGCGCTGCGGTTGATCGTGCCAGACGCAACGGCGCTCGGCGTGTTCGTCCTCATGTTCGCGATGCCGGTCGGGTCGATGGCGCCGATGTTCGCCGGGCAGTTCGGCTGGAGCCAGGAGTTGCCCGCGAAGGGCACCGTGCTGAGCACGGCATCCTCCTTCGTTGTCGTCCCTGTGCTGGTGTTGTACATGGCAAGCTTCTGATCGGGAAAAGCGGTAGAGAATCACGCAAAATCGAAAGAAGGTCAAGATGAAGAAGAAAACGTTGGTGGCGTACTTCTCGGCAAGTGGAACCACGGCCCGGGTGGCGAAGGCGCTTGCCGCGGCGATAGGCGCGGACGTACACGAGATCGTGCCCGCGCAGCCCTACTCGGCGGCCGATCTGGATTGGAACGATCGGGGAAGCCGCAGCTCGCGCGAGATGGACGACCCGCAGGCCCGTCCCGCCATAGCCAGCAAGGTTCGTGGCATGGACGGCTACGAGGTGGTATTCGTGGGCTTTCCCATCTGGTGGTACGTGGCCCCGCGCATCATCGAGACGTATCTGGAGAGCTACGACTTCTCGGGCAAGACCGTGGTGCCGTTCGCCACGTCGGGCGGCAGCGGCATGGGCGGCACAGAGGCTCTCCTGAAAAAGCGCTGCTCCGCGCGAACCGATTGGCGGCCGGGCAAGGTGCTGAACAGCCGGCAGTCCGACAAGGCGCTGCGCGCGTGGGTGGACGGGCTCGGCTTGTGAAGCGGGCGTTCACGCGTTGCGCGTCGGGCTCGCGTGACCAGCGGTCGGCCGCCCCGGCGACTATGTTTCGCCGAAGGCGGCCTGTTTGCTGGACGTGCGCTTCTTGGCGAACCGGATGAACGCGGCCGTCGCCGGTGAGAACGCCTGGTGCTCCTTCCAGATGAGCATGGTTCCCATGTCGAAACCCTGCGCAAGCGGCACGAAGCGCAGCCCGTCGTAGCGCCCGTCCAGCCGCAGCCCCACAGCCACGCCCATGCCCGCGCGCACCAGGATGGCGCCGTTGTACAGGAGGTTGTACGTGCAGGCCACCTCCATGTCGGTCGCGCGGTTCCCGAACCAGCCGGCAAGGGCGTTGTGCGCCGATTCGCTCTTCGACACGATAAGGGGGACTCTCGCCAGGTCGTCGGGGGTGACGGCGGCGTTGTCCGCAAGCGGGGAGTCCTCGCGCACGAGCACGCCCCATTCCTCCTTGCGTCCCATGCGCGCGAACTCGTAGGTGCGCACGTCCACCGGCTCGCCCACCAAGCCGACGTCGAGCTCGCCGGCCTCCATGCGGCGCTTGATGCCCGCAACGTTGCCGCTGTGCACGTCGAAGGACACGAGCGGGTACTTCCTGCGAAAGTCCGTCATGAGTTCGGCCAACTCGCCCATGCTCAAGAACTCGCCGCAGCCGACAGCCACCTCGCCCGCGAGCGAGTCCTCCTCGTGGGCCACCTCCTTCACGGTTTTGTCGGCCAGCGCCAAAAGCTCCTGGGCGCGGCGCTTGAGCAGCACGCCCTCGCTGGTGAGGGCGATGTTGTGGCTGCTGCGCGTGAACAGCTTCGCCCCCAGCTCGCGTTCGAGCTGGGCGAGCTGGCGCGAGAGCGTGGGCTGGGTGATGTGCAGCTGCTGGGCCGCCCGCGTGATGTTCTCCTCGCGGGCCACCATGAGGAAGTACTGCAGGACGCGAAGCTCCATGGACTCCTTCTTCCAGATCGGGACGGTTTGGGCGCGCGATGCGCCGAAAAGGACAGGTGGGGTAGAGGTCGCATCAAATGCTCCAAAGGCATTATAGGCGATGTGATATAGGTATTTGATATCGATCCGCACCCTCTTTGAGAATCGACGGCAGGGCGCGACCCGCGACCCGCGGGTTCAGCGGGCGATATGCGGGCTTGCATGGGAAGAGCAGGTCGGTTATACTTCTACGGTTTCTAATTACGCATGCTTGCGCGACCCGCTCCGCCAGTGGCCAACCGAAAAAGGCTGCGGAAGCCGGGGATGACCGCAAGCAGAGGACTAACGAATGGAGAGAGTCATGACGAAAGTCAGCATCAAGACGCTGCTCGACGCGGGCAGCCACTTCGGCCATCAGACGCGCCGTTGGAACCCCAAGATGAAGCCGTACATTTTCGGCAGCCGCGGGGACATCTACATCATCGACCTCAAGCAGACGCTCGTGGGCTTGGACCAGGCGTACACGTTCGTGTCCGAGCTGGCCAAGAAGGGCGGCACCGTGCTGTTCGTGGGCACGAAGAAGCAGGCGCAGGAAGCCGTGGCCGACGCTGCGAACAAGTGCGGCATGCCCTACGTGAACGCCCGCTGGCTCGGCGGCATGCTGACGAACTTCGTCACCATCCGCTCCCGCGTGACCCGCATGGAGGAGCTGGAGGCCATGGAGGCCGATGGCCGCATGGCGATGCTTCCCAAGAAGGAGCAGATCCTGCTTCGCAAAGAGCTTTCCAAGCTGCAGACGAACCTCAACGGCATCCGCAACATGAAGCGCACGCCCGAGGCGGTGTTCGTCATCGACACGAACCGCGAGGCCATCGCCATCCATGAAGCGCGCCGCCTGGACATTCCCGTGGTGGGTACGCTGGACACGAACTGCGATCCCGACGACGTCGATTACGGCATTCCCGCCAACGACGACGCCATCCGCTCGGTCCGCCTGCTGGCCGACTTCATCGCGGACGCCGTCATCGCCGGCGTTGGCGCGCCGGTGACGGCCGCCGAGATGGCCGGCGAGGCCGAGGCCGCCGCGCCCGAGGCTGCTGCCGCCGAGGCTGCGCCCGAGGCTGCTGCGACGGAAGAGGCCGCCGCTTCAGCGCCCGCCGAGGCCGCCCCTGCCGCCGAAGCGGCTCACGAGGCTGCTGCTCCCGCTGCCGAATAGGCGTCCGCCTTTCGGCGTTTTCGAACGACCGCGCCGTCGCCCGCTTGCGCGAGCGGCGGCGCTTTCCGCCCAGGCCGCGCGATGCGCGCGGCGTAGCAAAGAGAAAGGATCAACGTGGCTGACATCACCGCTTCCATGGTCAAGGAGCTTCGCGAGATGACCGGCGCCGGCATGATGGAGTGCAAGAAGGCGCTCGTCGAGGCTGACGGCGACATCGAGGCCGCCGTCGACGTGTTGCGCACCCGCGGCCTGGCCGCCGTCGCCAAGAAGGCCGGCCGCGCCACCAACGAGGGCACGGTCATGGCCATCGTCTCCGACGACGCCAAGGCAGGCGCCGTCGTCGAGCTGAACTGCGAGACCGACTTCGTGGGCATGAACGACAAGTTCAAGGCCTACGCCGACAAGATCGCCAAGGCCGCTCTGGCCGCCAACCCTGCCGACCTCGACGCGCTCAAGGCCGCCGATGCCGAGGGAGAGACGGTTGAGGCCGTGGTCACCGACGCCATCCACACGCTCGGCGAGAACATCCAGCTCGCCCGCTTCGCGGTGGTGGAAGGCGGCGCCGTGTCGTCCTACATCCACGGCGGCGGCAAGATCGGCGTGCTCGTGCAGTTCGACGTGGAGGGCATCGACCCCGTGTCCGATGGATTTGCGCAGTACGGCCGCGACGTGGCCATGCAGGTGGCCGCCGCCGCGCCGGTCGCCGCGAACCGCGACTCCGTGGACCCGGCCATCGTCGAGCACGAGAAGGCCATCTACATGGCGCAGGCCGCCGAGTCCGGCAAGCCCGAGGCCATCCAGGAGAAGATGGCCACCGGCCGCCTGGAGAAGTTCTTCAAGGAGAACACCCTCACCGAGCAGCCGTTCGTGAAGAACCCCGACCAGACCGTGAACGAGTACACGGCCGAGGTTGCGAAGAACCTGGGCGGCGAGATCAAGATCGTCGACTTCAAGCGCTTCGTCCTCGGTGAATAGCTGTGTTCCGGCGGCCTGACGGCCGCCGGAACAGCTCGACGCTGCGGAGCCCCCTCGCACCGATCCTCGACCCTTTTTCGCTTGCCTTCGCGTACCGAAGTACGCTCAGCCGCGAAACGGGCCGATTATCGGCGCGAGGGGGCTCCTCGCTGTCTTACTGCGCCGACCTGTGCAGATTCCATCGCGACGGCACCTTCCACCAGCCGTTCTGCTTTCGTTGTGATGATGGTGGGCGGGCGGCCCCCCTGTTCTTATAATGGTCGATATCGCGAAGGGCGCTCCAGGCGGCGCCCGACACTAGACGAAACCAACGTCCGAATCCCATCGCTTCGGGCGCGGAGGATGCTTCATGGCTGAAGAGATCATCATCGTGCAGGGAAACAACACGCTGAGCGGCGAGGTTTCGGTATCGGGCGCCAAGAACTCGGCGCTCAAGCTCATGGCCGCGGCCCTGCTCGGCCAGGGCACCTCGACCATCCACAACGTCCCGCTCATCTCGGACATCGACATCATGTCGGAGGTCATGCGGCGCCTCGGGGCGAACGTGGAGCGCCGGGGCCACACGCTTTCAGTGGACACGTCGTCGGTGGACCGGTGCGAGACCCCGTACGAGCTCGTCTCGAAGATGCGTGCGAGCATCTCGGTGCTCGGCCCGCTCATCGGCCGATTCGGCCATGCCCGCGTGGCCATGCCGGGCGGGTGCCAGATAGGCGCGCGCAAGATCGACATCCATCTGGTGGGCCTCGAGGCCCTGGGCGTGAAGCTTTCCGTCGACCACGGCTTCCTGGAGGCGTCGACTCCCGACGGTTTGAAGGGCGCGCACGTCGTGCTGGACTTCCCGAGCGTCGGCGCAACCGAGAACCTGCTCATGGCGTCGATCGTCGCGGAGGGCGGGACCGTGATCGAGAACGCCGCGCGGGAGCCGGAGATCGTCGATCTGGTGAACATGCTCGTGGACATGGGCGCCCAGGTGAGCGGCGCGGGATCGTCCATCATCGAAATCGAAGGCGTCCCGCTGGAAAGCCTGCACCCCTGCGAGCACACGACGGTGGGGGACCGCATCGAGGCGGGCACCTTCCTTGCCGGCGGGGCGCTCACGGGAGGGCCGTTGACGGTGCGCGGCATCGATCCCGCGTACCTGCGCGTGGCCCTCATGAAGCTTGAGGCCATGGGCTGCGACGTTAAGGCGGGGCCTGATTGGGTCACCGTCGAGCGCGATCGCCCGCTCGTGCCCATCGACATCCAGACCCTGCCGCATCCCGGCTTCCCAACCGACCTCCAGGCGCAGTTCATGCTCCTGGCCGCACGGGCCGACGGCATGTCCGTGATCACGGAGAACGTGTTCGAGAACCGGTTCATGTTCGCAGCCGAGCTCATGCGCATGGGAGCCGATATCGCGATCGAGGACCACCATGCGCTCATCCGCGGCGTCAAGGTGCTGCAGGGGGCCGACGTGTCGGCCACCGATCTGCGCGCGGGAGCCGCCCTCGTGCTTGCGGGGATCGCCGCCGAGGGCGAGACGCGCGTCCATGACATCCGGCACATCGATCGCGGATACGAGGACTACGCGGGCAAGCTGGCCTCGCTGGGCGCGGACGTCGCGCGCGTTCCCGTCGACGGCGACCTCCGCTAGCTCCGACGGGCGGCTCCATGGTCAACAAGCGGAAAAAGGGAATCACGGCTTCCCGTTCGAAGATGACGTCGCGCCGTCTGCGCACGGCGACGATCGGCACGCACGTTTCCGGCGGCCGCTCGTCGCGCCACATGAACGGCGAATCCGTGAGCTTCTCCAGCGCGCGCAGGCAGCGCCGCGCCACGCGGGGCTACGTGGACACCATCGTGCCGGACACCGCTTCGCGCGAGAGCGGGTCGCAGTACGCGAAGCGGGTGGGCCGCCGCGAGTTCGCGCAGGAGATACAGCGCCGCGCGCGCGTTCGCCGCATCGTCGTCGCCCTCGTCTGCTGCGCCGTCGTGGTCTGCGTGGCCGTCGGCGTGGGCGTGGCGACGTTCTTCGGCTCGCTCGATGCCAAGATCGGGCTGAAAGACTCGGACGCGCCGTCCGCGCTCGCCGCCCCGGGCGAATCGGGCTCCTTCTACGCGGTGGTGGCCGCTGATCTGGATGCGGCGGGCTCCCCGAACGCCGTCGAAGGGCCCGATGCCATCGCGCTCGTGCGCGTTGATCCCGAGGCGAAATCAGCAACGGTCGTGTCCGTGCCCGCGAACACGCAAGTCAAGTTGAAAGACGGCAACGTCCATCAACTTCGCGAGGCGGCGACCATGGAAGGCGACGGCGCGCTGGTGAACGCGGTCGCGAGCCTTGCGGGAGTTCAGGCGTCCCATTACGTCGAGATCGACGCGGCCGGCATCGTGGGGCTGGTGGATGCGCTCGGCGGCGTCGAGGTCGACGTGGCCGAGGAGGTGGACGATCCGGCCGCCGGCGCCGTGTACCTGCAGCCGGGAACGCAGACGCTCGACGGCCAGGCGGCGCTCACGTTTTTGCGGGCGAGCAACTTCACCGACGGTTCGGAGGCGCAGGCGGCGAACCAGCGCAAGCTCCTGACGGCCCTTTCGCTGCGTCTGCTGGGCGACGGGCCGTTCGGGTTCCTCACGACGCTCGATGCCGTCGGCGGCTCGTTCCAAACGGACATGGGCGCTTCCGACGCGCTCTCGCTGGCGGATGCGCTGCGCGGCATGGAGGCGGGCGCGGTGTTCGGGGCGCTTCTTCCCGGCTACGACCTGACGCGCGACGACGTTGCATACTACGCGGTTTCGGCGGACGCCAAGGACGCCATGATGAAGCTCGTGGAGGCGGGCGAGGACCCCTCGGCGCAAGAGGGCGTGTCCACGGTCGATCCCGCCAGCTTCACGATCACCGTGCGCAACGGATCCGGCGTCACGGGTGGGGCGTCGCAGATTGCGAACGCCCTGACGGAACAGGGGTTCAACGTGACCGAGACGGGCAACACGGATTCCTTCGCCTACAACGAGACGCTCGTGGTGTACAAGGACGAAGCCTTCCTCCCGGCCGCCCAGACCGTGATCGCGGCGCTCTCCGCGGGCCGTGCCGTGAACGGCGGCGATTTCTACACCTTCGACACCGACGTGCTCGTGGTTCTGGGACAGGATTGGAAACCTGCCGCGTGACGCCGCCGCTCGCTCTCCGCGCCCGCCGCGCAAGGCGGGCTGTGGTAGAATCGGCACTTATCGTAAGAGCGAGATGAAGGAGCTATCCCATGGTGGACAAGAACGATGTTGCAGCCGTCCTCGAGCTGATTCGTCCGAGCCTGCAGGCCGACGGCGGCGATGTGAAGCTCGTCGACGTCGATGAGAACGGCGTGGTTTCGGTGGAGCTGCAGGGCGCGTGCAAGGGCTGCCCCATGTCGCAGATGACGCTGGCCAACGGCGTCGAGCGCATCCTCAAAGAACGCGTTCCTGGTGTGACCAGGGTCATTCCGGCACCGGGCATGTAGGTCGGCGTCGAAGGAAAACAAGCCGAAAGGAGGCGGATATGGCGCATTGCTGGGAAAAGCGCGGCTGCGACGAGGAGATGATGTCGCGCTGCCCTCACAACACGCCCGGCGAGCCCTGTCCCGCCGATTGCCACTTCGCCGCGTGCATGCGATCCACGCATGTGGTCACCGGCGACTTCGATCTGCTGCTGAACCCTCGGCGGGATTACGAAGCGGCCGTGAAGGACGTGTGCCGTTTTTGCGAGCACTTCCTGAAAGAGGGGCCCGACGTGGGCGAGCGCGCCGACGACACGGCGCGGCAGGGCAATCCCAACCGGTTTCTCCTGTAGCCGGGCGGTCGGGCCTCCCTGCGGCGCCCATCCGTCCGGTTCTGCTACAATGAAGCCGATGGAAGACGGACGAGGCGAGAGGAGCGTGGATCGATGAGCCGGAGCATGACCTGCCCCGCCTGCGGGGCGACCGACTTGGATGTATGCCGCTACGAGGCCATGATGGTCGTTCGCGCGGACCTCGCCCTCTTCACCCTGCGCTGCCCGCACTGCGGATCCACGGTATCCGACATCCAGGCCATACCGCTGCAGCTGCGCGAGGAGGTTCGCTTCGCCGCCATCGAGGTCGGCGCCGGCATGGGCAGGGAATAACCGTCGCGCCGTTCTTCGAGCGGCGCGACTGCTTTGATGCAGCAGGGCCTCCCGCTGGCGTTCACGGGCCGGCGGGCGGGCGGAAAAGGACTCATATGCTCAACGACATCTATCAAAGCCTCGACCCCGTCCTGTTTTCGGCGGGGCCGTTCACCGTGCGGTGGTACGGCGTCGCCTACGTGCTGGGATTCGTGTGCGCCGCCCTCGTCATCTGGCGCGTGGCGCGCCGCTGGCGCGTTCGCGTGGACGCCGATGCGCTGCTCACCATCATGTTCTGCGTCATCGTGGGCGTCATCGTGGGAGGCCGCCTGGGCTACGTGCTGTTCTACGGGAACGGCTACTACCTTGAGAACCCGGCGGAGATACTCGCCTTCAACCGCGGTGGCATGAGCTTCCACGGCGGGCTCATCGGCGCGCTTCTGGCCGGCATCGTCGCGGCGCGGCTCACGCACATCCCGTATCTGACGCTGGCCGACCTGGGCTGCATCGGCGCGCCACTCGGCCTGCTGTTCGGGCGCTGCGCGAACTTCATCAACGGCGAGCTGTGGGGCGCGCCCACCGATGCGGCTTGGGGCGTGGTGTTCGGAGGCGCTGCCGGCATGATGCCGCGCCATCCCTCGCAGCTCTACGAGGCGTTGCTGGAAGGCGTCATCATCTTCGCCGTGCTTTACCTGCTGTCGCGCGCCCGTCCGCCGCGCCCGCGCGGCACGTTCCTGGGCCTGTTCCTGATCATGTACGGGCTCTTCCGCTTCCTCATCGAGTTCGTGCGCGAGCCGGATTCGCAGCTGGGGTACTTGTGGGGCGGCTGGCTCACCATGGGCCAGGTGCTCAGCGTGCCCCTCATCTTGGTGGGTGTCGGCGTGCTCGCGTATGCGATTATCGTGAAAAAGCCCCAGCAGGGCCTCCCCGAAATGGAACAAATCAAGTAACATATATTCGCCGAACCGGTCGGGATCCGTTCGATCCTGATGCTGACGTCTCGGATGTGCCGGCGACGCCGTCGGTTACGGTTCGGCAGCACGTGCGTTGCCGGGCGGTGCCGCAGTCGTCTGCGCGGCTACAATACGAACCGGTTCTGTTCCTATCGTTGAAACCTGAAGGGGGACCTGTCATGGATCTGAAATTCTACAAGTGCATGCATTGCGGCAACATCGCCGTCAAGCCGTTCGATTCCGGCGTGCCGCTGGTGTGCTGCGGCGAGCAGATGGTCGAGCTCACGGCCAACACCACCGACGCCGCGCTCGAGAAGCACGTGCCGGTGGTGCGCGTCGACGGCTCGAACGTGCACGTCGAGGTGGGCAGCACGCTGCATCCGATGACGCCGGAGCACTACATCACGTTCATCTGCCTGGTCACGAAGAACGGCTACCAGTTCGTCGAGCTCACGCCCCAGGACGCTCCCGTGGCCGATTTCGCCGTGGCCGAGGGCGATGCTCCGCTCAAGGTGTACGAGTACTGCAACCTGCACGGACTGTGGGTCGCGGAGGTCTAGGCGAACGCTGTCGCATGGTATGATGGATGCCCGTCCGGACCGATCCGGGCGGGCATCGTTGCTATCGAGGTCAGGAGCAGGTCATGGGTTTCTTCGACAACGCGCAGGAAGTGCTGGACAAGGGCGTGTCGGTGGCGAAAGGCGCCGTTTCGGGCGTGGCCGTGGAACAGCAGGCGTTCGCGAAGGGCTTCGTGCGCCTGTGCGGCGACGGATGGCTGCAGGGATGGCATGAGCGCAACGGCGGAAACCTGTCGTATCGCCTGGCGTCCGAAGACGTGGCTTCGTGCCGCTCGTTTTTCTACGACAATCCCAGCTCGTGGGTGCCGATGGGCATCCAGGCCGAAAACCTGGGCGGCGAGTTGTTCATGGTGACTGCAGCGGGGGCCCATATGCGCAACGTGCCGCTCGATGCGTCGGCCAACGCCGGCATCGTCGAGATCAACGCTGCGGGCGACGCGTGGCGCATCGTCTGGGGCTTCAAGGACGGCAGCGTGCCCACGAGCGAGTTCCCAACCCACTTCGCCGCCCAGTCCGCGCGCAAGGAGGCCACCGGCGGGACGAGCCGGGTGCTCTACCATGCGCACCCTGCCAGCATCGTGGCCCTGACGCAGGTGCTGCCCCTGGACGCGCGCACGTTCACGCGGACGCTGTGGAAGTCGTTTACGGAGAGCATGGTGGCGTTTCCCCAGGGCGTCGGCGTGGTGCCGTGGGCGGTGCCGGGCGGCGCGGAGATAGCGCGGGCCACGGCCGAGGCCCTGCGGCCCTTCGAGGCGTGCGTGTGGGCCCATCACGGCGCGTTCGCCTCGGGCGCGAGCTTCGACGCGGCGTTCGGCCTCATGCACGTCCTCGAAAAGGCCGCGGCCGTGCACGCCGCGGCGCGCGCCATGAACGGCGGGAGCGGCGACTTCCCCAACGCCATCCCCGACGAGGGGCTGCGCGGCATCGCCGAGGCCTACGGATTGCCGGTGAACGAGGCGTTCTTGAGCTAGCGGGGCGCAGCTTCGCGGCCCCGGGTCCCGCGCGCCGCCGCCGTCTTGCGTGCGGATGCGCGTCCCGCCTCCGCAGGGTTGCGGCGAATGCGGATTTCCCCAGAATCTCGATTGCATCCGCTGCTCGTGTGCTATCATGTGAAAGCTTGTCTTCGCCTTGGTCGGAAACCAAGGCCCGAATAGGAGAACCAGATTATGAAACAGGGAATTCATCCGGAGTACGTCGAGTGCACGGTGCGGTGCAGCTGCGGCAACACGTTCACGACCCGCTCCACCAAGCCCGAGCTCAAGATCGACATCTGCAACGTCTGCCACCCGTTCTACACCGGCCAGCAGCGCTTCGTCGACACCGGCGGACGCGTGCAGCGCTTCGCGGACAAGTTCGGTTCCGCCAAGGAGACCGTGGCCGAGCGCGAGGCCGCGAAGAAGGCCGCCAAGGCCGCTGCCGTCGCCGAAGCCGAGGCCAAGAAGAGGGCCGAGCGCGAGGCGAAGGCCGCCGAGAAGGCCAAGCGCGCCGAGGAATTTGCCAAGAAGGCCGAAGCCGAGGCCAAGAAGGCCGCCGAGCGCGAGGCTGCCGCCGAAGAGGCTGCTCCCGAGGCGTCGGCTGAAGACGTCGCCGCCGTGGACGCGCTGGTCGAGGAGGCTCCGGCCGCCGAGGCTCCGGCCGAGGAGAAGGCCGCCGAATAGCTTCGGATCCATCTGCAGCAACCACGACGAGCGCCCGGTCATCGACCGGGCGCTCGCGCATTGTCCCGCGGCATCGGCAGCGTCCGCATCGGGAAGCGTTGCGGTGCGGGCGCTAGGCCTTCGGCTGCGCGTTCGAGGCGATCTCGTCGAACTCGGATTCGCTCAGGTCGTAGCCGTAGAACGTCTTGAAGTAGCCCGCCACCGTCTCGTACATATCGCCGTCGTACTGGTCGGGGTACAGCAGGCGCGGCAGCCACTGCATGCCCAGCACCTGGTTCACCGTGGGCGGGCTGTTCAGCCAGTTCCACGGCGTGGCGGGCACCTCGTAATACGAGCCGCTCTTCACGGCGTCAAGGTCGGCGAAGGCGGGGTCGGAGGCCACCGTGTCGTAGATGCTGCCCTCGGCGAACAGGATGGTCTGCGGGTTCCACAGGGCCAGCTGCTCCATGCTGATCTCCACGCCGGTGCCGCTGCCTGAAACCTGGCCCAGGTCGGCCACGTTGTTGGCCACCAGGTCGACCACCTGGCCCTGGTAGGAGTCCTTGGCGATGGTGTTCGTGCCCTTGTCGCCCAGCAGGTAGGCCACGCTCGCGCGCTCGGACTCGGGAATCTTGCCCATGACCTCGACCGTCTCATCGTAGGCGGCCTTGCAGTAGTCGGAAAGCTCCGTTCCGCGGTCCTCCATGCCCAGCAGTTCGCCCAGCATCTCGTAGGCCGCGCCGTAGTCCTCCATCTTCGTCTCGATGACCACGACGGGGATGCCCAGCTGCTCCTGCATCGTGTCCAGATCCTCGGCGATGCCGTCTTTGAGCTCGCCGGTGTCGATGAGTATCTGTGCGCCGGAGGCCGCCACCGCCTCCTTGTTGAGGTCGCCCTTCGCGCCGAACGCCGCGCCTGTCACCGGCAGGCTGGCGTAGTCCTCTCCCAAGTACTTGGCCTGGTCTTCCGTAAGCTCTTGGGAGATGGTGACCATCTTCTCGGGTGCCATCGTCAGCAGGATCTGCGTGGCGGTGTGGCCGGCCGGCGCGATGCGGTCGATCTGCGCGGGCACCTCGACCGTGCGCCCGGCGGAGTCGGTGAACGTGCGCGCCTCGCTCTGGCCCGGCTGCTCGGATTGCGTGGAGCCGCCGGCTTCCGGCGCCTCCTCCTGCTGAGTACATCCGCCGAGCGCCAGCAGGCCCGCGCACAGCACGAATGCAGCCGCGAGGCTTGTCAGCCACGGCGCCTTTTTCTTTTCCTTGATCCCTCCCATGGGTCCTTCCTTTCATCAGCCTTGCTTGGGGTCTAGCGTTCTATCTCGCGTACGGGCACGCACACGCGCACCTTGTCGCCATACAGGGAATTGACCTCCACGTCCACGTCGTAGATGGTGCTCACCAGCTCCTCCGTGATGACGTCCTTGGGATCGCCGAAGGAGTGCACGCGGCCCTCGTGCAGCACGAGAGTGAGGTCGGAATAGAGGAACGCCTGGTCAGGTTGGTGCGTCGACTGAACGATGCTCATGCCCTCGCGGGCCAGCTGACGCACGGTGGATAGCACGCGCACGGTGTTGCCGTAATCGAGCGCGCTCGTGGGCTCGTCCATCACGATGGTGCGCGCGTCTTGCGCGATGGCGCGCGCGATGAGCACGAGCTGCTTTTCGCCGCCAGATATCTGGGTGCAAGGCCGGTGCCCCAAATGCGCGATGCCCACGCGTTCGAGCGCCTCCCACGCGCGCTCGACGTGCCGTTTCTTCGGCGTGCCGAACAGGCCGATGTTGCCGCCGGCGCTCATGAGCACCACGTCCAGCACGTCGTAGTCGTAGGTGGAGGAATGGGATTGGGGGATGTAGGCTATCTCGCACGCCCGCTCGCGGACGGACAGGTCGCGCAGGTTCTTCCCGTTCACGGTTATCGCGCCCGTCCAGTTCGCGTTCAGGCACAGGATGCAGCGGAACAGGGTGGACTTGCCCACGCCGTTGGGCCCCAGCACGTTCACCAGCGTGTTGTCGGGAATGCGGAAGCTCAGGTCGTGCAGCACTTCGTGGCGGCCGTAGGAGAAGCTCAGGTTCTCGACGTCGATGCTCACAGCTGCTGCTTCCTCCTGGTGATGAGGTACAGGAAGAAGGGCGCGCCCACGAATGCGGTCAGGATTCCGATGGGTATCTCGGAGGTGGCCACCAGGCGGGCGATGTCGTCGACGATGAGCAGGAAGCTGGCGCCCATGAGCATGCTGGCGGGCAGGAGCCTGCGGTAGTCGCAGCCGATGATCATCCGCGAGAAGTGGGGGATGACCAGGCCAACCCAGCCGATCATGCCCGATATCGACACGCTGGAGGCCGTGACCAGCGTGGCGGCCAGGATGACGATGAGACGCACGCGGCGCGCGTTCACGCCCATGGTGGAGGCCTCATCGTCGCCCATGGTCAGCACGTTGATGCGCCAGCGCAAGGCGAACAGCGCCACGAGGCCCGCCGCGATGGGCCCGGCGGCGAAGGCCATGTCGGTCCACTTCGCGCCGGTGAGGCTGCCCATGAGCCAGTAGGTGATGGCGGCCAGCTGGTCGGTGGGATCGGCGATGAGCTTGGCGTAGGATACGCCCGCCTGGAACAGCGAGCTGACCATGACGCCCGCCAGCACCACGATGAGCAGGTGGTTGCCGCGTGCTCGCGTGCCGATGAGCAGGACCAGCAGCACCGCTCCGATGGAGCAGGCGAAGGCGAAGGCCGAGATGCCGAGCGATCCCAGTCCCAGCAGGATGGCCACGGCTGCGCCGAACGCCGCGCCTTGGGAGGCGCCCAGGATGTCGGGCGAGACGAGCGGGTTCTGGAACGTCCCCTGGTAGGCGGCGCCGGCCGCGGCCAGGCTGCATCCCACCAAAAGCGCCAGCGCGATGCGCGGCAGGCGCACTTGGAAGAACAGCGTCTCTTGCTGCGACGTCCAAAACGGGTCGATGGGGAACGCCAGGTTGGCCAGCATGCCGCAGGCCTCGACGGGCGTGATGGGGTAGCGTCCCAGCATGAGCGAGGCGAGTGCGCTGACGACTGCAAGCGCGCCGAGCGCGACCAGTACGAGGTTGCCGTGCCGCGCGTTGCGCCGGGACGCGCACCGGGCTGCAGGCTCGTCGTCCTCGCGCCGATGGGGCGCCCCATCGGCCTTCCCGAGGCTTGGCGCCTCGGGAAGGCCGACGACGGTCTCGTCTAAAGCATCGTCAACTGCTTCGATTGCTCTCGTCTCCCAATAATTCTCAATCGGGAATAATGCTTGCAACAATATATCCTAAAGTAGGAATATTATCAAATGGGAATAATTTAAGGGAACGGGATCGAGTGCGCCCGCTCAATCCATCCTATCCGTCGGCCCGCGTGATCGACGTCATCTGCAGCGCTTCGCCGAAGAACTGTCCGGAGCCGTTCTTCACGGCGAAGCGCGCCTTCTCGGGATCGGCCACCGTGCTGCCGGCCAGCGTCTCCACGCCCCAGTCGAACAGGAACGGGGACATGACCACGCTCGGGCCCACCATCGCCACGGTCGCGTCCTTCGCCAGGTCCAGCAGGCGCGGCGCGGTCTTGTTGATGATGGTGACGCCGGTCATGAACAGGTAGTCGGTTTGCGGCACTACGTACTCGCAGGCGGGATCGGGCGTGTCCAGCTCATGCGTGCAGTTGCGCTCGAGCACGGTGAGGTTCGCGTATTCGGCAATGCGGTCGACGTGGGGGAAATGCCCCACCACGGTGACGTTCGCGTCCTCGCGCGCCGCGATGCGGGGGCGGTACAGCTCGAAGGCGTCCATTTTGCGCACGGTTCCGTCCGGCAGCTCCACCGGCTCGTCGTACGCGGCGCCCAGCGGGTCGAGCAGGGGCTTCTGCGCGTAGTAGGCGTTGAGCGCAGCCACGCCGAGCGTCGCCTCCTCGAAGCACCACGACTTCGACAGCTCGGCGACGGCCTTCAGGGGCAGCCCGCGCAGATCCTGCGCGAAGCGCCGCCTCGCGCCCCCTTTGCAGGTGAAGCTCACGCCCATGCCGCAGTCGGCTTCCACGTAGGACCAGTGCGTTCCCAGGCAGTAGTCGCGCACGATCGGCTCGTCGGGCATCGAGCCGATCAGGTGGTTGTAGAACTTCCACGGCGTGCCGTGAGCCTTCGTGCCGGGGAAGTCGATGACATCGCCTTCCGCGCCGTGCATGCAGCAGTCCTTCTCGGGGCATCCCATGAGCGCCTCTTTCCTCGTCCAGTTCCAAGTTATAGCCAATACCGTATAATACATCGTTGAGGATATATGAGGAAGGGGCGCGACCATGCTGTTCCTGCTGACGGGCGACGTGCAGATTGGCAAGACGCGCTGGCTCGAGCGCCTGGCGGCGGAGCTGGCGGGCGAGGGGGTGGCGGTCGCGGGCGTGGCGGCTCCCGGGGTGTGGCGAAAGCGGCAGCCGGACGAGGTCGCGGGCGAGCGCGGCCTCTCGGGCGAGGGGCACTTCGAGAAACTGGGCATCGACGCCGTGCTGCTGCCGCAGGGCGATCGCATCCCGTTCGCGCTCCGACGCGACCTTGCCCTGGCAGAGGGATCGTTCGATCCTGCAAGCCAAAGCGCGGCGGCCCATCTTGGCTGGGAGATTTCGGACGAGGCCATCGCCCGGGTCAACGCCCACTTCGATCGCATAGCGGCGGAGGAGGCGCTGCCAGCCAAGGAGGCGGCGGATTCGGCGGCGCTCGAACCGCGGCAGGCGGGATCCGATAAGCCCGTGCCCGATCGCGTGGATCCGATGCCCGGGATGCTTCACGTGAAACATCCGTTCGTGCAAACCTTTCCTTGCAAAGCATCAGGGCCAGAAGAGGGGGACGCGGGCTTCGCCTGCGCGCCGGGCGGGCTGCTCGTGGTCGACGAGCTCGGCCGGCTCGAGCTCGTGCGCGGCGTCGGCTTGGCGTCGGCGGTCGCGATGCTGGATGCAGGCCCCACGCGGCGCTTTCCCCATGCGCTCGCCGTGGTGCGCGCCGGGCTGTGCGGGCTGGCCGAAGCGCGTTTCTCCTCCGTGTGGGGCGGGACGCGGGCGCTCGCGCCCGACGACGCCGCGCGCGCCGTCGTGCGCGCGGCATGCGGCCTGTCCGCCTGACCGGTCCGCGTGCCGTTCGGCAGTCGGATCGACCAGCTGCTTGCTTTCCTTAATGAGAATCATTATCATTATTTGGAGAGAAGATACCAGGGGAAAGGCGCCGACATGATCGACCAAACCGCGTTCCACAGCTTGAGCTACGGGCTCTACATCATCGCCTCGAAGGCGGGCGACAAGCGCGCCGCCTGCGTGGCGAACACGTTCCAGCAGGTGACGTCGTCGCCGTTGCAGGTGAGCGTGACGCTCAACAAGGACAACGCCACGACCCGCGCCGTCCAGGAGGCGGGCCGCTTCACGGCATCGTGCCTTTCGCAGGATGCGACGATGGAGCTCATCGGGACGTTCGGGTTCCACTGCAGCGACGACCTGGACAAGTTCGCCGCGTGCGAAGCGGGCGTTGACGCGGCGGGCATGCCCTACGTGGCCGAGCAGTGCGTCGCCCGGTTCTCGGCGCGCGTCGTGCAGACGCTCGACGTGGGAACCCACATCATGTTCGTGGGCGAGGTTGAAGAGGCCGAGAAAGGCTGCGCGGGCGATCCGATGACCTATGCCTACTACCATCTGGTGAAGGGCGGCAAGACCCCGCCGAAGGCTTCCAGCTACCTGCCTGACGAGCCCGCCGCCCCGACGGACCAGGGCGCTGCGGCTCCCAAGCACGCCTGGCGGTGCACGGTGTGCGGCCATATCGAGTACGTAGACGAGCTTCCCGACGATTTCGTCTGCCCGGTATGCGGCGTGGGCAAGGACATGTTCGAGCGCATCGAGGTGTAGCGGGACCAGGCTCGGCCCGCCCTGCGCGGCTTCGCTTGGAAGCGCGGGGCGGGCGTGCCCGCAGTGCAGGAACGCATGCGGGCTACGCCGTGGCCGGCTCGCGTTCCGGCAGCCAGGCTTGATCGGGTCCGAGTTCTTTGAAGAACACCCTGCCCAGGTTGCGCCGGTCCTTCGCTTCGTGGTACTTGAACGCCATGAGCCCGCCGGGCGCCTGGCCGACGATCTCGATTTTCCCCGTCGTGTGCGACATGCAGTACCGCAGCGCTTTGCCGATCCCGTTCTGCCGAGCCCTCGCCTCTTCGACGAGGGCGGCTCCGCGGATCAGGGGAACCTGGAACCGGTTCTTCACGCCGGCGACGGGACGGCATTGGAACACGTAGTAGGGCTCTGCGCCGATGGCGGTCAGCCCGCTCAGAAGCGGTGCGAGGACGTCGGGGTCGTCGTTCACGCCGCGCAGCAGCACGGCCTGGTTGCGCACGGGGATGCCCAGCTTGAGCACGGCTTCCACGGCGGCTGCCGCGTCGCGCGTGATCTCGCGCGGATGGTTGAACTGCGTGACGAGGTACAGTTGCTTCGACTCGCGATGCTTCGCGAGGATGGTGAGCAGCTCGTCGTCCCCCACGATGCGCGTCGGCAGCGTGGCCGGCGCGCGCGTGGCGATGCGGATGAAGTCCAGGGAGGGCACGCAGGCCAGCATTCCCAGTATGCGGTCGATGCGCTCGTTGGAGTTGAGCAGGGCGTCCCCTCCGCTGACCAGGACGTTGTTGATTTCGGGATGGGCCTGCAGGTAGGCGCGCGCCCCTTCGAGGTCATGGAGTATCTCCTCGTCGGGCCTGCCTACGAGCCGCTTGCGGAAGCAGTGCCGGCAGTACATGGCGCACTCGCCGGTGGAGAGCAGCAGCGCGGTTTCGCGGTACTTGTGCTGCAGGCCGCGCATGACGGTGTTGGACGCCTCTCCCGACGTGTCGAGGCTGCCGGACGGGTCCGCCTCGGAAGGGGAGGGCACGGACATCTTGCGAATGGGGTCGTCCTCATCCGACGGGTCGATGAGCGAGAGGTAGGGACGCGGGATCGCCATGGGCGACTGCTCGAGCACATCGGCCAGCCCGGGTTCGCTTCCGTCTTCGATGTGGAGGGCGCCCTTCAGATCGTCGATGGTCTCGATGCGGTTCGCCAATTCGGTTTTCCAGGTCAATCCTCGTGCTCCTTTGCTGTCGTGGGAACCAGGCAGCGGTTCCTCGTGAAACGCGGACCATGAGCCGCAGCGGGCTGCGGGAGGGGTCTGAAAAGGGTCGTCGATGGATTTCCGGTCTGGGGGATCCCTGCGCCTTGAGGGGCGGGGATCGGGATGTGCGGGCACGGGCCTTGCCGCTCGGGGCGGCGAGCCTTCGAACCGTATGATAGCAGACGGGGCGGGGCAACGCATGCCCTGTGCGGGCCCCTATGCGTCCCAGCCGAGGAAGGCCCAGGTGACGATGCGGGGCTCCCGCAGGCGCAGCCGCTTCTCGGCCACGCCCTTCTTGTCCGGCAGCCCCGCGCACTCGTTCTCCACGAGGTTGTCCGCCAGCCAGCCGCGCAGCCGCACGAGGGCCTTCTTGCGCTCTCCGGACGGAACCGATGTCCCGACGGCGTCCTCGATCATGCGTCGGAAGACGTCGAAGGCCTCTTCGGCGCCGTCGAACGTGTCGACGCGGACGCTGTCGATGTAGGAAACTTCGGGCCTCAGCCCCTCGTTCGCCAGGATGTTGAACGCGTAGAGATGGTCGTTGCCGAAGGCGGAGCGCAGCCCGACGGCGGCGAGGATGCGCTCGTCGGTGCGCGGCGAGGACGCGGTGGCCAAGGTGACGCAGGCCCGGCGCCGGGCCGCGTCGGTGAGCTTCAGGAGCGCATCGCGCAAGTCGGCGGTTGCGACGGAGCGGGATGCGATTGCGACGTCGACGCAGTTCGGGGAGATGCCGCATGCGCTCCAGTCGTCGTCCCAGCTCATGCGCTTCGGTTCGACGTCGGTTATGCCGCGTGCGGCAAGCTGCGCCGCCATGGCGTCCAGCATGCCCTGCGAGAAGTCGGCCGCCACCACCGCATGACCGGCCTCGCCGAGCGGGACGGCCAGCGCCCCGGTGCCGCATCCCATGTCGAGCACGGATTCTCCGGGCCGGATGGCCGCAAGCTCCAGAAAGCGCTCCACGTAGGGGTTCGGCGCGTCCTTCGTGGCGAACGTCTTCGCGCGTTCGTCCCAATACGAGGCGTCGTCGGCACGGCGGCGCAGTTTCTGGAGCTCTTTCCAGTCCTCATTCCAATCGCGGGAGGAAAGCAGCGGCGCGTGGTTGTTCGGCATGGCGTGCCTTTCGCGTGAAGGGTCCTTGACGGTCGACGGCTTGCAGGTCCGGCGGCCCGGGTTTCGGGTACCATAGTAGCCGACGACGGCGCAGCGTGCACGGAGAGAGGCGCGCTGCGCGATATCTTCTGATAGAGGAGCATCGGATTCATGCAAGTCGAACTGCTGTACCACACGCCCGACCCCGAGCGCGCCATCGCCACGGCGGCGCGCCTGTGCTACGCGCCCGTGGGGGCCTCCGAGCTCATGGAGACGATGCCGGAGGAGCGGGTGAGAAGCGTGCTGTCCACCATCATGGGCAGCGGGCATTTCTCCACGTTGGAGCATGCCAGCTACACCTTCGCCGTGGACGGCGTGTCGCGCGCGCTCACGCACCAGCTGGTGCGCCACCGCATAGCCAGCTTCAACCAGCAGAGCCAGCGCTACGTGAAGTTCACCGACGGGCTGGCCACGGTGAAGCCCGAGAGCATCGCGGCGGATCCGGATGCCGAGGCCGTGTTCGACCAGGCCATCGAGGCCGCCATCGCCGCGTACGAGAAGCTGCTGGCGGCGGGTGTTCCCGCCGAGGACGCGCGCTACCTGCTGCCGAACGCCGCTGAGACGAAGATCGTCATCACCATGAACGTGCGCGAGCTGCTGCACTTCTTCCGCTTGCGCTGCTGCAACCGCGCGCAGTGGGAGATTCGCGAGATGGCGCACCGCATGCTGGAGCTGGCGAAGCCCACGGCGCCGTTCATCTTCCTGGACGCCGGCGCGCCCTGCGTGAGCGGAGCCTGCCCGGAAGGCAAGATGACCTGCGGGAACCCGTATCCGCGCGTGACGAGGGGCTGAGCATGGGCGAACATGAGTCGGCTGCGGCCGAGTGGCTGGAAGAGCGGCCCGCCAAGGCGGAGCGCGCCGGCGAGCGCTCGAAGGGCGACTTGTCCCGCGCGTTCTCCGAAGACGGGGCGCTCAAGACCCACGTGGGCGGCCAGGCGCTCATTGAGGGCATCATGATGCGCGGCACGTACAACTGGTCGGTGGCGGTGCGCGAGCCGTCGGGCTCCATCTACGTGGAGGAGCACGATCTGGCATCAGGCCGCGGCAAGAACGGCTGGATGTACTGGCCGCTCGTGCGCGGGTGCCGGGCGATGGT
>CAUEBO010000034.1 GCA_958454405.1 uncultured Eggerthellaceae bacterium | reverse complement strand
CTTGATGGAATAGCCCGGGCCGCCCGTGCCGAGCCCCGCGAAGGGGTTGCCGGCCTTCTGCGCGACCTCTTCCGAGGACAGCCCGCGCGTGTTCGGGCATCCGCCCTGGATGACGAAGCCGGGAACGTGTCGGTGGAACTTCAGGTCGTCGTAGAAGCCTTTGCGGGCCAGCTCGACGAAGTTGCCCACATGGATGGGAGCGTCCTTGCCGGCCAACTGCACGCGGATCGTGCCCTTCGACGTCTTGATGACGGCGACCTCGTCGCCGGTCGGCTGGTATTCCGGTGTGTACTGCGCCATGTCGGCTCCTTCTCGCTTCTTCCGTGAAGCCCGCTTCCAGCCCCCGCGCAGGCCCCGGAGGGCGCTGCCGACGTGGCGTTCGGCGGACGTTTTTTACCATACACGAAGGAAGATTCTAGCAGGTGATGGCTTTATGAAGGGAAAAACCTTATAACATTCACGGTGGAGGCGCGCCTGTTGCGGCAAGGCCGCGGCGAAGGCGGCGTCCATGCATCCCATGCATTGCCGCGGCGAAATCCCCCGCAAACCCTGCATGCGTTTTCAGGCGGAAAAGCCACTACACTGGTAAGGACGGGCCGCGAAGGAGGCCCGCGCCTTGCAAGCCGGAGAGTAAGGAGCCTGCGATGATCGCCAAGCCGAGAGTGGAGCACGTGGCCGTGCGCGTACGCGATTTGGAAGGGTACCTCGACTTCTTCCAGAACGTCATGGGCATGGCCGTGACAGAGGAGCAGCGCGGCGACGACGGCACCGTGGAGCAGGTGTGGGTGGGCGGCATGCAGCTGCAGCGCGACGACGCCTTCGATCCCGCCCTGCGCGAACACGAGCAGATGACCCACATCGGCATCGACGTGGACGACGTGGACGCCCTGCTCGAGAAGGTGTACGCATGCGAAGGGATCGCGCAGCACGGAGAGAACCGGAACTGGTTCTCCCTGCCCGACGGCCCGGTGATCGAGCTGGTGTCGCGCCCGTAACCCGTCTTCGACCGAGGAGGTCAGCATGAGAATCTGCATACTGGGGGCCGGTTCGCTCGGCAGCACCATCGGAGGGGCCCTGGCGCTCGCCGGCAACGAGGTGTTCCTGGTGGGCCGCAAAGCGCACATGGACGCCGTCAACGAGAACGGGCTTTCCCTGGTCACGCCCGACGGCGAGAGGACCGCCCGCGTGCAGGGGCGCGTCGATGCCGCGGGGATAGGCGAAGTCGACCTGGTCATCGTGCTGTGCAAGTCGTTCGACACCGAGAAGACCGTGAGGGACAACCTGGAACTCGTGGGCGACGGGACCGTGGTCATGTCGCTGCAGAACGGGCTGGGCGCCGAGGACACGCTCTGCGACATCGTGGGCGCCCATCGCGTCATCGGCGGAAAGACCTACATCGGCGGCATGCTTTTGGAGCCGGGCCGCGTCCAAGCGACCATCCCGGGCAAGGACACCTTCATCGGCGAGCTGGACGGCAGCGTCACCGAGCGCGCGGAGCGGATCGGCGCGGCGTTCGAGGACGCCGGCATGCGCTGCATCGTCTCGGACAACATCCTGGGCGTCATCTGGGACAAGCTTCTCGTGAACGTGGCGACGGGAGCCGTGTGCGGCATCACGGGCCTGCCCTACGGCGACATGTACCAGGAAGAGAAGCTGGTGGCGACCGCCGTGGCCGCCGTGGAGGAGGGCATGGCCGTGGCGCGCGCCGCCGGGATCGCCCTCAGCCGCGAGGACCCGATGGACACCCTCGAGCTGGCCCGCGCCAACCTGCCGTACGACTTCAAGCCCTCGATCCTCCAGAGCCTGGAGAAGCGCCGCCCCACCGAGATCGGCGTGATCAACGGAGCCGTGGTCGCCCAGGGCAAGAAGCACGGCGTTCCCACGCCCGTCAACGAGACCCTCGTGGCCTGCGTCGTCGGCATCGAGCGCTACATACGGGAGTACCTGCTCACGTAGCGCTCGGGAAGTCGTCGCGGACGTACGGCGGCGCATCGAACGTCTTGAGGAAGTTGACGAACGCCTGGGCCGCCGGATCGCGGAACGTCTTCTCCCGATAGGTGAGCGAGACGGGATAGAAGGTTTCGGAGCCTTCGACGTCGAGGGGCAGGATGGCCATGTCGGCGTTCGGCAGCAGGTTCGAGGTGAGCATGGTGAGGGCCACCACCGGCTCGTGCACGGCCAGCGCGCCCAAGATGACCTCGTCCTCGTAGTTGCGGACCAGGTTCAGCTCGTCCTGCGGCGCTCCCGCGCGCCGCAGGAAGGCGTCCAGCGCGTCGCCGCACGCGATGCCCGTGCGGTACGTGGCCACGTCGCAGCCGACGAGGTCCTCGAAGCGCACCGCGCCGAGCTTGGCGAGCGGATGGTCGCGATGGACGGCGACGACCAGCCGCTGGTAGAACAGCGTCTCGCGCACGATGCCCGGCGCGTCGAAGGGCCCTGCGATCACCAGGTCGCACTCCCCCTGATCGAGGCGGCGGTTGAGCGAGGCGGTCTCGCCCTGCGCGATGCGGAACTCCACCAAGGGGCCGTACTCCTCGCGGTAGGCCTTCATCGCGGCGGGCAGGTAGTCCGACCGGACCGTCGCGATGGCCCCCACGTTGACCGTGCCGGAGAACGCCCCGCGGCGCCGCTTCACCTCGGCCACGCCTCCGTCGATGGACGCGAGGCCCCGGTCGACGTGGTCCTTGAAAAGCCGCCCGTCCTCGGTCAGCCGCACGGTGCGGCCCTCCCGGCAGAACAGCGCGCAGCCGAGGTCCTTCTCGAGCGCCGAGATGGAATGGGACAGCGCCGACTGCGAGATGCACAGGTCCTCGGCCGCGCGCGTGTAGTGCTGGATCTCAGCAAGGTGCTGGAAATAGTACAGCTGCGCCAGGTTCATAGCAGGCCCCCTTGCCGCCCTCGAAACCGCAACCCCTTCGATCGACCAGTATAAAGCACGCCTTCGCGGCAGTCCCCCGCCATTCTGGGAGGTTTGAGAGAGGGGTCTTCACCGATTCGGTGCATGGAACCGCCCTGAATCGGTCAAAAACATGCAAGGGCGCTCGGGCCCTCCTTGTCGTATGGTGGAACGAGCGAATGCGGGCCCGCTTCGCGGGCGGCGCTTCGGCACGGCAACGACCAGCTTCGACGCGCAGGAGGCAAGACGATGAGCGAGACATCCATTCCCTTGAAGGTGGGCGACACCTGCTCCTTCACCAAAACGGTGAGCGAGTCCGACGTCTACCAGTTCGGCGGCATCACCGGCGACTTCAGCCAAATGCACTTCAACGAGGAGTTCATGAAAACCACGCGCTACGGGACCCGCATCGTCCACGGCATCCTGGCCTTCGCGCTGGGCAGCACCGCCTCGACCCTCATCCAGCAGAAGTACGAGTCGCCCATCCCCAGCGCCTCGTACGGCTACGACCACGTGCGGTTCGTGAACCCCGTCTACTTCGGCGACACCCTCACGGCCGACTACACCGTGTCCCGCATCGACGAGGCCGCGATGAAGACCTACGCCGACGTCGTCATAACGAACCAGGACGGCACGGTGGTGTGCGTGGCGGAGCACATCCTGAAGTTCCTCCCCGAATAGGGGATCGGCCGCGGCGGGAAACGGCGCACGGCATCACCGGCGCTCAAACAGGCTGGCCACCTCCACATGGTACGTCTGCGGGAACAGGTCGACCGGCTGCGCGCGCACGAGCCCGTATCCCGCCGCCTCGAAGCGGGCGGCGTCGCGCGCCCAGGTGGCGGGATTGCAGCTGACGTACGCGACGCGCGCAGGGCCGGCGGCGGCGATGTCGTCCACCACCCCGTCGGCCAGCCCCGCGCGCGGCGGGTCGACCACGAGCGCGTCGAGCCCGCCGATGCCGGGCAGCTCGCGCGCGGCGTCGCCGCCCACGATGTCGATGTCGACGTCGTTCGCGTCGGCGTTGCGGCGCAGGTCGCGCACCGACGTGCCGGCGGCCTCGATGGCGATGACATCGGCTCCCGCCTGCGCGAGCGGCACGCTGAACGTGCCCCCGCCGGCGTACAGGTCGGCCACGAACAGCCCGTCGAGCCCCTCGGGCCCGTCATCCCCCACCGAACCGCCCAAGCCGGCGACGACCTCTTCCACCAGCCTTTCCGCCTGGGCGGTGTTCACCTGGAAAAACGACGGGGCAGTGGTCTCGAAGCGCGAGCCCAGCAGCTCCTCGCCCCAGCGTCCACGGCCTTCGAGCGTCTCGACGCCCTTGATCTTGCGCGCCTTGCCGGGATCGGCCAGGACGCGCACGACGCTCGTGGCCCGAAGGGCGCTGGCGACCGTCTTCGCCACGTGCGCGCGCGGGAACGGGCCCGGCTTCGTCCACAGCGCCACCTCCAGCTCGCGCGTTCGCAGGCTGTGCCGGACGCCGATGCGGTAGATGCCCAGGTCCTGCGACCCTTCCGCGAACCCGATCGCGCCGCGCAGGGCCTTGGGGGCCTTCGCGATGGCGTCGTGGGCCAGCGGGCAGGACGGGGGCGTGGCGATGTCGTGCGTGCCCTCGCGGTAGAAGCCGAGGAGGAACCGGCCGTGCCCGTCGCGGGCCGCCCCCAGCTCGAGCTTGTTGCGGTAGCCCCACTGCCGCTTGCTCGGCAGGCAGGGCCGCACGAGCTCCTCGGCGCGGCCGGCATCGAAATGGGCGATGCGCGCGAGGGCCGACGCGACGTTGCCGCGCTTGGCCTCGAGTTGCGCCTCGTATGCCAGATGCGCCCAGGGAGCCCCGTACAGGGCGGCGTCCGCTGCCGCGCGCCCGCCGGCCGCGCGAGAAGCGGAAGGCTCCTCGATCGAGACGATGCGCGCCCGGGCGAACGCCGGCTTGTCCTCCACCACCTCGACGAGAGCCACGTCGCCGGGCGCGCCGCCCTCCACGAACAGCGTCTTGCCGTCCCGCGCATGCGCCACAGCCTCTGCGCCGTATCCCATGCGCTCTATCGTTACCGTTTCCATGTTCTGCGCCTAAATCTTGTTTTTGTTTTCCGTCCGAGCCATGATAGCGTATAATCATCCGACGTGCCCTTGTAGCTCAGGGGATAGAGCGTCTGCCTCCGGAGCAGAAAGCCGCAGGTTCGAATCCTGTCAAGGGCACCAGCAAGAGCATCGAGGCCGGGCGCATGTCCGGCCTTTTCCTTTGCCGGCGGTGCGTCCGGAGCCTTTTCCCCGAACGGGACCGACGCGAACGTCCCTGGTCCCGGCATCGGCCCCGGCGCCGGCGGGCGCGAGGCTTCGCAGGCGGCGAAGCGCCTCCCTACTCGATGTCGCCCAGGATCTCGCCCGGCTCGTCGCCGGCGTCGAGGAACAGCTTGCGGGTCACGAAGTTCCACACCATGACGATGGCCGTGACCACGATCTTCGAGATGCGGTAGTCGATCCCGAGCAGGTCGGTGCCCGCCCACAGGCACGCGTTGTTGATGCCGAGGCCGATGGCCGACAGCACGACGAAGATGGCGAACTCGCGCCGGCGGCTCATGCCCTCCTTGTGCGCGAACACGTAGCGCATCGACGCCGCGTAGTTGAACACCACCGACGCGATGAAGGAGACGGTGGCGCTCGCCAGGTACGGCACGCCGAACACCTCGGTCAGAAAGACGAGCAGGCCGTAGTCGATGACGAACGCGATGGCGCCCACGACGCCGAACTTCATGATCTGGGCGATGAGCCTCTTCATGCCGGGCTTCTCCTTGCCTGCCAGCGTCCGCCCGTCCGGCCGTCCGCACGGCGCCCCGAAGCCGCGCGCGCGAGAAGCGGGACGAGGGATGCCGTCCGGAAAGCCGGCGGGCTAGGCGCGCCGATTCAGAAACTCGTCTATTGTGGCATAAACCCGGCGGATATCAAGAGGCTTGCTCAGATGGCCGTCCATTCCGCTCAGCAGGCTGCGCTCCTCGTCTTCGACGAACGCGTTCGCGGTCATCGCGAATATGGGGACCGTCCGCGCATCCGCGCGGTCGAGCGCCCGGATGGCGCGCGTGGCCTCGTACCCGTCCATCTCGGGCATCTGGATGTCCATGAGCACGGCGTCGTAGGAGCCCGGCTCGGATCCCTCGAACGCGCGGAGGGCCTCGAGCCCGTTCGCGACGCCGTCGACGTCGGCGCCCACCATGGACAAAAGCTCGACGGCTATTTCGAGGTTGAGCTCGTTGTCCTCGGCCACGAGGATGCGCCTGCCGGAGAAGTCGGGAGCTGCGGCCTGGTCGCCTGCGGCAGGGCTCTCGCCGATTCCGACGGCCGCCTTTGCGCCCTCGGCGGGCCCGTCGTCCTGCGCGACGGCAAAGGGCAGGTCAGCGGCGAACACCGACCCTTTGCCGACCTCGCTGGCGACGCGTATGCGGCCGCCCATCATCTCGACGAACCGCTTCGTGATGGCAAGGCCCAAGCCCGTGCCGCCGTACGTGCGCGCCGTGTCGGCATCGGCCTGCTCGAACGACGAGAATATCGCCTCCAAGCGCTCGGGCTTGATGCCGCAGCCCGTATCGCTCACTTCGAAGCGCAGCCACGCCTCGCCGCCCTCCGCCTTCCCTTCGGCCGCATCGGGCAAGGGGGATGCGGCCCCGTCCTCCAGCCTCTCGACGGTCAGCGTCACGCTCCCGCCGCGCGGCGTGAACTTGAGCGCGTTGCCCACCAGGTTGTAGATGATCTGGTTCAAGCGGAGCGCATCGCCGACGATGCGCTCGGGCAGGGCCCCGCGCTCGCACGTTTCGTAAAGGATCCCCAATTCGGCTGCCTGCGCGCTGAACACCGAGGAGAACGAGTCGATGAAGGTGCGCAGGTTGAAGCCGTCGCGCTTGATCTCCACCTTGCCGCTCTCGATCTTGCTCATGTCGAGGATGTCGTTGATGAGCGCCATCAGATGGCGGGAGGTCACGGCGACCTTTTCGAGGCAGGCGCGCACTTTCGGCTCGTCGCCGATGCAGTCGATCGCGATGGCGGTCATGCCCATGATGCCGTTCATGGGCGTGCGTATCTCATGGGACATGCGCGAGAGGAACTCGCTTTTCGCCAAACTCGCCTGCCGGGCCTGCTCGAACGCGACTTCGGCGCGGTTCTTCTCTTCGGCCAGAAGGCGCGTGTTGCGCCGCACGAGCCGGTAGTAGATGAAGAAGAACGCGCCGGCCACCAGCAAAAGCACGGCGCCCATGACGAGCGCGTTCTGGGACAGCACCCCGGTCAGGCCGGCGATGTCCCCGTCGACCACGCTGTAGGGCATGGCGGTGCACAGGTACCATGCGCCATCGAGCATCGGCTTGAAGTAGAGGTACCCGTGCCGTCCGTCGTGCGTGAACGGCACGAGGCACGGGCTGCCCGTAGCGAACGCGGACCTGATCTCGTCGACGCTGCGGCCCTCGTCGAGCACCGTCTGCTCCTCGAGCGCGGCGAGGACGTTGTCCCCGTCTCTTGCGCCCCCATCCTCACATCCTGCGACGCAGTTGCCCTCGCAGTCCACCATGACCGAGCTGGAGACGCCGTCGACCAGGTCGAAATCCAGCCGTTCGGACAAGTCTTCCAAGTCGTAGCCGGCCACCACGGCCGAGAAGGTCGTCCCGCCGCACGACACGGGATCGATGGGATCGATGAGGGTTATCCTCCCGTCGCAGATCATGATGCGACGCCCCTGCGCGTCGAGGTGCGACACGGAGGCCGCCCCGCTCGGAGAAGCGACGCTGACCAGATCGGACGAGGAGCCCCGCGCCGTGTAGCACCGGCCGTCGTCGGCGAGCAGCGCGAGATAGGCGTAGCTGTCGTTGCGTTCCTGCGCCGCCAGCAGCTCCTTCGCCTCGTCCAGAGAACGGGGAGCGCTCAGCGCAAGGGAGGTGCCGATGGTTCCCACCTGGCAGAACTTGCTATCGACGTCGGTGTTGAAATGAGCGATCATCTGGTCGCTGAGTTCCTGGAGATACACCTCGCTCACCGATTCGATGGCCGCGCTGGTCGCCGAGCGGGACGAGACGACCGTGTAGGCCAGCGTTGCGAGGAGAACGAGGACGAGCGCCGATGCGAAGAGCGCGACGCGACGGCGCTCGCGCGAGTGTTTGAGCAGATACATGGGGAAAGTCACCTATCCTGACATCGAAGCCTCCGGCATTGTAGCATGCCGCCACTATGTCCCAGCTTACCGGCCAGAAACGGCTTCGCTACCGCGTTTCATCTGGAAATTGACGATGCGCCTGGCGCGCGGACGCGCTTTCGGATACGATGATCGCACGAGCGAAGAGGAGCGAACACGTGGAACAAGCAGCCGCAGCTTCGAGCGCGCCGACCGTGGCGGTGCTCGTCCCCTGCTACAACGAAGCCCTGACCATTGGCAAAGTGGTCGACGACTTCCGCCGGGTCCTTCCCGACGCGACGGTGTACGTCTACGACAACAACTCGTCCGACGAAACCGCCGCCATCGCCCGCGAGCACGGAGCCGTCGTGCGCACCGAGCGGCGCCAGGGCAAGGGCAACGTCGTGCGCCAGATGATGCGCGACATCGACGCCGACTACTACGTCATGGTCGACGGCGACGACACCTATCCCGCCGAGGCCGCGCCGGAGCTGCTGGCGCCCCTCATGGCCGACGAGGCCGACATGACGGTGGGCGACCGGCTGTCGAACGGCACCTACGGCGAGGAGAACGACCGGGCGTTCCACGGATTCGGCAACAACCTCGTGCGGTTTCTGATCAAGCTCATCTACGGGTTCGAGTTCTCCGACGTCATGACGGGCTACCGCGCCTACAACGCCGTGTTCGCCAAGACCATGCCGGTGCTTTCGCCCGGTTTCGAGATAGAGACAGAGCTGTCGATCCACGCGGTGGACAAGCGCTGGCGCATCCGCGAGGTGCCGATCGACTACCGCGACCGGCCGGAGGGCTCCGAGAGCAAGCTCAACACGTTCTCCGACGGCATGAAGGTGCTGACGATGATCCTGTCTTTGTTCAAGGACTACCGTCCGCTGGCGCTGTTCAGCTGGGTTTCGCTGCTGCTCTGCCTGCTGGGGCTCGTCGTCGGCGTGCCCGTCGTCGTGGAGTTTTTGCAAACCGGCCTCGTGCCGAAGCTACCTTCCGCGCTGCTGGCCGTGGCGCTCGTGTTCGTGGGCATGCTGTCGTTCACCTGCGGGCTCATTCTGGACACCGTGGTCAAGGGAACCCGCAAGCAGTACGAGCTGCAGGTGACGGCCGCCTACGAGCGGTACGGACGCACGATCTGAGCAGCCTCGCCCCCCCCGGCAGAGCCTCCATCGATCCGGAGCTCCCCTTCCGTCCGCTTCTCGCGAGCGCCCGTCCGTCCGCGCACGACCCGCTCGAGCGCTTTGATCAGACGGGGCGCGCGTGCGGTGGGATCGTTGCATCCTCCCCGCGTTCCTTTGCGCCCCGTCTGCTTTATATCATAGCAAATAGATCATCGTAATTTCAGTCCTGACTTGCGGGAAATTTGCTGGAAAAATATGAGGTTTGGGCTTCGAATAGCCTGATGGGAAAGTGTTTTCAGCACCCCTACCCTGAAAAATACGATGTAATCATAAGGTTACATCGTTTTCGCGCGCGCCGCAAGGATGAGCAGCTCGAGCCGCTCGACGTCGCCCTGGGAGAACCGGTACCGCACTTCTTGCGGCTGCCCCGCGCCGTCGCCACGCTCGACGCGCACGAAACGCAGCTCGACCGAGGCGAACCCTTGCGAGAGCAGCGCGTAGGCGTAGCACTGCGCCTGCAGCAGATGCTTCTTCTGCAAACGCTCGAGCGGCTCGTCGTCGCTGCCGCCCGTCTTGTAATCGACGACGAGCGCGCCGGCTCCGCCCGGTCGGGTGCACAGAAGGTCGATCTCCCCCTCCATGAACGCCTCGCCCACCGGCACGAAGAACGGAACCTCGGCGCGGCGCAGCTCCCATGCGCGGGTTTCGGCGCACGTGCCGCTGCCGAACCAGCGGCCGCACGCGGATGCCAGGCGCGCCGCGGCATCGGGCCCCAAGCAAAACGTCCTGCACAGCGCTTCGAGACGGGCGGCATCCGGGACCTTCCCCGTCTCCGCCTCGTACTGCGCGGCCCGGTGGAACGCGCTCCCCAGATCGGTGGCCCGGTCGGCGTCAGCGGCGCCAGAGCCCGCTCCGTCCCCTTCCGCGAGCGGATCGCCGTCGAGGGCGGCGGGCGCAAGGCCGCGCGGAGGCGCACTGAAACCGCATGTCCCGTCATGATCAGGCGCGATGGAGGAATACGAAAACACCTCCGAGCGCGAGGCGCTCCACGCCGCGCGCGGCGCGCGGGCCTCCTGCACGAAGGGGACGAAGAATTCGGCATCGGGGCGCTGGAAATCCCCGTTTTCGGCGGGCCCGTCCTCTGCCGGCGAAGGACGGCGCTCGGCCTCCCGGTCGCCTTCGCCGCAGGCAGCCGCCCGACCGCCCGCCTGCACGAGGATGCGCTCGAACCGGGCGGGCTCGCTCCCGCCGTACTCAAGCGCGGCCGTGCCTTCAGGGAAGTCGCCCGTTCCGGCCAGCGCCGAGCGGATGTCGTCCACGAGCGCAGGGTACGCCGGGAGCTTGCCTGCGCTGGGGGCTTTGGCGTCCATGGCCACCACGAGCGCCTCGCTCGCGCGGGTCAGGCCCACGTAGAGCTTGCGGCGGGCCTCCGCCAGCTCCTCGTCCGCCGCCCGCTGGACGAGCGCGGCGCGGTACGCCGCCTGGGAACACGTCGGCGAGGGATCTTCCCCGGCGATGCAGCGGCGCGCGGCGGCAAGGTCCGCGTCTTCCCCGCCGTCTTCGGCGACCGGACCCGCCGCGCGCTTCGCGAGCTGCGGGAACCCGTCCATCGTCGCCCCCGGCGCGAGCGAGGCGCGGGCGACGGGCCCGCACGCCTCCACGACGAGCTTGCCCCTCGGCGCCGAGACATCGGCGAAGTCGGCGAGCGCGACGATGGGGAACTCCAGGCCCTTCGAAGCGTGGATCGTCATGATCTTGACCACGTCGCCGCTGGCCCCCGACAGCGCGCCGGGGGCCTCCTTGCACCCCGCGGCCAGCTCGTCGGCGAACGCGCGCGCCGTGGAGGCGAGCCCCAGATGGCGCTCGGACTCGATGCCCTCGATGAGGCGGACGGCCTTGAGCACGTTTGCCGCGCGCGCCATGCCCGCCGCGCCCTCGCGTTCCAGGCGCGCCATCCAGCCCGACCGCACAACAGCGTCGCGCACGACGGCTGCCGCCGGGCGCGTGCGCGCGTCGCTTTGCGCGCGCTCGAACAGGCGCACGGCATGCGCGAGGCGCGGGGGCAGGGCGTCGGCGCGGCCGGCCAGCCGCGCGAAGCCCTTGTCCAAATCGCGCCGGCGCAGCCGCCCCGTCTCGGGATCCTCTTCAGTCGCCAGCTCCAGGAAGTCGTCGGCCGACAGGCGCACCATGTCGCTCGTGAGCACTTCGAACAACGCCGCGGTGTTCGCGGGGTTCGCGATGGCCTCCAGCAGGCGCGCCACCACGCGCACCTCGGGCGCCGAGGCGAACTGCGAACCTCCCGCGACCACGCACTCGAAGCCCTCCTCGCGCAGCGCCTCGGCGTACATGCCCGCACGGCTCATCCTCCCGAGCAGCACCACCATGTCGCCGGGGGCGTGGCCGTCGTCGCGCAGCGCCGAGAACCGCCGCGCGACGGCGCGGGCGCAGGCGCGCTTGGCATCGGCCGCCGTCACCCCCGTGCCGCGCCCGGCGGGCTGCATGGCCAGCACGAGGTCGATGCGCGGCGAGCGGCCCCGGTAGCGCGTGGGGCGATCGGCGTTCGGCTCGAGCGACATGAACGACTCGCCGAACACGGCCGGCTGCTGGAACACGCGGTCCACGAACGACAGCACGTCGGCGTGGCTGCGGAAGTTCTTCGTCAGCTCCACGTACAGCGCTCCCGTCTCGGGCGCGCGCATGGCGCGCTTGTGCGCCTCGTACACGTTCACGTCCGCGCCCCGGAAGCGGTAGATGGACTGCTGCGCATCGCCCACCGTGCACAGGTGCGCCAGGCCCTCCCCCGCAAGGCGCGCGATCATGTCGACCTGCAGCTGGCTCGTGTCCTGGAACTCGTCCACCATGACCAGCTTGAAGCGGCCCTCGTAGCGCCGCGCGATGTCCGGATGCTCCTCGAAGGCGGCGAGCGTGCGCACCAGCAGATCGTCGTTGTCGAGCTTGCAGGCCGCGCGCTTCGCCTCGTCGTAGCGCGCGGCCGCCTCGCGCGCGAGCGCCAGGAGCTCTTCGGCGACCGGGCGCGCGAGGCCGAGCGCGATCTGCTGCGCCGCCTTCGCGTAGGCTGCCTGGAAGGCCTTGACGGCGGGTTTCACCGTCGCCTTGAACGTGCCTCCGATGCGCTCGCATCCGTCCACCGTCCGGGCGAGGGCCCGCAGGTCGTCGTCTGCCGGCTCCGGCCGGCCCGCATCCGCTTCAGCGCGCGCCTGCCCCGGGCGCCCCCCCCGTTCGTCGATGAACGCGCACAGGGCTTCCGCGGCGTCGGACGCCTGGGCGCGCGCCCGCTCCGCCGTGGCGCTCGAACCGGCCTGTTCGAGCGCAGGCTGCACTTCCTCGTAGGCCAGCAGCAGATCGCGCGCGATGGAGGACGCTCGGGCCGGCTCAGGGCCGAAATCGACGGCGTCGAGGCCCCCGCGCAGGCCGACAGCCTTGTCCAACAGCGCCTGCAGCATGGAGGCCACCGACGGGGCGGCGGGCAAGGAAGAGCGCGCAGGGTACTCGTCGAACAGCGCCGCGTACGATCCGCGGGAGATGATGTCGTTGTCGGCGCCGAGCGCCCCGTCGATGGCGTCGGCTATGGCATCGGCGCGTTCGGCGTCCCCCATGATGCCGAACGCGGGATCGATGCCCAAGTCGAGCGCATGGGCGCGCAGGATGCGGGCGCACATTCCGTGGATGGTGGATATCCAGGCGGCATCCACCCTGAGCGCCTCCTCGGAAAGGCCTTCGGCGCGCAGGGTCCGCTTGACGCGCGCCTTGATCTCCGCGGCGGCCTTCTCCGTGAACGTGATGGCCAGCACCTCGTCGATCCCATTCGCGGCCGGCCCGCTCTCGGGCAGCAGCGCGTAGGCGATGCGCTGCGTGAGCGTGAAGGTCTTGCCCGAGCCGGCGCCGGCCGACACGAGCAGCGGGCCGTCCACGCGCTCGATGCTTTGGCGCTGGCCGGGGGTGCAACCGTCCAGGTTCATGACTCCCGCCTCCTCTCGCACGACAGCACCGGGCAGTAGCCGCAGGGATCCGACCCCCGGGGATCAGGTGCGATCAGGCCCGATGCAAGCGAGCGGACGGCTGAGCCGATCCTCTCCTCAACCGCGTCGACGAGCTCCGCGAACGTCGCGGCGCCGAGCGCCTCCCCGGCCGGCCCCGGCACGCCGCAGCGCTGCGCGTCGATACCGGGAAGCGACTCCTCGCCGAGGACCCGCCGGTCGAAGGCGCCGAGCAAACGGCCGTCGCGGCCGTACGACACGTACAGGGCGCCCACCACGTCGAGCCCGAGCAGCTTGCGGGCGACCTGGGCGTACACGAGCGCCTGCACCTTGTGCGGCAGCGCTGTCCCGCCGGCCTGGGCGGCCTCCGACGACGAATCGAGCGCGTAGTCGGCGCCGAGCGAGCCCTTGTAGTCGATGACCACGGCTTGGCCGCGGTCGTTCACGTCGATGCGGTCGATGCTGCCGCGCAGCGAGCAGCCCGCGTAGGGGAACGGCCCGTCGGAGCCGAACCCGAATTCGAAGCGGGCGGGGACGAAGCCGGGCAGCAGAGCGGCCTCGCGGTCGAGGTAGGCGACGAGGCGCTTTTCCAGGGCGCGGGCTTCGGCCTCCTCAAGCTTCGTCCGCGGCACGAGCGGGTTGCGGCTGCGCTTGAGCTCGTGCTGGAAGGCGAGATGGCGCTCGAACGTCTCCCGCATGAGATCCCGCGCTTCGGGCAGGTTCTCCGCGCCCACCTTCGCATGCCCCGCTTCGCGGAAGCGCTCGTAGAAGCTCTTGAGCACGCCGTGGGAGAAGCTGCCCATCTCGAGCGGCCCGAACCCGGCGTCGGGCTCGGACAGGCGCAGGCGGCGCAGCGCGAACCATTTGTACGGGCACTCCAAATAGCTTTCGATGGCCGAGGGCGAAAGCGCGACGCCGGGACCGGCCCCGTCCGGGCGGAGAGGGCCCTGCCCGCCCAGCACGATGCGCCCGCGCAGGCCGGGCGACACCCTGCCCGCCTCGGGAAGCTCCCAAACCTGCATCCGGCGCCCCTCGCCGCCTGCCTCGCCGGCGCACAGGGCGAGGTTGCCATGCAACGCCTCCTCGCCGGCGGTCGCCGAAAACGGGACGAGCGGCGCGGGAAGCCCCGTCGCGCGGTCGTCGGCGCTCTCGGAACCGGGCCCCCGATAGCAGTCGAGCAGCTCCTCCAGCATGACGGCCGGATACGCCTCATCGGCGTCCGCCGTGTTGAGCACCCGCTCGCATACCACCTCGTGGCGGGCGCAGGACAGGGCGCGGAAGAACCGTCGCCGCGCATCCGCGAGCGCGTCGGGCCGGTGCCCGATGCCCAGCTTCTCGAACAGCAGCGCGCCCCCGTCCTCCATGGCGCGCACCGGATGCGCGTCCGCCGTCAGATCGCAGAGGACGAGCGCCGCGCACGAGCAGGGGGCGAGCTCGGCCGCCTCGGCGAGCGTCATGAACCGCGCGTCGGGCCGCGCGCCCAGTGGCGCGGTATCCGCCCCGGTGCAGGTCGTCGCCGCTGTCGCGACGGAAACGCGGGACAGCAGGGCCCGCTCCTCGAGCAGCGCGACGCCCACCCGCGCGCAGGCCCCCGCGAACGCGCGGGCCGCCGACACGGCGGCCAGCTGCTCGGAGCGGAACGCCGGGTCGAAGTCGACGCGGCGCCTCAGCTGCGCTTCGAAGACCGCGAGCGCGGCGTCCGCATCGCCGCGCGCCAGAGCCTCCAGGGCCGGGGCAGAGGACTCGCTCGCCACCGCCAGGTCGCGCAGCACACGCTCCCGGTCCACCGTGCGGTCGGAGCGCCATGACGCGTCGAGCTCGCACGCCGTGCGCCACGCGATGCCGGAGAAGGCGCTCAGCGCGAAATCGGACGCCTGGGAGATGCGGAACGACTCGTCGAACGAGAACGCGAGCAATGCGAGGAACGAACGGCCGAACGCCGTGTCCGCGAACCGGCGGCGCGCCGAAACGGCGGCCGTGGCGCCGCGCTGCAGCAGGTCGTCGGCCACGTCACCGAACATCGCGCGCGGATCGCGGGCCGCCACCGCCACGGGAAGCACCGGACGGCCCTCCTCGCGGGCGCGCTCCCGCTCGCGCGCGACGAGATCCGCGACGGCCCGGGACACGAGCCTGGGAGCCGCATAGCGCCCTGCCGGCAGCAGGAAGCGGACGGCGCCCGTCGGCTCGACCGCATCGCCCTGCGAGGAGAACAGCCGATCGAGGAGGCTGCGCAGCTCGGCGGCGCGCGGCTCGGCGGGATCTGCGCGGCGACACCCGTCGTCGAAGCGCACGACGTCGCAGCGGGCGGCCAGCTCGGCGAACAGGCGCTCGTGGGCCGGAACCGGGTCGTCCATTCCTGCGAGGACGATGGGCGGCGCCTCGACGAGGACGGAGGGGAGTTCCGCGCACGCCTGGGACGTTTCGCAGAGCGAGGCGTCGCGCAGCAGGGACGCGTAGCGCCCAAGCGCGGCCACGACGGCCCGCTCAGCCAGGCTGAGTCCTGCCGCACACGCGCGTTTTCCGCCTGCGGCCAGCACGTTGGGCAGCGCCTCGCGGGCCAGGCGCGCGAGGACGTCGACGACGCCCGGCGTCGGATCCAACGCGCAGCCGTCGAGCGCGGCCCGGTCCGATTCCCCGCACGCGCGGCGCACGAGCAGCTCGCGCTCGCCCGGACCGACGATGCGGCGCCCGTCGCCGTACAGCTCCCAGCGATCCCCGACCCACGAGTCGACGGCCTCCACGCGCGCTGCGGGCGCACCGGGCGCCTCGGCGAGCGCGCGGCGCAAGCGCATCGCCGCGGCGGCCGAGGAAGCCAGCAGCACCGGCACGGCGCCGTGCGCGCCCTGCCGCTCGAGCTCCGCGCGGACGGCCGCGAGCATCTCGGCCGCGTTGTCGAATGTGTGCTGTCGATAAGGCATGCCGTCCATTGTACCCGCCCCCCGCGCATGCATGCGCTAGAATGCCCTCCATGCAGAAGAACACCTTGAAATACTCCGCGCTCGTCTTTTTGGGCGGCGCGAGCTACGGCATCATGGCCGCCACGGTGAAAACCGCCTACAAGGACGGTTTCACCTGGTCGCAAGCGGTGGCGAGCCAAGCCCTGTTCGGCGTCGCGCTGTTCGCCGCCGCCTTGGCCGCCCTCGCCCTCGCAGGCAGGCGGCCCGTCGCCCTGTCGGCGCGGCGTGCAGGCTCGCTGCTCGGCCTGGGCCTGTGCAGCTGCACCACCGCCGTGCTGTACAACTTCGCGCTCACCATGCTTCCGGTCTCGGCGGCCATCACGCTGCTGTTCCAGTTCACTTGGATCGGCATCGTCATCCAGGTGGCAACGACGCGGCGGCGGCCGCACGGCGCCGAAGTCGCGGCAGCGGCCGTCATCCTGGGAGGCACGCTGCTTGCGAGCGGGCTGTTCTCCGACGCCGTCGGGGACCTGGACCCCCTCGGGGTGGCATGCGCGCTCCTCTCGGCCCTCAGCTGCGCGACTTTCATGTTCCTGTCAGGGCGCATCGGCAACGATCTGCCTCCCATGGAGCGCGGGCTGGTCGTGTGCCTCGGCGCGTGCATCCTGGGCTTCGCCGTATGCCCAGACTACTTCGCAAGCGGCGCCCTGCAGGACGGCATCTGGAAATACGGACTCGTCTTGGGAGCGTTCGGCCTGCTGGTGCCCGTCGTACTGTTCGGCATCGGCACGCCGCACCTGTCGCCGGGGCTGTCCACCATCATGGCCTCCTCGGAGCTGCCGTGCGGCATCGCCGTTTCCATGCTCGTCTTGGCCGAGCCCGTCGACGCACTCCAGATCGCCGGCATCGCCATCATCATGGCGGGCGTGGTGGTCTCGCAGCTCCCCAACCTGCTCCCGACGAGGGAAGGCGGCTGAGCGCGAAGAGGGACGGCCGATCCTTGGAGGAATCCGGCCACACCGCAGATGACCGAAAACGCGGTCGAATGTGCAGTCGCCGAGCGCGAAACTGGGCATGCGAATTCCGTGACCAGGCCCTTTGCGCGATCAAGGCGTGCAGAGGGCGCGAATCGGCTCCACAGACTGCACATTCGACCGCGTTTTCGGTCATTTCTGATTTCGCCCGATGCCGGCTGGTCTTTGGAAGGATCCGTCCCCTTCATGAAGAGGCTCCCGTTCAGCCCGCTGACAAGCGGATCGGCTCGAGAGTCGGCTCTAAAGGCTGCGCACGACGGCGGACGGATTCACGTCGTTCGTGGAAAGCGGGCGCACGTTTCGTCCTGCAACTCGCAGGCCCATACCGCGTCTCTTTCGATTGAACTCGAGGCGCATGTTTTGGCCTACAACCTCGAAAGAATCCGCCCGGGCATAAAAATCGGGCACCCGAAGGTGCCCGACTATCGAACGATGGTGCCCCCAACGAGAATCGAACTCGTGTCTCAGCCTTGAAAGGGCCGCGTCCTAACCTCTAGACTATGGGGACGGGTGCGCTTCTTTCCGAAAAGCAGCCCACATATTATTGCAAAGCGCATGCTCCTTTGCAAGAAGTTTTTCCCGATCTTTCCCCGTGCGAGGATCCGGCAGCCCCGACGGGATCCCGACCGGCTGGATCGGAGCGTTTCGGCGGCGGCCTGCACGCCGATCCGGGGCGGCCAAGGCGGGGCGCAGGATGAGAAGAATGCGCCGACCTTTCCAAAAACGGAGCTCGGTTGCGGTATGATGCGGGCATGGACAAAGACGAGGCGGCCGTGCCGCAGCCCCCACATACCCAACTGAGCGCCGCCGATGCCACCGAAGGAGGCTCTCGAGCGCCCGAGGCTTCGGCATCCGCCGAGGCAGCAGGTCCCCTCGACATAGCCCCCGTCATTTCGGAGCCCGCGAAGCCGCTCGTCATCGTCATGCACGCCTCGGTGGGCTCCGGGCACCGCAGCGCCGCGAACGCCGTCGCCCAGGCCTTCGAGCTGGTGCGCGACGGATTCGACGAGGGATGCGGCAGCCAGGCGGAGCTGCTTCCCGAAGTCTTGGGACCGAAGGTGCCGCCGGCGCGCGCGGTCGAGAGCGAAGCGCTCGACGAGGCCGCCCCTTCGCTGGACGATTTCGAGGTGGAGGTCCTCGACGTGCTGGATTTCGGGCGCATCGTGTTCGACGGGAACAAGGCCGCTTCGCTGTTCACGGGCGCGACGCGGCCTGTCTACGACCTCACCTGGCGCTACACGCTCACCGGGCGCCTGCTGTGGGGCGGAGGCTCCGCCTGGTCGCACGTCATGTACCCCGCCTTCACCGACTACGTGCGAGAAAAGCGCCCCGCAGCCATCGTATGCACGCACATCACGGCCGCGAACGTGGCTGTGGCCGCCCGCATGCTCACCGCCCAGCGCTACCCTGTAGTCTGTGTGCCCACCGACTACGAGACGGAGGGGCTCTGGCCCCATCGCTCGGCCGATCTGTTCTGCGTCGCGAACGAATCCATGGCCGAGACGCTGCGCCCGCGCAGGGTCCCCGAGGAGCGCATCCTCATCACGGGCATCCCCACCCGCGAGGATTTCAGGAGAAGCTACGACCAGCGCGCGACGCGCGAGAAGATGGGCCTTCCCCAGGACAAGCGCGTCGTGCTCGCGCTCGCCGGCGCCTACCTGCCCCGACCCTACGTGCATTTCCGCACGGCCATCGACAAGCTGCTGCCCTACCTGCACACGTTCGACGACTCCCTGCACTTCGTGTTCGTGGCCGGCAGCGACGCCGACTACGCGCGCCATCTGCGGCAGGAGTGCGCCGAGCTGGGCCTGGACAACGCGACGGTGCTCGACTACGTGGACGGCATGGCCGCGCTCATGGCGGCGAGCGACCTCGTCATCTGCAAATCGGGCGGCCTCACCGTGACCGAGTGTTTGTGCGCACAGGTTCCCATGATCCTTCTGGGCAAAGCCTACGGCCAGGAGAAGGTCAACGTGCAGATGCTCACCTCGCTGGGCGCCGCCATGCACGTGACCACGGCTCGAGAGCTGCTGGACGCGCTGCGCCATATAGCGAAGAACCCCGAGCACATGCGCGCCATGCTCGTCAACGGCAGGTTCCTGCGCCGCCCCGACGCCGCGCGCGACATCGCAGCCGCCACGCTGCGCTTGGCCGCCGCACCCAAGAACGACGCCGATCCCCTCTACCGCAAGCGCTTCCTGCAGTTCTACTGGGGCGGAAAACCCGCGCACACCCGCTGACGGGGGGCGTGCATTTCTGGTCATTCTGAGGGGAGCGCGCACCTTTTCGGCCCCGACGCCTATAATGGTTGCCCGGCGCCCTCCGGCCCTGCGGGCCGCACGCCTTCGATCTCCCGATGCACCGCGGCGGATCGAACCCGCCCTGCAATCCGCGGCACCCAGTGCCGTCCGACACAGAAAACAGAGACATATGAAGCAATTCAACGAACTCGGCCTGTCCGACCAGGCCCTTGAAGCGGTTGCGCGCCTGGGTTACGAAGCGCCCACGCCCGTTCAGGAGCAGGCCATCCCGCTCGCGCTCGAAGGCCGCGACCTCATCGCCGCCGCCAAGACCGGCACCGGCAAGACCGCCGCCTTCTCGCTGCCCTCGCTCGACCGGCTCGACCATGCCAAGGGCGGCCAAGGTCCGCTCATGCTCGTGGTCACGCCCACGCGCGAGCTGGCCCAGCAGATCGGCGAGGTGTGCACCGCCATCGCCGCGTCCACCCACCACCGCATCCTCACCGTGGTGGGCGGCCTGTCCTACGATCCCCAGATCAAGAAGCTCAAGCACGGGGTGGACATCCTCATCGCCACGCCGGGGCGCCTCATGGACCTCATGGAGCAGAAGGCGGCGCGCCTGGGCGACGTGGAGGTGCTCGTGCTCGACGAGGCCGACCGCATGCTGGACATGGGATTCTGGCCCGCCATGAAGAAGATCATCGGCGCGACGCCCGCGACGCGCCAGACGCTGCTGTTCTCGGCCACCATCGACTCCTCCATCAAGAACAGCGTGGGCAAGCTGCTGCACGACCCGGCTTTCGTGGAGATCGCCCACAAGGGCGAGACGGCCGACACCGTGGAGCAGCACATCGTCCGCGTGCCCCAGACGCTCAAACCGGATCTGCTGAAGGCGCTGCTGGCCGAGAAGGGCGCCGAGCGCGTCATCGTGTTCGCCCGCACGCGCAGCCGCGCCGACTCCACCTGCCGCCGCCTCAAGCGCGCCGGCTACGCCGTGGAGGCCATCCATTCCGACCGCAGCCAGAACCAGCGGCGCCGCGCGCTCGACAACTTCGCGAGCGGCAAGACCGGCGTCCTGGTGGCCACCGACGTGCTCGCCCGCGGCATCGACGTGGAAGAAGTGGACTACGTCGTGAACTACGACCTGCCCACGCAGCCCGAGGACTACATCCACCGCATCGGCCGGACGGGCCGCGCCGGCGCGGCCGGGTTCGCCGTGTCGTTCGTGAGCCCCGAGACCGAAGAGGCGCTGCGCGACATCGAGAAGCTCATCAAGCGCCCCATCCCCGAGATGGAGGTGGCCTCCTTCGACGCCGGCCAAGCGGCGTCCGAGCAGGCGGCGCGCCAGGCGCGTTCCGAGGCGCGGCGCGACCCCGAGATCAAGCAGGCGGCCAAGGAGATGGCCGCGCGCGAGCGCAAGAAGGCGAAAGCGCGCGAGACCGCGGCCGGCGAATCCGCCGCGCCGAGAGGCGGAAGCCCCGCCGCGAAGCGCGGCGCGGCGAAGAAGCCCACCGGCGTGCAGGGCGCGCAGCCGAACCGCCAGCGGCCGAGCGGCCCCGCGCAGGGGCAGCGCGCCGCGAAGGGCGCGTCCTCCGGACCGGCGAAGAAAAGCGGGTCCGATCTGCGTCCCGGTCGCGCGCATCGCGCGGCGCTCGCCCAGCAGCGCAACAAGAAGGGCAAGCGCCGCTAGCCCCCGGCTGCGGGGCGATGCGGCCAGCCGGCACAGCGCGTGGGCCCGCCGGCATTCCACCGACGGGCCCGCTTCCAGCATGCGCGAAGCGCCGTTTCCTCCGCCGCTTCAAGCGCGAGGGCCATCACGCTTGAGAGCCGGCGATCTCTTGGGCGACGTAGACGCCGCTGCCCAGCGCCAGGCCCACCGAAGCCCCCGGATTGGTGTAGTACGGCACGCTGTACACGCTGCCCTGGTCGACGCCGGCCACGTAGAGGCCCGGGATGGCATCGTTGTTCGCATCCATGGCCCGCAGGTGGCTGTCCACCTTCGCGCCTCCGTTCGTGCTCCACGCGCTCGGCACGTATTCGAAGATGTAGAACGGGGCCTTCCTCACCGGCTTCAGGAACGGCGCGCTCTTGCCGAAATCGCCGTCGACGCCCGCGTCGCAGAAGCCGTTGTACCGCTCCACCGTGGCCTCGAGCCCGGGCAGCGCGAACTTCTCCGCCAGCTTGGCCACCGTGTCGGCCTTGAGCGCCCAGCCCTCTTCGACGGCCTGCTGCAGATGCGCCTCGGCGTTCTCGGGCGTCGTCTTGTAGTAGTCCGCCTCGGCACCGCTCGCCCAGCTTTCGGGTTGGCCCAGATAGGCGTAGATGCCGTCGCCCTTGACCGCCTCGTAGTAGTCGGAATCCATCACCACGTACGCCTTGCCGGCGCGCACGAGCGCCTCGCCGCCGATGGCCAACGGAAACTGCGCGATGCGCTCCTCGCTGATGAAGCGCTCGCCCGCCGTATCGGTGTACAGGCCGCCGAACAGCCAGTACCCGTAATGCTCGTTCACGTTCGTCCAGTCCTCGTTGAAGGGGCTCCCTGTCGTGGCCGCCGCCACCGCGCCGCATTCGTTGCCCAACACGGCGAAGTTCCGGTCGAGCGCGCCGCCCGCATCGAGCACCAGCTTGATGCCCGTGCCGTCGGACAGGACGTTGCCAAGCGCGAACACCGGCGTGTTGAACACCTGCATCTGCAGGTCCTCTCCGCCCAGGAAACCGCCCGTGCACACCACCACGGCCGGGGCCATCACGTCGACCCCCTGGTCGGTCTGCAGGCCCGCCACCGCCCCGTCGGACATGATGATCTTCTCGCCGCCGGTGCTGTACATGAATTCCCCGCCGGCCGCTTCGATGGCATCGACGAGCGGCGCGACGCGCTCGTTCCCCTCGCTTTCCAGGTAGTGCCGCGCGCGGAAGCCGTTGCCGTACACGTCCGGCCAGAGCGACATCGGGATGCCCAGGTCGATCATCGTGTTCAAGGCGTCGCTGGTCCCCGCAAGGCAGTTGCGCAGCAGCGCTCCGTTCACGCTCGTGCGCGAGAAGTCGTACATGTAGTTGAACAGCGTGTCCAGCGTGACGGTTTCGCCCTCCTGCTCCTGCAGCTTCGTCTCGCACGCCGCCGGCCCGCCGCACATGCTGAAGTTCGACATGGCCGCCGACGGAGCCTTCTCGACCACGATCACCCGCTTCCCGGCTTCGGAAAGCTTGAGCGCCGCCATGAGGCCCGCAGCCCCGGCGCCCACCACCACGACGTCGCATTCCCTCGTCGAAGCCCCCTCTTTCCGCTCGATGCCCGCGGGCTCCGCTGCATCGGCCACGTCCGCGCTCTCCCCGTCCTGCCCGGAGCCCGCCCCGCTTTGCTGCGGCGCGCACCCCGCAAGCCCTGCGCCCGCCGCAAGCGCTCCCGCAGCCGTCAATCCCAGAAACGCCCGGCGATCCATTGTCTTTTCCATATGAGCCCTCCTTCTTGTACGAACGATGCCGCCATGGTATGCGGCAGGCGGAAGGCGCGCATCACCGCAAAGAGAGGCGATATGGCTGTTCTGGGGAAACGGGAGTAAAATCACCGCATCGAGGTGATGTTCGGCGGCACGCCTTGCCGTATGGTCGAAAGCCGACGAAACCGCAAGGAGGACCCGCATGGCAGCATCGGAGCGCGAAACGCACCGCCCGACGGCGAAAGATGCCGGACTGGCGACAGGCGGAGCGTCGTACCCCCTCCGGCTTCTGGGCTTCGGCCTGATCTACGCCTGGAGCTACTGCATATGGGAGACGCCGGCGTTCGGCGCCGGCGCGGGAGCAAGCCCCCTCAATGGCACCGGGATATGGCTGGCATCGGCCATCATCACGCCGCTCGCCTGCCTGGCTGGAGCCTTGTTCGGCCGGAGGCGCGAACTGGCCGACGTCCGATCGGCCTTTTGGGCGGGGCCCGTCGCATGCATGCTCGGAACCGCCGCAGCAGCGGCCACGCCTTTTCTGGAGGGGCCCGCCTGGTGGGCCGCCGCGGCGCTCGCCGCAGCGGGCGCCGGCATCGGACCCGTCATCCTCATCCTGCTGTGGGCGTGCCTGTTCGCGCGCATCGACTCGAGCCTCGTGGAAACCGCCGTGCCCGCCTCGTTCGCCGCCACGTTCGCCTGCGCGCTCGTCATGGAACTCTCCCCCGGGCCTGCGGCCATCGTGCTGACGGCAGCGCTGCCCTTGGCCTCAGGAGCGCTGCTCCTGCTGTCCGAGCGATCCCTTGAGCTTGGCAGACTTCGACTCGAGGAGGCTTCCGACCCACCCGAGCGCTCGCGCGCAAGCCGCATCAGCATCGTCCGCGCATTCGCCGTCATCTTCGGCGTGTACGCCATAGGGTGCCTGCTGCCGTACGCATCCGGACCGAGCGGGGCGCCCGAAGGCGAGGCCTGGACCACGATGGTGGGCACCCTCTTCGCCATGGCCTTGGCGGTGGGCATCGTGCTCTTCTCGAAACGCATCGACCTGAACGCTCTTTACCGATGGATAGCGCCGCTGTTCGCATTCGCCATCGTCTTCGCAGCGTTCGCCGGGCCCGTTTCCACCGCCCTCTCAAGCATTCTGGCCAACACGGTGTTCACGGGCATCGAGATCATCATGGTGCTGTACTTCGTGCGGCTGTCGCAGAAGACGGATGGCACGGCCACGTTGTACCTGGGCATCGGGGAAAGCGCGGCATACGGAGGCGTGCTGCTGGGGTACGCGCTGGGGCCTTTCGTCTCGCAAGCCGTCACGTTGGGCGTGGCCGACGCGAAATCGATCTGCCTCGTGCTTGCGGGCATCTTCACGCTCTCGACGCTCGCCGTGCCCGCGCACGACGAGGTCTGGCGTGCTCCCGACGCGGCAGGCGCGCCGGCTGGCGACGCTCCCCGCACGAGCCCGCCCGTCGACCCGTTCGAGAAGCGATGCGCTCAGCTGGCGGCTTCCGGGGGCCTGTCGAAGCGCGAGGCTGAGGTGCTCGCGCTGCTCGCCCGCGGCCGCAGCCGCCCCTACATACGCGACGAGCTCTTCCTGTCGAAGAACACCGTGTCCACGCACGTCAAGCACATCTACCAGAAGCTCGGCATCCATTCCCAGCAAGAGCTCCTCGACCTGTTCGAATCCCGCTAGCCGTTGCGCCGAGGGCGGCCTGCCTTCGGCATGCGGGCTATGGCACGTTCTTCGTGGCCACCACGGACACGCCCGTTCCGCAGACGTCCTCAACGAGAACGGCTCCCGCGCGCACGGGAGCCTGCATGCTCAACGAGGCGATCGCGTCCAACACGTCACGCACGCGGTCCTTCGGAACGGGCCGCGCGGTCTTCACGCTCAAGGGCTCCAAGCACCCTCGGACCGGCAGCACGGCCGTCACCGTGCGCTCAGGGCGCACGGCTTCGCGGGCCGCGTAGTCCGCCCCGCGCTTGCAGGAGTGGCCGGTCACCTCGGCCACGCCGCCGTCCTCGGCGAACGCCACCTCCACCAGGCAGCCCAACGGGCAGCGGATGCACGTGAACACCGCAACGTCGGTCGCGACCTCCATCAGCTTGCACCTCCCGGCATTCCCCCGCGCCCCTGCGCCGCCTGCACGGGATCCTCCACCCGCACGCGCACCGCCGCGAACCCGGCGACGTCCGAGCCCTTCACGTGCACCTGCACCATCTCGGCGGGAACGGCGATGATCGTCTTCGCGCGCTTGAGGGGACGCGCCCGGCCGCACGCGTCCACGCCCTCCACGACGAAGCGCGGATTGCGCACCGTGCGCGTGACGCGCAGCGACAGCGCCAGGCGCTCGTCCGCGGCGGCATCGCCGGCTACGGCCTGTGGCACCACGTAGCGCACCCCTTCGCCGGCGATCACAGGAACGGCGGGAGCGGACGGCGCGCATCCGGCCGGATCCGGCGTCGCCGCAGCCTGCGGCTCCCCCGGCGCATTCGGGTCGGAACCGCCGCACGAGCCCGCGCGGCCGCGGCTCGACGACGCATCCGCCGCGCCCTTCCCCGCTGCTGCGCGGGCGTACGCGGCAGCCGACGCCCCCGCGCATTCGCCCTCGGCCGAAGCATGGTCCACCAGATCGTGCACATGCAGCGCGTTGCCGCAGGCGAACACGCCCGGCACGTCGGTGGAGAAGCGGCTGTCCACGCGCGGGCCACCCGTGACGGCATCGATCGTCGCGCCCGCCGACTTCGCCACCTCGCTCTCGGGGAGCAGCCCAACCGACAGCAGCAGCGTGTCGCACGCGACGCGCTGCTCCGTGCCGGGAACGGCCTGCAGCGTTGCGGGGTCGACCTGCGACACCCACACGGCCGACAGGCGCCCCTCGCCTTCAAGGCGCACCACGGTGCGACTCAAATGCAGTGGAATGCCGAAATCGTCCAAGCACTGCACGACGTTGCGGCGCAGTCCCGACGGATAGGGCATGAGCTCGTACACGCCCACGACCTCGGCGCCCTGGGAAGCGAGGCGCCGGGCCATGATGAGCCCGATGTCCCCCGAGCCCAGGATAACCGCCCGCCGGCCGGGCAGGCAGCCCTGCAGGTTCATGAAGTTCTGGGCGCTGCCCGCCGAGAACACGCCGGACGGGCGCGATCCCGCCAGGTTGAGCGCGCCGAGACCGCGCTCGCGGGATCCCGTCGCCAGCACGACCGCATGCGCATCGATCGCCCGGGCCGAGCGGCCGTCCACGACGTGCACGGCAAGCGCCGGCGCGCCCGCCTTCGCACGGCCGGCGTCAAGGGAGACGACGGTCGCATCGCCCAGCACGTCGACCTTTTCGTCGGCGAGCGCGTCGATCTCGCGCTGCGCGTACTCGGGACCGGTGAGCTCGAGGCCGAACCGACTCAAGCCGAAGCCGTCGTGCACGCACTGCTTGAGGATGCCCCCGAGGCGCGCCTCCCGGTCGATGAGGACCGTCCGCGCGCCGCGCATCGCCGCGGCGCGGGCTGCGGCGATGCCGGCCGCGCCGCCGCCGACGACCGCGACGTCGTACGCCCCGCCACGCCGCGCATCGCCGCCGTCCGCGCGACGATGCGCGGCCTCCGCACGGACGAGCTGCACGTAGTCGGGCCGCGACGAGGCCAGGACGGGCGATGCAGGCAGGCGCTTGTCGATGCGCTCGGGATCCGCGCCCGTCTCGCGCGCGACGATCCTCACGATCTCCGGCGAGCAGAACCCGGCATGGCAGCGGCCCATCATGGCGCGCGTGCGCCACTTGAGCGCATCGAGCGAGAGCACCGGCAGCGGCCCCCGAAGCGCGGCGACCAGCTCGGCCTCCGTCACCTCGCAGCATCGGCACACGATGCGGCCCCACCGCGCGTCCTTCGCGACGAGCGCCGCGCGCTCGACCTCTCCAGCCTCCGAGAACCGGATGCTCCGCGGCAAGCGGGGCTCGAACGAGGGATCCTCCTGCGCGTCGAGCAGTTCGGCGACGGAGGCGGCCGCGCTGCGCGCCACGGCCGGGGCCGAGGTGAGCCCCGGCGAGTCGAAGCAGGCGATGTTGAAGAACCCGCGGGCGTCGTCGGGCTCGCCTATCACGAAGTCGTCCCCGTCGGCGTTCGAGGCGCGCAGCCCGGCGAAGTTCGCTATCATGCCGCGGGTCCCGGCGTCGGGCCACGTCGAGCGCGCTTTGCCCAGGACGAACCGCAGGCCCTCCGCGCTGGTGGAAAGGTCGGTCTTGCTCTCCTGCTCCACCGCGTTCGGCCCGATCAGCAGATTGCCGTGCACGGTGGGCGTCACAAGCACACCCTTCCCCGCCGCCGAAGGGGCCTGGAACATCGTATGCTCGAACAACCCGCCGAAATCGGCGTCGTAGAGGCAGTACTCGCCGCGCCGCGCGACGATGCGCAGCTTCCGCCCGCTCACGGCGTTGTTGATCTCGTCGGCGAAGACGCCCGCCGCATTCACCACGGCGCGCGCCGCGTAGCGCGCCCCCGTCGAAGTTTCCAGCAGGTACCGCAACGGCGCCTGCCGGCGGCGGGGCCAGGACGCTTCCGGATCGTCGTCGAGGGCTGCGGCGGCCTCGCCGTCCAGGCGCGCGATCCGAACCACCCGCTCATTGAATCGAAACGCCGTCCCGTGCAAAGCGGCCTGCCCGGCCGCCCGCAGGGCGACTTCGTACGGATCGCAGATCGCGCCCGTCTCGGCGACCAGGCCCCCGCACGCCCGAGGCCCCGCATGCGGCTCCAGCTCCCGCACGCCGGCCCCGTCCAACAGGCGGACCCCTTCGACGCCGTTCGCACGGGCGCGGTCGACCAGCGTCCGCACGCTCGCAAGCTCGTCCTCCGCAAACGCGAGCACCATCGAGCCGTTGCACCGGTACGAGAACCCCAGCTCGTCGGCCCATAGGGGATACAGCTTGGAGCCTTCGACGTTGAAACGGGCTTTCAGAGAGCCGGGAGCGGGGTCGTAGCCCGCGTGCACGATGCCCGAGTTCGCGCGCGTCGCGCCGCACGCCACGTCGTTTCCCGCCTCCAGCACCACGGCGGCAAGCCGCCACCGGGCAAGCTCCCGCGCCGTCGCCGCCCCCGCGACGCCGGCCCCCACGACGACCACGTCGGCTTTCAAGAGAGGTTCGGTTTCCATGCCCGCAAGCTTACTATGCATCCGCGTCAAGCGAAAGCCCCGCCATGCAAACTGCGGAACGCGCGCCCGGCCGCACATCTCGCGTCTGCAGGGAGGATTCCCGCGAACGGTCCATGTCGTTCATCGAGCCATTTGTCCCCGCTGGGCGAAAGCGCGCCCACGACTCCAGCCGGACGCGGTATGGTGGAGGCTGAAGAACGAAGAAGGGAGCAACATGAGGATTGCGGTGGCCAGCGACGGTCTGGATGTATCGCTGCACGGCAACCGATGCGAAAGCTACATGTGCTACACGGTGGATCGCGGCATCATCAGAGAATGCCAGAACACCCCCAACCCCTGCCTGTCCCCCGACCTCACGGCCAACCTGTTCAAACAGCTCGGCGTGAGCGTGTTCATCGTCCACGTGCTCGATCCCGCGTTCCGCGACGCGTTCGAAGCCGCCGGAATCGACGTGGTCACCGGCGCGTTCGGCTCGACCCACCGCGCGGTGGAGCACTACCTCGCCTCCCTGTTCCTCGGAGACAACCTGCTCTTCGAGGACGACTTCTTCTCAGACGACGATTTTTTGGACGATGACTCGAAACTCGTCCTCGACCAGCTGTGAGCGCCACGCGGCGCGCTTTCAGCAGCCGGGCAGCATGAGAATCGCCCCTGTCATCTCGTTCGAGGCGGCAGGGGCGATTCGATTCTGCGGTTCGATGCAGGGCGGGTCCTACAGGGCCTTCTTGGCAACCTCCACGACGGCGGTGAACGCCTCGGGATCGTTGACGGCCATATCGGAGAGCACCTTGCGGTCCAGCTGCACGCCGGCCTTCTTCAGGCCGTTCATGAGCACGGAGTAGCTCAGGCCGTTGAGGCGGGCCGCCGCGTTGATGCGGGTGATCCACAAACGGCGGATCTCGCGCTTCTTGTTGCGACGGTCGCGGTACATGTACTGCAGCGAATGCTGCACCTGCTCCTTCGCCGCCCGATAAGAGCGGGACTTCGCGCCGTAGTAGCCTTTGGCGCGCTTGAGGACGGTACGACGCTTCTTGTGGGCGCTGACTGCGCGCTTGACACGGGCCATATCTGGTTGCTCCTATCGATTAGCGGATGCCGAGGTTGCGGGCGATGACCTTCTGGTCGGCCTTGGCCACTTCGGTCTCGTGGCGGAAATTGCGCTTGCGCTTCTGGCTCTTCTTCGTCATGATGTGGCTCTTGAAGGCCTTCGAGCGCATGATCTTGCCGGAACCGGTGACGCGGAAGCGCTTGGCGGTTCCGCGATGGGTCTTCATCTTAGGCATCGTCGTTGTTCCCTTCTTCTTTCTTCTCGTTCTCTTTCTTTTTCTTCGCCACGACCGCCGAAGGCAGCGGGGCGATGAGCATGTGCATGTTGCGGCCTTCCATCTTGGGCTGGCTCTCGATGACCGCCGTCTCTTTCAAGTCGTCGGCCAAACGCTCCAGGATGGTGAGGCCCTGTTCCGGGTGGGCCATCTCGCGGCCGCGGAACATGATGGTGATCTTCACCTTGTTGCCGGCGTCGAGGAAGCGCATGA
>CAUEBO010000033.1 GCA_958454405.1 uncultured Eggerthellaceae bacterium | reverse complement strand
AGCAGCGGACTGAAAATCCGCGTGTCGAGGGTTCAAGTCCCCCTCCGACCACCATGATAATTAAGGAAGTGTTTGTGCTGTTCAGGATGGGGATTCTGACGTAGCGCAAACACTTCCTTTTCATTTGCGTAACCGATCATGTACAAAACGTGTACGTGGTTGCTTGAAACCGCTTTATGCGGTCGCGGATTCTACGGTTGCGACAACACCGTGTCGTCGAGATGAGCTTCCCCTGTCTCACTAACTCCGTAGATAACATTGGCTATTTTGAGCGTCGCGCGCTTTTCGCTCTCGATGTTGTGATGCGTGTACAGCTTCATCGTGAACGCGGCATCGGATGGCCAATGAGCGACTGAACGGACTTCGGGTCGGCACCTTCCCCGACAAGCACGCTCGCGTAGGTGACGAAACCGGTGAAGCGTGAAGCCTTCAAGTCCAAGCTCTGCACGGTGCTTGCGCCACCACCTGTTCAGGTTCTCGGGATGCATGAAACCACCTACGCTGCTCGTAACTACTGGAGTATCGACCGTGGACTTTATGCGAAGCTCGGCAAGGTGTTTCTCCTGCAAGTTCTGGACTTCCGGGATGGCGACAACTGCGGAGGCAGCATTACTACTCGTGGTAATTCTTAGTTTTGGAGTGGCCCAGTCTGCAACAAGCTGTACGCCAACGCGCAAGGTCTTTCGGGTATGTGGTATGCACGCCGTTACGGACGTTTTCGACGAAAGCAACGTATGGGTGACCCTCACCTTAGACGGAAACAGGTGGGAGACAACGGGCGGCGACACATCGAGCGGCAAGCTCAAAAAGGACGGCACGACACTTAAAGCATCCGCTTCCAAGAGCGCGGACGGGCAGAGGCTTGTGTTCGACAAAGGATTTGCGGGATTGACGGGCGAAGTGGTCTTCTACAGCACTAAAGCCGATGCTCGAAAGTGATTAAAGGGGCATAAACCCCTAAGGGCTACTTATCGAATTACAAGTTGCGATGCTTAGCTCATTTTTTATATACCGTCTCGATATATTGACAAGATGTTATTCCATCTTTGCAACATTTAATCAAGTTCTTGACATAGGATGTATAATAATTGGTTACAGAAAGGGGTGCGATATGGACGGAAAGTATAGCGCAGCAAGCGTCGCTCACTATATCGTTAATAAATGCATATCTGATGATTGCCCCATTAGTAACCTCCAATTACAAAAGATACTGTTTCTTTGTCAACGTGATTATTGCCATAGAAATGGCACCATGCTGATTTCAGATGACTTTGAGGCGTGGCAGTATGGCCCCGTAGTGCCTGACGTGTACCGTGAATACTCGTTATGGGGAGGTATGAGGATCAGCTCCCCATACGATGGTGCGATTGATCTCTGCGAGATGGATGCCCGTTTTATAGACCCGATCATAGAGACCAAGAGAGAACTCTATCCTTGGGACTTGGTTGAAATAACTCATCGCGAGGATTCTCCATGGGCCATTACTTTCGGGAATGGTGAAGGCAACGGTCGCGTTATAAAAAAAGAATTGATTTGCGACGAATGCCTCAATTAAACCGTGAAGAGATAAGCGAGAAGCAAAGACAGCTAGACTCGCTCATTGCAAAAATGGCACGGATGGACTTCATGTCTGAGCATGACATGAAATTCTGTGTTTCAGAGCTAAGAACAATATATTTGGACGAAGACGGCCGTCGTAATACGTTTCGTCATATGTATTCCAACGTTTCAAGAATAATGATGATGCAGAATGTTTCGATCGGCAGAGGGAATCCGTACTACAGCGATAGAGCGCAAATCATCGCAGATAATTTTGATATGGTGTTTAATGGAGTTCTTCGCGACGGCAATGAGACATTAATAGAGGTCGTTTCTAAACTATTCGATCACGTCAACCTCGAACTAGTGCGGATTAATTACAATGCTGATGCAAACCAGCGGCAAGATCATCGTTTAAGAACGACGCGTCAGCAACTCCTCAGCCAAGAAGAAGAATTCGAAAAGAAGCTTAATGAACAAGTTGAAGAAGCGAACTCGACTCTTGGAAACAGAATCGAGAAGGCCGAAGAGAAGACGCGCAATCTGCAAACAAAAATGCAGCGTGACTATATTGCGATCCTCGGTGTTTTTGCGGCCGTTGTATTAGCTTTCAATAGCGGTATTGGTTTTTCTTCGTCGGCTATTACAGCAGCTGGTTTGCAGCCCAGCTTTGCGAACCTTTCTTTTGTGGTGCTTCTCGTTGGATTTGTACTTGCAAATTCTATGGCAATCTTATTAGGCTTTGTATGGAAGCTAGTTCGAACGGGTGATGGTTCAAAAATACCCCGAGCAGCATTATGGCTATTAATCGTTCTCGATATCCTAATGCTCCTTGGTTTGGTTATCTTGGGGTCGGTTTGCTTCCCCGAATTAACCAATCTTTTAAACAGGTAAATTACGTAGATCTAAATGGGCTCGCTACAGGCACACGTACACACCTGTAGTCATGTACGAATTCTGTACGTGACTACAGGGAGTTGCAGGGTCTTGCAAGCCCTTCTATTCCCTTCGGTTGTTCGTAAATGAACTATCAAGATTTTATAGGTTTGAACAGGCGTTACATGTCGAGGGTTCAAGTCCCCCTCCGACCACCATCGTATGTGCAGCGCCCCCGGAACTGTCCGGGGGCGCTTTTCGTATGCGCGAAAGGGCTCCACGCAGGCCAGAACGGGCGCCCAAGAGCCTTGCTCCAACTGCTTCGCCACGACGGCAAATCCGGAGGTGACCAAAAACGCGGTCGAATGTGCACTCGCAGAAAGCGAAAACGAGCGCGGCAGTTTCGCGACCAGGCATTATGCGCAGCCGCGATGCACAATGAGCCCGAATCGACTTCGAAAACTGCACATTCGACCGCGTTTTCTGCCATTTCCGGATTCCTGCGCCGCTGGGCCGGAGCCGTCTGCACGCATCGGCGCATGGTGCGGGCTTCGCCGAGCGCCCAGCTGCCAGCCCATCCGCCGCCTGCGCGCATCGGTCTTTCCCCCACATATTACACCCCCCTGTGCCAAGGGAATCGGGGTATACTTACGCTCTGGATCGCAAGATAGACCGCCGTCGTATGACCAGCTTGAGCCCAAGCCGAAACGAGGAAGCATGATGAAAACAGCATCCTGCACGTCTTCCCGTCGGACTCTCGCACGCCTCCTCGCATCGGCCCTCCTCGTCTGCACGCTCCTGCCGGCCCTCCCTTCCGCACGCGCCTTCGCCGAGGACGCGTCCCCAACGGCCCAGCACGGCGAAACGGCACCTGCCCCTGCCGAGCAGCGCGTCGTCAAAGTGGGGTACATGCCGCAAGAAGGCGTGCTCGAGCGCAATGAGGACGGAACGTTCCAGGGCTACACCTACGACTACCTTATCCATATCGCCCAATTCACCGGCTGGACGTACGAGTTCATCGAAGCCCCCGGCGACACCGACAACGAACAGGCCGCGAACCTCGTTGACATGCTCATGAACGGCGAGGTGGACATCGAAGGCAGCATGGTGTACAGCCAGTCGCTCGCAGAGCTTTTCGAGTACCCGAAAAACAGTTACGGAACCGCCCATACGGCGCTGTTCGTGTCGAACAGCGAGAGCGCCATCAACCAGACCGACCTGTTCACCCGCGACCAGGTGAGCGTCGCGCTGCTTTCGGCCGCCGACAAGCGGCGCGAGGAGCTGGTTTACTTCTTCGAGCAGAACGGCATCGATCTTGCCATGATCGACTGCGAGAGCCCCGAGGAGCTTTTCTCGAACGTCCTCGACGGCAAGGCCGATGCCTTCCTTGACGTGGACGTGAACATCCACGAGGGCTTCCACAGCGTGGTCACGTTCGCAGGACGGCCGTACTTCTTCGCGGCGCCGAAAGGCCAGCGCGACGTCATCGACGAGATAGACGAGACGATCAACCTTATGAACCGCAGCAACCCCGCGCTGCAGGACGAGCTGTACGACCAGTACTTCACGGAGGCCACGTCCGACTACGCCCTGACGAGCGAGGAGCTGACGTTCGCCCGGAACCACGAGACGCTCCGCGTGGGCGTCGTTTCCGAGAAAGCGCCCGTCCAATCCTTCAACAGGGTCACCGGCGCCTTCGAAGGCGCGTCGAAGGGCGTCTTGGACTACCTGTCGGAACATGCGGGCTTCACGTACGAAATCGTGCCGATCGGCCGATCGGCCGACACGATGGCCGCCATCCGCGAAGCGGACGTGGACCTTGTGGCGGGGGTCGACCGCACCTACGCCGTCGCCGAGGGGCTCGACCTGTCTCTGAGCGCCCCGTACATGTCCGCCTCGAAGCTGCTTGTGTACAACAAGTTCACGGATCCTGACAACCTGGGAGACAAGAAGCGCGCCGTTCCCTGGGAGCAGGCGACGTTCGCGAGCGACGACGCGAACATCGTGGTATGCGACTCGGCCGAAGCGTGCCTTGAGGCCGTGAACGACGGCAGGGCGGACTACACCTACAGCACGTCCTACAGCGTACCCTATTACCTGGGCATCGACGGCCTGAACAACCTGCTCACGCTGCCCGCTTCCTCGCAGGCGATCGAAACGTGCTTCGGCCTGGTGCAGCCGGCGGAACCTGAGCTGTTGCAGATCATCAACAAATCCATCCGCAGCCTCTCGTCGACAGAGCTCGACTCCATCGTCTACGACAACTCGCTCATCGACCAAGAGGAGCAGGTCAACCTCTTCTTCAGCGACCACTTGCTGGAAATCGCCCTGGGCTTCATCTCGCTGCTGATCGTCGTCATCCTGCTGCTGGCCCTGTACCTGCGGGCGCGCATACGCGCGGCCCGAAGCGTGCGCGAGGAGAACCAGCGATTCCAGAAGCTCTACAGCCTTGCGAACGAGCAGTTCTTCGAATACTCCATCAAAAACGACACGCTGCTGGTTTCGAAGCCGAGCACGAACCGCGCCTTCATGCCGCCCGACGAAGACGAAGGCCGATCGGATGCCGAGCGGCCGTACCGCATCTTCCGCAACGCGCGCGAGAGGCTGCAAAGCACCTTGGGCCCCGAGCTTGCCGACGCGTTCACGGCGCCGCGCGAAACCGTGATCGACGCGCCTTTCGAATCCGACGAAGGGCCCCATCGGTGGCTGCGCATCATGTCGCACTTCGTCACCGACGACACAGGCAAGCCCGTCACGGTCATCGGCAAGATCACAAACATCGACGACGAGGTGCGGGAGAAGCTGGACTTGTCGCGGCGCGCCCACCACGACGGCCTGACCGGGCTGCTCAACTGGAAGACGTTCCAAGAGCGCGTCGAAGAGCTGCTGGAAAAGGGAGAAGCCGGCGCGCTGCTCATCATCGACACCGACGATTTCAAGAACGTGAACGACTCGTACGGCCACCTGGTGGGAGACGGGGCGCTCCAAAGCACCGCCGCGGCGATTGCGAAGGCGTTCCGCCCGGACGACCTGGTAGGACGTTTGGGCGGCGACGAATTCGCCGTGTGCGTCAGGGGCGGCATCGCGCACGACAAGCTGTCCGAGCGCTGCAACGGCATCATCGCGCATGCCGTGACCTTCCCCGACCAGGATGGGCAGATGCGCGCAGTGACGCTGAGCATCGGCGGCGTGGAGCTGCCCGCGGGAACGGCCGTCTCGTACGAAGCCGCCTACCGGCAGGCCGACAGCGCCCTGTACCGCGCGAAGGCCGACGGGAAGGACCGCTTCCTTCTCGAACGCTACCGGCACGAGTAGGCGAAGGGCCCGATCCCAGCTGCCGAAGCGGTTCCGGCAGCTGGAGCTTCCCGAGGGGCTGTATCAAAAGTCGCATTTCGACGTTCTTGTAGGGCAAGGGCAGAGCCCTTGCCGCTCAGCCAGAAACGTCTCCGCAGGCGACTAGGCTGCAGCAAAAGCCGGCAAAAAGCGCGCTTTCGATGATCGCACCGTAGGGCAAGGGCTCTGCCCTTGCCGTCGACCTGAGAAAACGCCACTGGTTGGGCGGCAAGGGCAGAGCCCTTGCCCTACAAAACCAAAGAAGCAGTGCTTTTGATACAGCCCCCTACGGCTCGCCCGGCACAGGCATGCCTCGCCGGGCCTTCCCGTTCCGTCTTCTTGGCCGAGGCGGCGTCCCGGCTCGTTGCGGGCCTCGCCTACTGCTCCGCCAAGCCGCTCAGATTGGCAGAGCCTTTCGTCGTTTCCAGATAGGTCACGTCGAGCGTGGCCGCAACGCCGTCGACGCTGCCGTCGGCCAAGAGCTTGCCGGTGAGGGTGAAGTCGTTGATCAGGCAGCGGTACGACCCGTTCTCAAGCTTGCTCACCATGTCGAGCGCGGACCGGTAGTCGGGCACCGTGAACGACACCTTCACATCCCGGCGCACAAGATCGCCGTCGAGCCGCGGCTGGTCGAACGTGAGATCGTACGAGGTGGCCGACGCCATGAGCCCGTTCAGCTCGTTGAGCTCGTTGCGGATGTTGTCGTACACCGCCACTTCGGGAAGGCTCTGCCCGTCGCCCAGCTCGCTCAGCTCGCTTTCCATGCGCGTGCGCGCCTGGGCAAGGGCCGTCTGTGCGTCGATCTGGGCCTGCACCTCCTCAAGCTCCGCCTGGTTCGCCGCCAGCGTGTCGGCAACGTTTTTCACGACCAGGAAGTAGTACGCCCCCACCACCAGGACGATGGCCAGGATGAGCAGGAGCACTTTCTCGCGCGTGGAGAAGGATCGATTCAACACACTGCGCCGCGTCATTGCTGGGCCCCCTCTCCCTGGCCGGACGCGCTGCCGACGGCGGAACCGCCTGCCGTGCCGCCGTCCGCACCGTCGCCGCCGTCGAGCGCGCCGACGAACGTTATCTGGATGGTCGCCGAAGCGGTGACGTCGGTGTCGCTCTGGGCGGTGGACACGGTCACATGGGACACGCGCCCGTCGGCTTCAAGGCTTTCAACGAGGCTCGACACCTCGTCGAGGCTCGCCCCCAGGCAGGTGACGGTGGCCGTGTTGCCCGCCACGTCGAGCGAGCTCAGGTATCCCACGCCCATGACCTTCGTCTCCAGAAGGTTGATGATGCCGTCGCGATCGGCAAGGTTCTGCTCCTCGTCGGTGAGGCCGGTGGCCACGTAGCGCTCGTACTGCTTGTTCACCTCGGCGAAGTCCGCGTTCTCCGCCTTCAAGGCGGCCAGCTGCCCCTTGGCGGCGTCCACCTGGGCGCTGCTGTCCAAGCTGCCGGCCAGCGGATCGATGACGGCGAACTTGGCGAAGATGCCGATGAGCACCATCGCTATCACGAACAGCGCCACCTGCGTGAGCACGTTGCCGTGCGCGGCATCGGCGCTCACCAGGTTGATGGACGTCTTCGTGGGATACGGCCCCCGCTTGCCCGCGGCGTTCTTGAGTGAAAGGGGCTGATGCAGATCCACGGCTCTCACCTCGCCTTCAGCGTCGCGCCCACGGCGGCGGGGCACAGCGCCCGCACGTCGTCGCCTTGGGCGGGCGGCATGATGTCGGTTATCGCGCGCAGCTCGATATCGGTTTGCGCCGCCACCGCGTTCACGAGCGGCTGGACCAGCGAGCCTCCGCCGCCGCAGTACGCCACCTCGACGGCGGTATCGGGGTTGTTGAACCCGTAGAAGTTGAGCGCGCGGTTTATCTCCACCGCAACGGATTCGTACACGGCCAGCGCCGCCGGCCCCGTGAGCACGTTCTCGTAGTTCGCCAGCTTGTAGCCGGCCGCCACGTGGACGTCCACGCCGCACGCATCGGCGATTGCGCGATCGAGGTCGATGCCGCCCATTTCGATGGTGCGCGTGGCGTCGTACGTTCCGTTCGCGAAAAAGTACAGCGTGGTCTGCGCGTGCGCGAAATCGATGATGCAGCAGTTGGCCAGAGCCCGCGGGTTGCCGCCGACGAGGTTCTGGTACGCCGCCTGCACCGGCAGCGCCACGCGCAGCTTCATGCCGGCGCGCCGGAACATCTCCGCGTAGTCCGTGACGGTCTGCTTCATGACCGCCACCGCCAGCAGGTCCATGCTCTGGGGAATGCCCTGCTCGTCAACCTGCGTGCCGAGCACCGCGTAGTCGTAGACGTAGCGGTCCTTGCCTTGGGAGATGTAGTCGCGGAACTCGTAGGGCAGGTTCAGCTCCAGCTCCTTCTCCGTCATCGCGGGCACGGAGATGCGGCGCACCAGGCTGTCGTTCGCCGGCACGACGAACGCCGCATCCTTGGCGATGCCGCCGGAAGCGCGCACGACGCCCTTGATGAAGTCGGCCATCGCATCGAGGCTGACCGGCCTCCCGTCGGCCATCATTCCTTCGGGCAGCGTCTCCACCACCGCGATTCTGATGGCGTCGCCATCGCATACCGCCAGCTTCAAGCTGTCGGTGCCGATGTCGACGCCGGTATATGCTTTACCCATGCAACGCGTTCCTTTCAAGCCGCTGCCTCGTATGCGTCAGAACAGGCCCACATACCACGCGAGCACCGTCGGACCAACCAAAAGCGTGATCGCCGTCGCCGCGGCTATGGCCGGGCCGAACGGGATCGCCCTTGTCCGGAAGCTTTCGGGCCGCTCTTCTGGCGTGCCGTCGCCTGACGGCGCCTGAGAGCGCGAAAGCCCCGGGACGAAGGCGAGCGCCAATCCCACGACGCACGCTGCCAGCAGATTCAGCAACGATCCTGCCAAACCTAAAAACAACCCTACCGCGAACAGCAGCTTCACGTCCCCGCCGCCGAGCGATGCGCGCTTCGTCGCCGCATCGAACGCGATGGAAGCCACCAGGATGCCGCCGCCCACGGCGAGCGCGCCCGCAAGCCCGTCGAGCGCGACGGCAAGCCACCCCGCACCCACGAGCGGGACGAACAAGCTTCCCACGCCGAACCAGCCCACATCGCCGAACGGGGCCGCACCGCCCAGCGGCCATGCCGCCAAACCCGCCGCGGAAGCCGCCATGAGCAGCGCCCACACCGCGACGGCCGCGACCACGAACCCGTTCGGGATGGTGAACGTGTCCAGGTCGACCAGCGCCGCCGCCATGAGAATGCAGGCCAGCGCCGCGTAAGCGACCCAGGGCACGCCCGCGCCGTACACCGCCAGCAGCGCGACGAACACCGCCGCCAGCAGCGCCTCCACCACCACGTAGCGCGCGCTCACCCGCCGCCCGCAATGCCGGCAGCGGCCCCGCAGGGCAAGCCACGACACGATGGGCACCAGGTCGAGCGGCCCCAGATGATGGCCGCAGCTCGTGCAATGGCTGCGGCCGCGCAGGACGCTCTCGCCGTGGACCCTGCGCCAGGCAAGGCAGTTCACGAAGCTTCCCAGACATGCCCCCAGCACGGCAGCGAACCCGAGGAGGATCGCCGCCTGTGCCGGAGTGAAGATGTCGAGGGGAAGGGACATGCGCTTGAGCCTTTTACGCCGTAACCTTCGTTACCGTGATTTGCACGTCGCTTCCAGTTCCCGACGCTGCAACGGTGTACGTCGTGTACGTGCCGCTCGTCGGTTGAGTGGTCACCACATCTCCCGTATCGGTTACATAGTACGTGGTGTTCGCCAGGGTGTTGTTGTTCGTAAGATAGTCAACAGTGGCCTCGGCCTTCACAGAGCGCTCGTTCGCTTTGTCCACCGCCTGCGTCGCATTGTTAAGCGCTCCTTGGAAAACCGGAATAGCGATTGCAACCAATACGAGAACGATAGCCACGACAACAAGCAGCTCAGCGAGCGTGAAGCCACCCTTCTCCTCCCGCATCCTCTTGATCATCTCTTTCATCGACGTTCCTTTCTCCTGTCCCGGCGCTCCTCTTCGGCACCGGTCTCGTTCTTGCTATCTGCACGAGATCCTAGCGCGGCGTCGCATGACGCCGTTTTAGTCACATCGACGCATACATGGTAAACAGCGGCAGATACAGCGCGACCACGATGAAGCCCGCGAACAGCGCCATGAGCACGAGCAGCGCCGGCTCCAGGTAGGAGAGCGCCCGGTCGGTGGCGCGCTGCGTCTCGTCGTCGTAGAACACGCCCATCGTCTCGAACGTCGCTTCCAGCTCGCCGGTCTGCTCGCCTACGGTGGTCATCTCGACGAGCGTCTTGGGAAGATAGCGGCTCTCCGCCATGCACTCCCCAAGCGTGCGGCCTTCCTGCAGGCCCGCCTCCATGCCGCCCACCTCGCGCGATACCACGTAGTTGTCCATCACGCGCGCCGTCACCGTCACCGCGCGGGGCATGGGCAGGCCGGAAGCCACCAGCGTGGCCATGGTGTTCGCGAACTGCGATGCGCTCGAGTACACGCCGATGACGCCGACGACGGGCAGCTTCAGCTTCGCCTTCGCAAGCAGCGTCTTGCCCGCCTCGGTGCGCGCGTACATTCTGATGCCCACCGCGATGAGGACGAGCACCACCAGCATGAGCAGCCAGTTGGCCCCCATCCAGCTCGACACGCTGATGAGGAACTGCGTGATGCCGGGCATGTCGGTGCCGAGCGACGACACCATGCCCGCCATGACGGGTATCACCAGCACCATCATGAGGATGACAACCACCACGGCGATGACGAGCACGACGATGGGGTACGTGAGCGCGCTGGCCACCTTCGCGGCCACCTTCGAGCGCTTGTCGTAGTAGGCGTGGAGGCGCTGGAATCCCTCGGGAAGCCGGCCGCTCTCCTCGCCGGCGCGCACGGTTTCCACGAACACGCGGGGCAGTTCGGGGCCCTTGTTCTCGAAGCTTTCAGCCAGCCCGTGGCCGCTGGCCACGTCCACGGCGACCTCTGCCAGCACGCGCTTCAGGTACTTGTCGGTGGTCTGGTCGGACACGAGCGTCACGGCGCGCGCGATGGACAGGCCCGATTGCAGGATGGTGGCGAACTGCGCGCACATGATGGCCAGGTTTTTCGGCTTGGCCTTGGGCTTGGTGATGTCCATGGCCAGGATGTTCTTGCCGTCGCGCACTTCCTTGACGCTCTGCACGATGCGGCATAGATCGCGCGCCTGCTCCATGGCCTCGATCTCGTCGTAGGCTTCCACCACGCCGTTCACGCGCTCGCCGGCGTCGGATAGGCCGATATAGGTGTACGTAGGCATCAGCGGACGTTCTTTCTCACGTAGTCGGCGTCATGCGCCGCGCCCACCGCCGTCTGGGCGTCGATGGCGCGCGCTCGGGCGAGCGCGATGAGCGCGTTGTCCATGGTCACGCTGCCGGCGGCCGCCGATGTGCCGAGCGAGCTTGCGATCTGGGGCGTCTTGCCTTCGCGGATGAGGTTGCGGATGGCCGGCGTCACCATCATGAGCTCGCACGCGAGCGCCCGCCCGCCGCCTGCGCGCGGCAGCAGCTGCTGGGAGAGCACGGCCACCAGACAGGTGGACAGCTGCATGCGGATCTGGCGCTGGAGGCCCTCGGGGAACACGTCCACCATGCGGTCGATGGAGTCGGCCGCCGATTTCGTATGCAGCGTGGCCAGCACGAAATGCCCCGTCTCGGCGGCGGTGAGCGCCGTCTGGATGGTGTCGAGGTCGCGCATCTCGCCGATGAGGATGATGTCGGGGTCCTCGCGCAGCACCGCGCGCAGGGCGTCGTGGTAGCTGGCCGTGTCCTGGCCGATCTCGCGCTGCGAGATGATGGACTGATCGGGCGTGTAGAGGTACTCGATGGGGTCTTCCATGGTGATGATGTTCTCGGCGCGCGTGTGGTTGATGGCGTCGATGAGCGCGGCCAGCGTGGTGGACTTGCCGCTTCCCGTCTCGCCGGTGACCACGACGATGCCCCGCTGGATCTTCGGGAATTCCAGAACCGCGGGCGGCAGGCCCAGCCGATCGAGCGCGGGAATGACGTCGGACAGCAGGCGCAGCGCAGCGCTCACGTGCCCCTGCTGGCGGAACAGGTTGATGCGCACGCGCACCCCGGCGATGGTCTCGGCGCGGTCGAGCTCGCCGATGCGCTCGATGCGGTCGAAGTCGTGGCCCGCCAGCTCGCGCGCGAAGCGCTCGCAATCGTCGTGCGACAGCGGCTCGTCGCCGTTCACGCCCGCGTTCACCAGATGCCCGTCCACGCGGAACTTGACCGGCAAGCCGCACACCAGGTGCACGTCCGAGGCGTTCACCTGGTGTGCGGCTGCTATGAGTTGTTCGACGTTCATATGCTTCCTTCTTCTTGTCCTTCTTCTGAGGCTTTCTGCTGGCGCCGCTCGGGATCCTTCGACTCGCTCCGCTCGCTCAGGACGACGAACGCGCCCTGTCATCCTGAGCGGAGCGCCTGCGCCCCCAGGCTGTCATCCTGAGCGGAGCGCGACGCGGAGTCGAAGGATCTCGTTCTTTCCCTCCCTATTCCAGCGCCGTGATGGTCTTGCGCGCTTCCTCAACCGTCGTCTCGCCCAAAAGCACCAGATCGCGGCAGCTGTCCTCGATGGTTTTGAACGAACCTGAGCGCTCGATGGCGGCCTGCAGCGCCTCGCGCGTGGCGCCGCCCGAGATGGACTCGCGCAGGGCCCGGTCAAGCAGCAGGATCTCGAACACGCCGGTGCGGCCGCGGTACCCCGTGCCGAAGCACAGCGGGCAGCCCGTGCCGCGGTAGAACGTCACGCCCGGCTGGGGGTGCAAGCCGATGTCCTCGCACTCCTCAAGGCTGGGCTGGTACGCCTGCCGGCAATGCGGGCACACCTTGCGCACGAGGCGCTGCGACACGATGCCGCGCACACCGCTGGCGATGAGGTACGGCTCCACGCCGATGTCGATGAGGCGGTCGATGGTGGACGTGGCGTCGTAGGTGTGCACGGTGGAAAGCACCAGATGGCCGGTGATGGCGGCCCGCATGGCGATTTCGGCCGTCTCGCCGTCGCGGATCTCGCCGACCGCGACGATGTCGGGGTCTTGGCGCAGGATGGCGCGCAGGCCGCTGGCGAACGTCATGCCGGTCTTCTCGTTGATCTGCACCTGATTCACGCCGTTGATGTTGTACTCCACGGGGTCTTCCAGCGTGACGAGGTTCACCGAATCGGAATTGAGGCCGCGGATCATGGTGTGCATGGTGGAGCTCTTGCCCGAGCCGGTGGGGCCCACGATGAGCACCATGCCATTGTTCGCGCTGATGAGCCGCTGGTACTTCTCCAGGTTCTCGCCGGTCAGGCCGATGCCCTCGGGGTTGAACAGCTCCTCGTTCTTCTCGAGCAGCCGAATGACCATCTTCTCGCCGTGGATGGTGGGCAGCGTGTTGATGCGCAGGTCGATGTCCTGCTTCTTCAGGCGGATGTTGGCGCGGCCGTCCTGCGGGACGCGGCGCTCGGAGGTGTTCATGCCGCCCATGATCTTGAGGCGCGAGATAACCGAGGCTTGCAGCTCTTTCGGCACCGTGAGGATGGTGCGCAGCACGCCGTCGATGCGCATGCGCACGTGCAGGTCCTCCTCGCGCGGCTCCAGATGGATGTCGCTGGCGCGCTCGGTGGCGGCGCGCTCGATGATGCTGTTCACCAGGCGCACCGTCGGCGCCGACTGCGCGTCGGCGTCGTCCCCGAGCGAGGTGGTGGTGAAGGTGCCCTGCGCTTCGTCGGCACTGGCGCGAACGTCGCGCTTCATCTCCTCGATGGCGCGGGCGGCACCTTCGTTGCCGTACAGCGTCATGATGGCGCGCATGATGGCGTCCTGCGTGGCCACCATGGGAACGACGCGCTTGCGCGTGGCGTTCTTCACGGCTTCGATGGCCATGAAGTTCAGCGGGTCGCTCATGGCCAAATACACTTCTTCGGGCGTCTGGCTCACCGGGACGACGTTGTACTGGCGCGCGACGTTCTTGCTCACGACGCGGCTCATCTCGGGATCGAGGTCGATCTGCGACAGATCGACGAAATCCACGCCCAGCTGCATCTGCAGCGCCTCGATGAGGCCCGCCTCGGTGATGACGCCTTCGGCGATGAGCTCGTCGCCCAGGCGGCGCTTCGTGTCCTTCTGCTGGTCGAGAGCGTGCGACAGCTGCTCCTCGGTGATGAGGCCCGCATCCATCAGCACGTCGCCCAATCGCTTGTATGCCATGTCGTCAGTCTCCCTGTTCCCGCATCGTTCGTTCCTTCGCCTTGCCGGTGCCGCTTCGCATCCGTACGTCTGCGGTCAGGCGGTATCGGGTGGATTCACCCGCGCCACCGTCATCGTCTGCGCCGCCAGCTGGCTGCCGCCGGCATCGCTGACGGCCACCGCGTACGTCCACGTGTTCGCAGCCGCTTGGTACACCGGCGGCGACGTGAACGAGGGGCTGAGGCCGTTCGTCTCCGCCACCAGCGTGATGGGCGCCGCGCCTGCTTGGGTCGGCGACAGCACGATGCCCTCGTCGCCGGAAGCCATGGTAACAGACGTGCGCGTGGCGGCGCTGACGAAGGTGGCGGATCCGTCCTCCGCCGATATCGAAAACGCCAGCTCGTCGTTCACCTGCTGGACCGTCTCCGCCAGCAGCATGTTGGCATTCGAGGTTGCGGTGATGGCCCCGTACGCCGCCATGGCCGCACCCAGCCCCGCAGCGACCGCGACGCTCAGCAGACCGATGAAGATGACGCTGACGAGCTGCTCGGCCAGCATGAAGCCGCGTTCGTCGCGCAGGCGCGCGGCGATGCGCGCTGCGGCGCGCTTCGACACGGCCAGGCGGCGCGCGGAAGGTTTGTCCGACCACCGCATCACGGGGAAACCGTGCCCGTCTGCTCGACGTAGCGGGCATAGGTGCCGTCGTCCGACAGGTACACGATCACCTTGGACGTCCCGGACGCGGCGCCCGCCGTGATGGTCGCGGTCGGCGCGAACGATTCGGACGTTCCCGCAAGCGCGGACACCTGGGACTCGGCTGCGAACGCGTTGGCTTGGGCCTGCTCGTTCTGGGCGACCACGCTGCTCGCCACCATGACCATGGTGGCGAGCGCCGCCGCGCCGAGCGCGGCGATGAGCAGCGCCGCCAGCGCTTCGACCAGCGAATCTCCCCGCTCGTCGGACACGCGCGCCCCCACGGCGCGCTTCAGCCGACCCGCGCAGGTTCCGAGCAAGAGCCACGGCTTCATCAGGCACCGCCCCCTTGCACGTCCTTCGTGACGACGGCCGGCTCGTACGCGAACGCGACCAAACGGCCGGACCGATCGTAGGTGGGAACGCACTGCACGTACACCCTCTCGCGATAGGCGTTCGCGTCTGCCGCGCTGCTGTCGGGAACAACCCGTCCCAGGTCCACGGTGATGTTCAGGTCGGCGTCGACGGTGACCGTGCCGGCAACCTGGTCCATGCTTGCCGAGCTGCCCGACAGGTCCACCTGGACGCTTTGCGTGAACGAGCTGGAGCTGGTGCGAGCGGTCCAGATCTGGGCGCCGTACGCCTCCCAGAAACTGAAGCCGAACGACGCGTTGGCCGTTTCGTCCACCTTCACCGTCCCGTCGGCGCTGGACGCGTAGTCCACGGTGAGCCCCATCGCGGAGAGCTGGCTGCCGACAAGCTGCGCCGCCGAGCCCACGGTGAACTCAGCCTGCTGCAGCTCCCTATTCGTTTGAACGGCCTTCGCGCCCACCGATGCTGCCGTGAGCACCACGGATCCGACGATGGCGCAGATGAGGAAGAACACGAGCGCGATGACGAGGGAGGCGCCCCGCTCGTCGCCGAGCTTTGGGATGCGCCGCAGGGGCTTTTCAGGCTTTTTCACAAGGGGCCTACTCATGCGGGTAGCCGATCTTCGCCGTGACCGCCGTCGGCTCTTCGTCGCCATAACGCTGTCGTATGTCCGACGGCGCTCCGCCGCCCGTTATCGGATCGCCCGTGCCGTCGTATCTTCCTATATAGGTGCCCGCTCTCATGGTGTCCGCAGTTCCGTCAGCCCGCGCGGTACCGGTCATCAGCACCCTTCGTGCGAAGCTGCTCTCGATGACGGCCGCTCCCTCGGCCCGGCCGACCACGGCTCCGTAGTACTGCAGGTACGTTTCGCTGCTGCTTGCAGTGGTGATGGAAAGCTTGACATCGGCGGCGACTTCGGAAGGCCCGCTGTCGCCTTCGGGCTGGATGCGGCCGTGTATCATATGCCCGACAAGTCCGCCCATGGACGGTTCGATCGCCCATGCCGCGTTTCCGTTCGAAGAGAGCGACAAGGCGAGGTTGGAAGCGCTGCATCCCGTAATGGTGGAACTCGACGCCCTTCCCACCAGGCCCCCGATGACGGTGACCGTGTTCGTAGCGGTTGCCTTCACCTGGACGTCGTTGCCCGAACCTTCGACGGTGCACTGTTCGATAGTGGAGTTTTCAGCGTAGCCGGCAAGCATGCCGAACGAGAATCCGTTCGTTCCAACGAGGTTCAAAGGACCCGTGGTTCCGTCTTCGACAATGGCGATGTTCATGAGCGTCGCGCTCGAGATGGCCGGGAACAGGCCCCAAGCTCGAACCCCGCTCAGGTCCACGATCGAAATGTCCGCCTGTTTCTGCAAAAAGCGGTTATGCACGTTCTTGATGGCGTAGTTCCCGCCATCGTACACGCCCCTGAACGCGTATTGGTATTTGGTCGCATATCCCATCGAGCCCGCAGGTATGGTGAGCATGTCGATGCTGCGGGTTTGCACGTAGTTGTCGGCCTGGTACATGCTTTGGATGGATGAGGCGTTGTTGTACCACGAGAGGGAGCCGGGAAATTGCATTGCGTGCCGCACGTTCCAGGCGCTTTCGCCCGTGGAAAGCTTCTCGGTTTGCGGATTGCCCCCTTCGCGCGCCACGGCGCAGGCGAAGTTGATGTTGAACGTGTACGTGGCCGTTTTGCCGCGGAACGTGTACGTCATCGTTTTCGTGGACGTTTTTATCCCGTCGTTGAACGAGAACGAGCGGTACTCCATGCCGTCTATCACCAGATGGTCCTGCTCGGTCAGCGACCGGTCGGGCCAGGTTGAGACCGTGGCAGCAGGAAAGCTTTTATCTCCTTCGACATAGGGGACGATCAGGCGGTAGCCCCACGAGCTGATGGCGGATTCCTTCTGAAGGGTGGGGTCGATCGGGTCGGTCTGAGTCTCGCTCACGTAGCCGTAGTAGCCCGAGCTTCCGTCGGCGTACGTTTCGAAGTACACCAAGCCGATGCCCACTTTGACGTACTTGCCCTTCAGCTGGTTGTAGCCGAAGGCGAGCGAGTCGTTGTACGCTCCAACCTGCTCGCCGGCTCTGACGCCGATGGTCTGCCCGTCCTGCGTCGTGCTGCACGCCCAGCCGGTGAACACGTCCTCGCTGTTCTTGTTGATCCCCGCCCGTATGGTCGCGTAGGCGGGATCGTCCTGCACCGTGTACGGCACGTACTGCATGTCATAGGCGGCCAGAGCAGCGCCCTCGTCGTCGCAATACTCGATGACGCGGTAGAACAGCCGGTCGCTTTCGGTGGGCAGCTCGAAGTCGGCGGCAGCGGTGCCGCCGCAATAGTACCTGCTGCCGCCCAGCCCCGACTGGACGAGCGCGGCGGGCTGGGCTTCCAGCTTGCCGACGCCCTTGCCGTCGCGGTACAGCCAGAGCGCCACGTCGGTCATCTCCGTGCTGGCAAGCCTGAGATAGTTCGAGTTGCTCCTGATGTTGTCGAACGCCACCCCAGGCGCAACGGAGTAGTAGACGCGCAGGTTGTCGGCAGCGAGGAACCTGTTTCCCTGGGAGCCGAGGCCGCCGTCGCTCCCCTGCGCGACGACCCATGACACGTCCGAAGACGACGCCCCGAACTCCTGCTCGTACTTCTGGCGGATGGGAAGCGTGAGGCCGTACCCGTAGCCTCGCGAACCCGTCCTGAAATTGCCTTGCAGGTCCTTCTTGAGGTCGCCCGCCGCGTACCGGTCGAAGAACGTCTGCACGTCGTCCATGCTGGGGGCCGTGCGCACGAAGATGGATGCGTTCCGGTCTTCGTCCAGCAAGCCGAGGTCGTCCAGAGCATCGAACGACGCCGCGCCGCCGCTGACGGCTGCCGAGACGATGCCCAGGTCGGCAACGTTTTCACCGGTGATGCTCCCGTATTCGTTGCCGTCGGCGTCGTACCACGTCAGGCAGGTTTCCAGCGCCGCGAAGCCGCTCGCCCACTCCCACACGTTGTTGCGCAGGTACCCTGCGCGCGTGTAGTCGCCGTTCGAACGCTGCACCCACAGCTCCCACACCTGGTAGCGATGGACGCTCGTGCCCGTGTACGAGCCCGCGTTCACGCGCAGCTTGAACGTGTCGTCTCCCGCGGCGCGATCGTACGGCACCCAGCCGCCGATGTACGATTGATACCCCGCCTGTTTGTTCCTCTTGACGAGCTCCTTGTTCGCGGCGGTCGATTTCATCGGGAAGTCGGCGGACGTCGGCTCGTATTCAGCGCTGTAGATAGGCGAATCGGATGTGGCCTCCACCGTGGGAGCCTGGTAGCCGGCGGCGTTCGGCTGGCCGCCCTCGGCGCCGGGAACGTCCTCATCCTGGACGGCCTCCGAATAGGGGTCGGTGATCATGAGGGTGATCCTGCTGGCCGGCGCGGGCCATTCGATGTAGGCCGTCGCCGTCGCCGGGATGCACTTCGCGCTGTTGGGCACGAGTCGGGTGGCCGCCTGCACCTTCACCTGGTCGCCCGAGGCGAATCGCTTCAGAACGGCGGCGATGTCGCCGCTGCCCGGGCTGGCGCTTGCGTTTTCAACGGCGCGGACGAGCGCGTTCAAGTCGAGGGAGAACACGTTGCCCGTTCCCTCGCCGGTGTTCTGATTCACCTGGTCAAGAAAGCCGAGGTCGGAAAGCTGCACCTTCGCTGCATAGGAGCCCTGGTCCTCGTCGTCGGCTTCGCTCACCAGCGACACGACGACGGCCTGGGTGCCGCTCGACAATCCCGAGATGCGAAACGCCGCGGGCTCTTCGTTTTCGGCGAGGTTCGCCTTCTCAAGCTTCAGCGTCGTCGCCGTGTCGCCCGAGCCGGTCGCCTTGTCAAGGTTGGGGTCCTGCACCCACAGGCGGCCCGTCTTCTGGTCGACCGACACGACGGGGTTCTTGAGGGCCTTTTCGGCGGTGGCGCCGGAGGGCGTGCCGTCGTACAGGCCGATCATGGGAGTGTGGTCTTTGCGGACGTCCACATTGGTGGAGCCGCCGCCCGTGCCGTAGTAGGCGTAGACGCCTTGCGCGCTTGCCGGGTCCGCGCTGCCGAAGAAGCCGGATTTGCCGTCGGCGTAGAACACGCGCGACACCGAGGCGGTGTCCGCATCGAACTCGATGACGTACGCTCCGCTGCGCACGTCTTCATCGACGGACAGCGCCGCAACGATGCCCGCCGCCCGAGCCTGATCGGCCGTCAGGTAATGCAGCGTGCGCCCACCGCTTCCGGGGGCTCCGGTCGCTTCGGGATACGCGCAGTCCGCCGCGTCGGCCCCCGTGCCGCCCTTCTGGATGATCGACCACCATGTTCCCGAAACCTTCTTGGCGGTCATCTGGGTTTGCGCGGCGTTCGCTATCTGCTCGGCGGCGTTGTTCAGCTCCAGCATGCGCAGGTTCGATTGAGCGGCGATTATGGAAGGAATGGCGATGGCCGCAAGCACGAGGACGACGGCGATCGCAAGCAAGAGCTCGGCGAGCGTGAATCCCTCGATATGCCTCGTGCGCCCAACCACGTCTCCGGCTCGACCTCGTTCCTGTTTCGTTTCGCCGCCTTCGGCATGACGGGCAATTGTACCACCATCATGCAGCAGGGCATTCAAACAAACGTTGAAGCGCTGTTTGAGTCGGATTTTACCATACCCCCTACGCTTTAAAGCTGTCGCTCAGGACAGCACGGCGAATCTCACGCAGAGCTGCCCGTGCGGCAGACGGGCATGGGCCGCAAAGCCTGCGGGCAGGAGGTCGGCATCATCGAGGGGAGCAGAGAACGGCCAGGACGTCGTCGTGCGCTTGGACAAGCTGCGGCGCCAATGCGCGGGCGCGGGCAAGATCGCCGGCGCGCAAAGCGTCGGACATCGCCGCCGCACTCCGGTACAGCTTGGCGAACGAAAGGTTGCCGGCAAGGCCCTTCAGTCCATGCGCGAGGCGGTAGGCGGCATCTGCATCGCCTGCATCCAGCGCGCAGCACAGCTCCTCGACATGGCGGTCGTCCGAGAATTTGAGCGCCAGGCGCTCGTACAGGGCCATGTTCCCATCGAAGCGGTAGCGCGCATCTTCGTAATCGATCACGTCAGCGCGCGGGCAGTCCGCCTCGAATGAAGCCATGGTTCTCCTTCCCGTCAACGCATGATCGAATCCCAGCCGTCCAAAGGGGCGTTCGAGCCATTAGTATACCGCCGACGGCGCGCAGGCGCATCTCGGCAGAGCAACGAATCGGTGCCTGCCGGACGACGGTCCCCGTCAAACCACCATTGACATGCACCGAGGTGCGCAGCTTTTCGGATGGACGCTCGAGCTGACGCTCGAACGATCCGCGTGCCGCCGGGCTGAATCGCTCTATGGTAAACCGCCATTGACATTGCGCAAGCCAGCGCATGGTCATCCTGAGCGAGCGAAGCGAGCCGAACCGACGATGACCGAAAACGCGGTCGAATGTGCAGTCCACAAGGCCGATTCGCGTCCTTCGCGCGCCTTGGTCGCGTAAAACGCCTGGTCACGGAATTCGCATGTCCGGTTTCGCGCTCGGCGAGTGCACATTCGACCGTGTTTTCTGTCACTTGCGGTTTGGGCGGAATGCTCCCGAAAGCAGCCGATGTCGTGGAGGCGGACTGGCCAGGGTCGTGGCAAGGGGCGGTTCAACGGCGGAGGCGACGGAAAACGGCTGATCGACCGCTTCCAAGGAACCGGTCGCCTTGGAAGCGGACGCCTTCGCGCGCGCTCGGCTGCAAGCGGCGCGCGAAGCGCTTGCTTCCCCGAACTACTTCCCGTCGCCGAAGACGAGCTCGCGTTCCTCGCCCACCAGCGCGGCGCGCGCCTGGTCGCGCAGGTTGTTCACGCCGATGAAGAACTGGCGCATCATCACCACCATGAGGTAGCGGCCTTTGGCGGTGAGCGTCAGCTCGTCGGGCGTGTCGCGGTCGAACGCGCCCGACGCCTTCATGAACGCCATCTCGATGGGCAGGCCCTGCTCCACGGTGCATCCGAAATCGCGCTCGAACTGGCGCTTGTCCAGTCGCAAGCCGAACAGCTGCATCATGAAGCGGTAGCGCATCCGATCGCGCTTCTTGAACGTGGCCTTGCCCATCACGGACATGCGATCCGCCTGGATGGCCTTGTTGTAGTCGTTCAAAGAGAACGTGTTCACGTACAGGTTGTCGCCCAAATACGTGATGCCGCCCGACCCGATGGCCGGGTACTCCTCGTAATCGACCACGTACTCGTCGATCATGGCATCCGGGCCCGAGGCCGACGAACCGGAGAGCCGGTTGAACGTCCAGGCGCTGCCGAACTCGAAGAGCGGGTTGTCCCCGCCGGCCAGAAGCTCGGTGATGATCTCGTAGTAGCGCCGCTCGCGGGCGTAGTCCACCTTGCCCACGGTGCGGGCGAGCGAGCGGGCCACGCTGGGCGAGGCCATGAGCGGATAGAACGTCGTCTGGTTCGTGCCGCTGGCAACCACGTGCTCGATGTCGCTGATGAGCACGTCTTCGTCCTGCGCCGGGAAATTGAATATCATGTCCACGTTGAGCGAGGTGAAGTAGGGGCTGGCCTCCCCTATGCGCTCAAGTATCTCTTCGCCGCTGCCGTACTTCTCGTAGCGGTCCATCTGCTTGAGCAGACGGTCGTCGAAGCTCTGCACGCCCACGCTCAGGCGCTGGACGCGGCCTTGCAGCTTGTCCAGATACTTCGGGATGAGATGGTTCGGGTTCGTCTCGCTCGACACTTCCTTGATGGAGAACGTCTCCTTCGCAAGGTCGATGGTGTCGCACAGCTCGTCGATCATGACCGTGGGGGTGCCGCCGCCCACGTACAGGCTGTCGAAGTCGTAGCCCATCTCCTTCAGCATCATCATCTCGCGGCGCATGTTCTCGAAGTACGGCACCGCGCGGCGCGACGAGAACGGGAAGCGGTTGAACGAGCAGTACGGGCACAGCTGCTCGCAGAACGGCACGTGCATGTACAGCATGTAGCGCTGTCCCGGCACGGGAGCCGGCATGCGGCGCTCGCTGGTCGGTTCGAGCTTCAGGTAGTTTTCCGATAGGCTGCGGACGACCGCGGTCAGCATCCGTTCCGAGAGCATTACCGCTCCCACGCGCTGCGACCGGACGCTGCGCGCTTGCCGATGTCGGTGCGGTACTGCTTGCCCTCGAAGTTGATGAGGTCGACGGCTTCGTAGGCGCGCTCGCGCGCCTCGTCGAAGGAGTTGCCTAGCGCGACCACGTTCAGCACGCGCCCGCCGGCCGTCACCAGCTCGCCGTCGGCGTTGCGCGCCGTGCCGGCATGGAACACCGTCACGCCGTCCAGCTCCTCGGCTTCCTCGATGCCCAAGATGACCTTGCCCTTCTCGTACGGTCCGGGATAGCCCTCGCTGGCCAGCACCACGCACACGGCCCAGCGCTCGCTCCACCGCAGGTCGATGTCGTCGGGACGGCCTTCGGCCACGGCCAGCATGATGTCCACGAGGTCCACCTGCAGGCGCGGCAGCACCACCTGCGTCTCGGGATCGCCGAAGCGCGCGTTGAACTCGAGCACTTTCGGCCCCTCGGGCGTGAGCATGAACCCGCCGTACAGCACGCCGCGGTAGTCGTGGTCGAACACGTCGTCGGTGGCCGCAGCCGCACGCTCCATGATCTCGTACATGGACGCCAGCTCATCGGGCTGCACGATGGGCACGGGCGAGTACACGCCCATCCCGCCCGTGTTGGGGCCCAAGTCGCCGTCGTAGGCGCGCTTGTGGTCCTGCGCCGTGGCCATGCAGTGCGCCTTGCCGCCGCTCACGAACGCCAGCAGCGAGCATTCGGGGCCGGTGAGGCACTCCTCCACCACCACCATGGAGCCCGCTTCGCCGAACGCGCCGGCGAAGCAGTCGCGCAGCGCCTCCTCGGCATCGTGCTCCGTCTCGGCCACCACGACGCCCTTGCCCGCGGCCAGGCCGTCGGCCTTCACCACGATGGGGGCGCCCAGCTCGCGCACGTACGCCAGCGCCGGCTCAAGCTCGGTGAAGCTGCGGTAGCGCGCCGTGGGAATGCCCTGGGCCTCCATGAAATCCTTGCTGAACGTCTTGCTGCCCTCCAGCTGGGCTCCCTGCGCGTCGGGGCCGAACACGGCGATGCCCGCCGCGCGCAGCACGTCGGCCACGCCCTTCACGAGCGGGGCTTCGGGGCCGATGACGACGAGATCGACCTCGTGCTGCTGCGCGAAGGCCAGCACGGCCTGCGCGTCCTCGGCGTTCAGGCCGGGCACGTTCTGGGCGATCGCGTCGGTGCCGCCGTTGCCCGGCGCCACGTACAGCTCGTCGGTCTTCGGGGACTTCGCAAGCGCCCACGCAATCGCGTGCTCGCGTCCGCCGCCGCCCAATACCAAGATGTTCATAGCAGGTCCTTTCAAACCCAAACCCTTCTTCCGTCACGCAAAGCGCTTCGGTGCTGCCTCATATTGCCACTGTTTCACGTGAAACATTCGTTCCTCTGTCGCACGTCATTGCGGCGAAATGTTCCACGTGAAACATTTCGTCGCCTTGCAGGTCGAATCCTACGTCAGCGAGAAGCGCAGAGGTGCCCGAGATCGTGGTGATGGCGAGGGCGACGCGTGCTTCGGTACGCGAGCCGTCGGTATCGCCGCGAGATCGGGTGCATCGGCGCTTCGCAGCGTCGAGCCGTTCCGTCGTTCGACAGAACGGCGGAACGTTACCGGTTCCAGCCCCGCATGATGGTCTGGTCGCGATCGGGGCCCACGGCGATGATGCTGATGGGCACGCCGGTGATCTTCTCCAAGTACTCCACGTAGCGTTGCGCGTTCTCCGGCAGCTCCTCGAAGCTGCGGCAGGACGTGATGTCCACGTCCTTCCAGCCGGGAAGCTCCTCGTAGACGGGCTTCGCATGGAAGAGGACGCTCTGCTGCATGGGGAAGTAGTCGTAGCGCTTGCCGTCGCATTCGTACGCCGTGCACACCTTGATGGTGTCGAACGCGCTGAGCACGTCGAGCTTGGTGAGCGCGACGTCGGTGAGGCCGTTCACCTCGGCGGCGTAGCGCGCGATGACCGCGTCGAACCACCCGCACCGGCGCTTGCGGCCCGTGGTCACGCCGAACTCGTGTCCCACCTGGCACAGCAGCTCGCCCGCCTCGGCTTCCTCGCCCGTGCCGCCGTCTTCGGGGAAGCGAAGCTCGGTGGGGAACGGTCCGCCGCCGACGCGCGTGATGTAGGCCTTCTGGATGCCCAGCACGCGATCGATGGCCTTGGGGCCCACGCCCGTGCCGGTAGCCGCCCCGCCCGCGCAGCACGATGAGGATGTGACGTAAGGGTACGTGCCGTGGTCGATGTCGAGCAGCGTTCCCTGCGCGCCCTCGAACAGGATGGACTTCCCGGCGCGCACGGCCTCGTTCAGCAGCTGCGCCGTCTCGGCCATGTAGGGCTTGAGGATGCGCGCGTAGGGCAGGTACTCGTCGCAGATCTCCTCCACCGTGTAAGTGTGCAGGCCGTATATCTTGTCCAGGACGGGGTTCTTCTGGGCGAGCGCCGTCTCCAGCTTCAAGCGGAAGATCTTCTCGTCCAGAAGGTCCTGGATGCGGATGCCCTTGCGGGCCACCTTGTCCTGGTAGCACGGGCCGATGCCGCGCTTCGTGGTGCCGATCTTGTTGTCGCCCAGGCGCTTCTCGTCGGCGCCGTCGAAATCCTTGTGGTAGGGCATGATGACGTGCGCGTCGCACGATATCTTCAGGTTCTTGCAGGAGATGCCCTCGGCCTCCAGCATGGCCATCTCCTTGATGAGCACGCCCGGGTCGATGACCACGCCGTTGCCGATGACCGGCACCGCGTTCTCGTACATGACGCCCGACGGCATGAGGTGCAGCGCGAGCTTCTTGCCTCCGTGGATGACCGTGTGCCCGGCGTTGTTGCCTCCTTGGTAGCGCACTACGAAATCGTACTCGCTTGCAATCAGGTCGGTTATCTTGCCTTTGCCTTCGTCTCCCCACTGAGCGCCGATCAGAACCGTGCTGGGCATATGCGTCGCGTCCTTTCGATGTTCGTATCGCAGCTACCACAGTATATTATAGGCCTGCGAAAATGTGCCCAGAATCACAGGGGCGACAATGAATTCGGAGGGATGCCCGCTGCCGTTCTCGGCGTGCGTCTTCCGCGGGCGGGCGGTTCAGCAGCGAAATTGCCTTCTCGTGGCAGAAAACGACGTTAGTCTGCCATCTCGCAGGGAGCCATCCGGAAGCCGGATTTCCCGCCATTCCGCTGAACAGGCAAAACGGAAAGGGCCGAAACCGAAGGCGGCGCACACGGCCGAATCGGCCCTTCAAACAGCAGACTAACGTCGCTTTCTGCCACGAACGAGGGGTTCCGCTGCTCAACCATCATTGACATGCACCCGATCAGGTTGTCATCCTGAGCATGCAACAGTCCAGCGGACTGTCGAATGCTTGCGCTCGCTCAGGATGGCAATGTGCTGGCTTGCGGTGCGTGAAGCGGCTGCGCGCGCTGCGCTACAGTTCCACCTCGTTCAACGTGGGGTCGGTTTCGCGCAGCGCCTCGACGATCTCCTCGTGGCACGTGAACAGCACCACCTGGCGCACGCGCGAAAGCTCCACGAGCGCTTGGGCCGCGCCCCGGCGCCGGATCGAGTCGAAGTTCACCAGGATGTCGTCGGCCAGGATGGGGACGGCGCGCCCCACGTTGTCGGCCTCGATGAGCAGCGCGATGCGCAGCGCCAGATAGAGCTGCTGGCATGTGCCAAGCGACAGATGCAGCGGGTCGTGCGTCGTCTTCACGGAGTCGGTCACCTGCAACGAGCCTTCGGCCGTCATGGACACCTTCACCCAGCGCCCGTCGGTCATGAGCGAAAGCAACCGGCTGGCCTGGCGGTACACTTCCGGCTGGCTTTTGCTCTCCCACGCCGCGATGGCCGATTCCAGCATGCGCTTCGCCAGCAGGAGGCGGGCGTAGTCGCGGGCGCTCTCCTCCTCCCGCGTGCGCACCTGCTCGTATTGCAGTTTGAGCTCGTCGAAGTCGCGCAGGTGCACGGCTTGCGAAAGCTCCTGCTTGAGCTCGCCGTAACGCCGGTTCAGGCCCTCGCTGGCCTCCAGCAGGCCGGCGCGCTGCTGCGCTTTCTGGGCCACGAGCGCATCGATGCCCGCAACGGTGTGCTCGCCGCGCGGCATCGCGCTTTCGAACAGGGCCCGGCGCTGGCTCTCGGCATTGGCCAGGCTGTCCTCGAGCGCGGTGCGACGGGAGACGAGGGCCTGCTGGCGCTGCTGGAACAGGTTCTCTTCCGCGCGCGCCTCGCGCGCCTCGTCCAGCAGCACGCGCGACTGGCGCAGCGAGCCCTGGGCCGCCGCCAGCCCGGCGGCGTCCAGCTGCGCGCGGGCGCGCTCCTTGCACGCGGCTTGGCTTTGCAGGCAGGCTTCCAGCTTCTTCTTGTCCTGCAGCATGACCCATTGGGCGTCCCGCTCGCGCGCCTCTTTGGCGTCGGCGGCCTTGTCGGGGCGGAACAGCATGACCAGGGCCCCCAGGGCGATCATCACCGCGAACATCACCAGGCCGGCGCCGAGCGCCGTGAATGAGAGGCTGGCTATCTCCCGCCCGTGGATGAACAGCGGCACGCCGGCCGTTATGAAGACGAGCGGCAGCAGGATGGACAGCGTCACCTGCGCGCTGCGCTGCCGGCGCGCATGGCCTTTCGCCGCGCTCGCGTCCCCGGCCTCGAGCAGCGCCTCGTAGGCGGCTTTCGACGTGGCGAAGTTGTCCTGGGCCAGGTCCACCGCATGTTCGCATTTCGCCTCTTCGGAGGCGAGCGCGTCGATCCGGTCGCGCAGCGCGCGCTCGTCGGCGGCGGCAAGGCGCATGAGCGGCGCCAGGTCGTCGTCGCGCTGGGCGCGGCGCCCCGCCGCAAGCGCGGCCTCCTCCTCGCGGATCGACGACACGCGGTCGCGCGCATCGGCTATCTCGCGATCGAGCTTCTCCGCGTGCGCGCGGCGCGCGGTGAGCGCTTCTATCTCGGCGTTGAGCGCATCGAGGCGCGCCATCATCTCGTCGCGCTGCGGAGCCAGGTCGCGGAACTCCTTGTCCTCGCGCTTGAAGCGCTCGGCCTCTTCGGACGCCGCCGCCATCTGGGCGCGCAGGTCGTCCTGTTCGGCGGCAAGGCGCACGAGCGAGTGCTCGGCTCCCGCCGCGCGCGACGTGTACGTTGCCAGCTGCTCGTCCACTTCGCCGAGCGCGTGCGCGGGCGAAGCGCCCGTTCCCGATCCCGCCGTGAGCAGCTTCGCCGTCACGTCGGTGGTGTTGCGCAGCGATCGCAGTTCGTCGCTGGTGAGCGAGAACATGGTTTGGAACGTCTCTTTGTCGATGTCGGCCACGATGGACGCATCGCCTTGCAAGCCGTCGGCGTTGCGGATGCGGGACAGCTCGATCTCCTCCGCCTGGCCCGGTTCGCCATCCTCATCGGAAGGCGGAAAGGCGAAGAACAGCGAGCCCGAACGCTCGGCGTTCGCCGGCTTGTACGTGTTGCGGCTCCCGCGCGCGTCCTCCCAGCCGAACAGCACGCCGCCCACGAACGACGCCAGCGTGGTCTTGCCCGCCTCGTTGCGGCCGAACACCACGTTGAGGCGCGGGGTGAACGGCCCGACCACCTTCCCGGAGAAGGCGCCGAAGCCCACTATTTTGATGCGCTCCAGAAAAGGCGGGGTCATCGGTCGTCTCCTTGGGAGAGCAGGTCGAGCACGAGGTTCTCGGCCTCCTCGGCCAAATCTTCCATGGCGCGCACGCAGGAGCTGGGCAGCGCGACGTTCTTCTTCAGGAACTCGTCCTGCACGTAGGCCGCCTCGCGCTCGACGTCGGCGCGCTGGGCTTCTGCGACCTGCAAGAACACTGCGGGAAACAGGCCTTCGCGCCTGAGTGCGTCCTTGTCGCGCGGCTGCACGGTGGCGTCGATCAGCGTGTCGCAGAAGAATTCCGAATAGGAGTCGTTCACGTGCTTGCGCAAATCCGCCAGCACGCCGGGACGCTCGAGCAGGGGATGCAGCGGCGTGGCGCCCTCCAGCGTGATGCGCGCGACCATCTGCTCGCAGTGCGCCTTGCCGTTCTCGTGGAACAGCTCGCGCATGATTTTGTCGGTGACGGCGGGAAGGTTGTCGCAGTCGGACACGTCCACGCCCATGCGCTGCCACACGATGCTCGCGGTGGGAATGAACTCAAGCTGGGTGGGCGCGCCCTCCGTGAGCGTGACCTGGTACACGCCGCGCTCGCCCGTCTCCTTCACGTCGCGGCCCTGGATGCAGCCGGAGAACACCAGCTGGGGATCGTCCATCGACGGGTAGGCGTACTTCATGTGGATGTGGCCCAAAGCCCAGTAGTCCATGCCCGCGCGCATGAGAATCTGCGGATCCACCGGCGCCTTCACCGGGTCCAGGTGCAGGCCCGTGTGCAGCACCCCCACGGCGAACGGAGCCTGGGCGGCGCGCGGATCCTGCGGGGAAAGCGCCTGCTCGGCGGCTGCGCGCGTGATGCCCTCGGCGATGCACTCGTCGGCCGGCCAGGTCTGGTTGTAGTAGCCGCGCCCGCCGACGAGGCACAGCGGCTCGCCGTCGCGCTCCACCAGCTGGAAGCCGGGGCGGTCGGCCGGCAACATGACCGCGCTGGGAGGAAGCGAGAAGAAATCGCGCGTCCACGACGTGTACGGGTCGTGGTTGCCGGTGATAAGGAACGACGGGATGCCCGCCTCGTCCAAGCGCTTCAGCCCTTCGAAGAAATGCAGGTAGTCGCCGTAGGAGGCGCGCGCCGAGTCGAAGATGTCGCCGGCGATGACCACGAAGTCGACGTCGCGCGCGATGGCCGCGTCGATGACGCGATCGTACGCTTCGCCGATGGCGGACAGCAGCCTGTTCGCCCAGGCGTCGGAAAGCGCCCGGAGCCCGCGGAACGGAGCGCCCAGGTGAAGGTCGGCGGCGTGGATGAATGTCAGACGTTTCGGCATGCGCCTAGTGTAGCGCTAATGCAGCAGGAACGGGGCCTAGGCGTAGCCGCCCGCGCGCGAATCGTCGATGAAATCCATGAAGCGCGTGAACTCCGCGTTGAATGCCAGTTTGATGTCGCGCGTGGGGCCGTTGCGGTGCTTCGCCACGATGAGCTCGGCCATGCCCATGTCGGGGCGGTCGTCGCTTTCGGCCTCGATCTCGTCCATGCTGCGGTCGATGAACATGACGATGTCGGCGTCTTGCTCGATGGATCCCGATTCGCGCAGGTCGGAAAGCATGGGGCGCTTCTTGCCGCGCATCTCCACCTGGCGCGAGAGCTGCGACAGCGCGATGACGGGCATGTCCATTTCCTTGGCGAGCACTTTGAGGCCGCGCGAGATCTCGCCCACCTCCACGGCGCGGTTGCCGTCGCGGCGCGTTTGCGGCGGCTGCATGAGCTGCAGGTAGTCCACCACGATGAGACCCTTGTCCGCGCCGCGCAGCTCGCGGCGCGCCTTCGCGCGCAGCTCGAGGATGGACAGCGACGGCGTGTCGTCGATGTACATGTCCAGCTTCGAGAGCGTGTTCGACGCATCGGCGATGGCCCCCCAGTCGGATTCCTGCAGCTGGCCCGCGCGCAGGCGCGACAGGTTGACGCGCGCTTCGGAGCACAGCACGCGCTGCACCAGCTGGGCGGCGCTCATTTCCAGGGACAGGAACGCCACGGTCACGCCGAGCTTGGCGGAGTTGGTGGCCAGGTTGAGCGCGAACGACGTTTTGCCCACGCCCGGTCGGGCCGCCAGGATGACCAGGTCGCCTCCGCGGAAGCCGTGGAACAGGTCGTCCACGTCCTGGAAACCGGTGGGCACGCCGGCCATGCTGTTCTTCTGCTCGGCGAGCTTCGTGATTTCGTCGAACGCGTCGGTGAGCAGGGAGTCCATCTTCTTGAACTCCGAGGACACGCGCTTCTCCGTGACGTTGAACAGGATCTTCTCGGATTCCTCCACCACTACGCCCAGGTCGTCGGGCGCATCATAGGCCAGCGCGTTGATCTCGGTCGAAGCCCGGATGAGGTCGCGCAGGATGGACGTGCGCTTGACGATCTCCATGTGGTTCTGCCAGTTCGTGAGGGCGAACGTGTTGTCGGCGAGTTCCACGAGGTACGGCTTGCCACCCACCGCCTCAAGCTGGCCGGACGCCTTGAGGTTGTCGGCGAGCGAGATATGGTCGATGGGGATGTGGCGCACGTACAAATCGAGCATCGACTCGTAGATGCGCTGGTGCGCGGCGCGGTAGAAGTTCTCCTTGACCAGCTTCGGGGCCACTTCCTCGATGGCCTCCTGGTTGAGCAGGCACGCTGCCAGCACGGATTTCTCCGCCTCGATGTTCTGAGGCTCCATCTTGCGACGATCGGAAGCGGGCGCTTCCTCGGGCGCGAAATCGGCGTTGTAGGGTGCGGCAGCAGACATGCTCTCTCTTCCTCTTGCTCAAGCGCGTACATGGTGTCGAACGATGGGGCGCAGCGGCGAGGGCCTGCGCCCCGCACGCGGGCGCGCGGTTTGGCGGCCCCTTTCGCATGGGCGGTTCGAACGGTGGCGAGGCCCTATGATACAACAAGGATAACCGCAGATGGACCCCCTATTTTTCCCCAAACGGGCGCGTGACGGGTTGTCCACCGGAGCAAGAAAACCCCCTCCGCAACCCATCAGGGGGCGAAGGGGGTTTTCCACTCTTTCCACAACTTGGCGCTGTGGAAAACGGTTCAACGCAAGCCGTGTGCTATTCGGCGGCCTCTTCGGCAGAAGCTTCGGCCTCGGCGGCTTCGGCTTCGGCTTCGGCGGCTTCAGGCGCCTCTTCGACGGCTTCGACGACCTCTTCGACCGTCTCCTCGACGAGCTCTTCCTCAGAGCCCACCACGAGCAGCTTCACCGTCGTCTTGATGGTGCGGTAGATGGAGATGGAAACCTCGTGCTGGCCGGCCGTCTTGATGGCCTGGCCCAGCTCGATGCGGCGCTTGTCGACTTCGATGCCGGTGCTCTCCTTGAGCGCGTCGGCGATCATCTGCGACGTCACGGAGCCGAACAGCTGGCCCTCGTCGCCCACCTGGGCGACAACCTTGACGATGGAGCCGTCGAGCGTCTCCTTCATCTTGTTGGCGTCGGCAACGCGGTTCTCCTCGCGCTTGGCGATGTTGTGCTTGCGCTGCTCGAGCTGCTTCAGGTTGCCCTTGGTCGCAGGAATCGCGATGCCCTGGCGGAACAGGTAGTTGTTGGCAAAACCGGCGGCCACGTCCACGACGTCGCCCTCACCGCCCTTGCCCTTCAATTCTTGGAGCAGGATGACTTTCATGGTTCCTCCTTGCGCCTAGCGGCTGCGACGGTCGCC
>CAUEBO010000032.1 GCA_958454405.1 uncultured Eggerthellaceae bacterium | reverse complement strand
ACCCCCCCTTACTTTTCCGCCACCGGGGAAAACCGTGCCCCGTTCCCCGGCGGGGCGGGCCGCACGGCGCCCACGTCGTTTGGACCGATGCGCATTCCATCGGCGGGAGGCCTTCCGGCACGTCGCCGCGCAGCTTTCCAGACGCGCGACGCGGCAAAAAGCTCCTAGTCGTTTTCAGCGATATGCTTGCCGACCAAGTAGCCGAAGGTCACGCAGGTGGCGCCGAGGTTGAATCCGGGAATCTGGAACGAGTAGTTGACGCCGTACATGTCTCCGACCATGGTGCCGATGTTGTACAGGCCTGCAATGGGATTGTCGTCTTCGTCGCAGACCTGCATTTCCGAATTGGTCCTCAGGCCGCCGAGAATGGTCAGGAACAGCGGACTGTTGCCGGTCTGGCCGTAGAACGGGCCGTTTTCCAGCGAGATCATGAAGCGGGGATCCTTGTGGAAGTCCTCATCGACGCCCTTCGCGCACAGCTCGTTGTACCGGGCGACGGTGTTCAAAGCCTCCTCCTTCGGCAAGCCCATGGCGTCGATCAGCCCTTCAAGGGTGTCGGCTTTGAAGAACGTGCCGTTTTCCGCGTTCTTGTCCCATCCGGCGATGACTTCCTCCGGCGTCATGGTGGCGTCCTCCCCGTAGGGAAGGGACGCGTCGATCCAGGTGATGGGGAACTTGCGGGCGTAGTCGGCATTCCATAGCGCATGGACCTCGGAGCCGGGCTGCATGCGGTTGGCGTAGCCGCCGGTGTCGCGAAGGCCGTACTCTTTCATGAAGCGCTGGCCTTCGCGGTTGACGCGCAAGCCGGAGAACATCAGGAACTTGTTGTTGGGACCGGCGCCGACGGCGCCGCCCATGGGGCAGCAAGGCCAGATCTTCTGCCAGGCGGCGCCGATCCAAAGGCCCATTTGCTGGCCATCGCCCGGGTAAATGCCGCCGTATTCGAAGCACCTGTCGTAGTTCGGCTCGGCATCGTATACGTCGTCGGAGATGATCTGGGCAGTGTACGGAGCGTACTTGTACATCATTTCCCGGTTGGTCGAGAAGTCGCCCGTGGCAAGGACGATGGCCTTCGATCCGACGTATTTTGCATACGTGCCGTCTTCGCACAGGGCTATGACGGCGCTGACGCGGCCCTTGCCGTCCTCATCCCGCACAAGCTGCTTGGCAATGGTGTTGAAATGGACGGGCTTTCCAGCATCGTCGAGGCGGGCGGCCAGTTCGTCCACGACGAATTGCTGGTTCATGCCCATGGTGTGGGCTTCGGGAGTCATGAACCCGTGCGCGCCGACGAAATTGAAGTAGTTGCCGTCTTCCAGGAATTCGATGCGCTGCTCGAGGCCGGTTTCGTAGCCCTTCGCCTCCATGATGTCGATGAGCCAGTTCATGGCTTTTTCGCTGTGGTTGTAGAACTTGTACCATTTCTGCTGGTCGACAGCCATGCCGTTGTTGATGATCTCGCGCTCGAAAAGCATCTCGTCGTCTGCGGGGAGGCCGAAGCGCTCTTTGCACTTGCTCATGACGGCATGGTTGGAGCCGCCGCGCGAGACGGGGATGCTGCTTGCGCTGAAGAGCAGCACGTCGACGCCTTGGTCGAGCAAGGAGTTGGCGGCGACCAAGCCTGCGGTGCCGGAACCTACAACGATAACTTCAGCCTCGAAGGTTTCAGCGATGTCTTCATCGGCGATCGGCTCAGGTGGGATTTCGAAGGCCCACTTCTCGTTGTACTGGGCGGCGGTGATGCTTTGGGACGCGCCCGCAGCGGCTGCCGGCGCGTCGGGCTTGCCCTCCGCAGCGCAGCCGACGGCGGTGCTCATCAGGGCAAGCCCCGCTGCCCCTACGGCGGTGGTTTTCAAAAAATCACGGCGTGTGCAGTTTTCCACGATGACCCCTCTCCTCGTCTTACGCCTGCGGCCATCCGCAAGCCGAGAGCTCACCTTAGGGGGTTCGCCGGCGCCGTTTTCGCATCAGGCGTGCGAACTCGCCGAAATTCATCCATTTCATGCGATACTTGACAGGGCGTTTCTGGGAACGTCTACGCATGGGGAACATGAGGGGAGGCGAAATCATGTTCAAGGAATCTTTTCGCCCTGTTCTGGGCTATGCGATGACCCTTGCCATCATCCAAGCTGCATGGCGGGTCATTCCCCTCGGCTTCGGCGGTTCTTCGACTCTTGTGTTTCAACCCGGGGATGCAGGCTCTTTTGCTTACTTCGGCATGGGCTACGTCCCGGCGTTGCTGCTCGTCGGCTTGCGCGGCATGGCCTCATGCCCTTTGCGCTACGGCAGCCTCGCGCTGCAGACCGGATGCCTGGTGCTGGGATGCCTTTCGATTTCCGCAGGGCTGTTCGGCATTTCGGAGAGCCCTCTTGCAACGGGCATCGGGGTGGTGCTGTTGGGCGTCGGCTCGGCTGTCTCGTTCGCCATGTGGCAGCAGTCCATTTCGCGAGAATCGCAGTGGGAGGCTGGAAAACGGATCGCATTGGGGACGGCTCTCGCTTCGCTTCTGGCCGTCGTTTTGGCCGTCGGCTCTTTGACGGCGTTCGCGTTTCTCATGGCCGCATGCATTGCCGGCAACACCGTTCTGTTGGCGTCCTATTGCCGGTCGATCCCTGTTGAAAACGGCGTGGGCGAGTTCACCGTGACTTTTGCGCGCCCTTCGGTGGTGAAAGGCGTTTTCTCCACCATATGGCCTTACATCGTGTGCATCGGGGCCATCGGCGTTGCAAGCAGGGTCTCCCAAGCGACGCTCGTGGAGCGGTCGGATACCTTCGCCTTGAATGCCACGTACTCCGTCAGCATGATCGCGGCGGCGGCGATCTTCCTGCTCATCTGGAAACGCTGGGGGACGTCGTTTCCTTTCAGGAAAGTGTACGGCGTGCTCATGTTCGCAGTTGCGGCGGCCGTGCTCGTCTTGCCGCTTTTCGGCGATGCTCCGGGTCTGCTCGCCGTCGCCATTTCGCACGTCGCGTATTCGATCGTGTCGATGTTCTTGATCATCACCACCGTCGAGCTCGCGAAGAGCAAAGCGGTGAACCCGACGCTGGTGTTCGGGCTTTTCGTCGGCGGCGTTTGCCTTGTGGCGGACATGGGCCCGTTGATGGTGGGCGGCATCGGGTTCGCGCAGAGCCTGCCCCAGACGGCCGTGGTGCCCTTGGTCGCGATCTACTGCCTCTCGTTCGCCGGCGTTGTGCTGAGCTTTCGCGGCAGAGGCTCGGAACAAGACAGCGCCCTTTCCCTGTACGAGATCCCGGAAAAAGAGGAAGCGTTGGAGCCGATGCCGGGATTCAAGGCCGCCGCGACCGTGCAGCAGGATTTCATTCCTGCGTGCTGCGAGGTGTTGCAGAAGCGATACCGTCTCACGGCTCGTCAAACGGACGTGCTGGAGTTGATCGCCCGAGGCCGGGACTTGACGCGCATCGCAGATGCGCTGTTCGTGTCCCACAACACCGCGCGCTCGCATTGCCGCAGCCTGTACAAAAAACTCGATGTGCACAAACGGCAGGAGATAATCGACATGCTCGAGGACGTGAAAAACGATCTGCAAGAGCAGAATCGGCCGGCGGCTCCTCGCTAGCCGCATCGTTGGCTTGCGTGTCCGCGATCCCCTGACGGCCGCGTGCAAAACTCGGGACTTTGCATGGGCGCGCCCCCTGCGGCGGCGGTTGCGGGTAGAATACGGGTCCGATGCACGGTTCGCAGGTTTTTTCGGAGGTCGCCCCACATGGTTGAAAGCACAGCGCAAGATTCGGCGGAGGCGCCTGAGGAAGACGCCTCCGCCGCCGGCTCGCTCGGGCGGCTCGCTCCGAGTTGGTGGGAACCGGAAGAGGGAGGCGCCGAGCCGGAGCCCTGGCTCTCCGCCGACGAGGCGCTCGACCGGTTTTTGGACTGGACGGCTTCGCAGGGCGTCGATCTGTGGCCGCACCAGGAGGAGGCGCTCATGAGCCTCATGGTGGGCGACCACGTCATCCTGGGGACGCCCACGGGCTCGGGCAAGTCGCTCGTGGCGCTGGGACTGCACTTCATGGCGCTGGCCACGGGGAAGCGCGCGTACTACACGGCGCCCATCAAAGCGCTCGTCAGCGAGAAGTTCTTCGACCTGGTGCGCATCCTGGGCCGCGAGAACGTGGGCATGATCACCGGAGACGCGCATATCAACGCGGAGGCCCCGGTCGTCTGCTGCACGGCCGAGATCCTGGCCAACCAGGCGCTGCGCGAGGGGGAACGGGCGGATGTGGGCTGCGTGGCCATGGACGAGTTCCACTTCTACGGCGACTACGACCGGGGCTGGGCGTGGCAGGTGCCTTTGCTCACGCTTCCCAGAACCCAGTTCCTGCTGATGAGCGCCACCTTGGGCGATGTTGGTTCCATAGCCGCGTCGCTTGAGGCCCGCACGGGCACCGAGGTGAGCGTCGTCGCCGACGCCCCGCGCCCGGTGCCGCTTTCTTACGAGTACGTGGAGATGCCGCTGGAAGGCACGGTGGAGCTGGCGCTGCGCAAGGGCGAGGCGCCGCTGTACCTCGTGCACTTCTCGCAGGATGCGGCGCTGTCCACCGCGCAGTCGCTGGCAAGCTACGGCGTGGCGTCCAAGGAACAGCGCGAGGCCGTGAAGGAGGCCGTGAAGGGCACGCGCTTCACCACGGCCTTCGGCAAGACGCTCAAACGCCTTCTGGGCAGCGGCGTGGGCGTGCACCACGCGGGGATGCTCCCGCGCTACCGCCTGCTGGTAGAGAAGCTGGCCCAGCAGGGGCTGTTGCCCGTCATCTGCGGCACCGACACGCTGGGCGTGGGCATCAACGTGCCCATCCACACCGTCGTGCTCACGGCGCTGACCAAGTTCGACGGCCGCAAGATGCGCCGGCTGCGCGCCCGCGAGTTCCATCAGATCGTCGGTCGCGCGGGACGGTCGGGCTTCGACACCGAAGGCATGGTGGTCGCCCTGGCGCCCGAGCACGACATCGAGAACGCGAAGCTTATCGCCAAGGCTGGCGACGATCCGAAGAAGCTGCGGAAGATCAAGAAGAAGCGCGCCCCCGAAGGCTTCGTCACCTGGAACGAGCAGACGTTCCAGCGCCTGATAGAAGCCGTTCCCGAAACGCTGAAGCCCCGCATGCGCATCACGCATTCGATGGTGCTCTCGGAGGTCGTGCAGGGCGGCGACGCGTACAGCCGGGTGCGCCGCCTCATCGAGGATTCGGCCCAGACGGCCGAGGAGAAGGCGGCGCTCGCCGTGCGCGCCGACGAGATATTCGACACGCTGATATCTGCGGGCGTGGTGGAGCGCCTGGAGGGCGAAGGCGGCTCCGCCGAGTACCTCACCACCGTGGACGTGCCGGAAGATTTCGCGCTCGACCAGCCGCTCTCGCCGTTTCTGCTGGCGGCGCTCGAGCTTTTGGACCCCGAGGAGGAAACGTATGCGCTCGACGTGATCTCGCTGGCAGAGGCCACGCTGGAGGACCCGCGCCAGGTGCTGCGCGCCCAGGAGCGCCACGCGAGGGACCGGGCCATGGCCGAAATGAAGGCCGACGGGATGGAATACGAGGAGCGGTTGGAGAAGCTGGCCGAGATCACGTACCCCAAGCCGCTTGAAGACCTGTTGGACGCCGCGTTCGAACGTTACTGCAAGGACGTGCCGTGGGCGCGCGACTTCGAGCTGGCGCCCAAGTCCGTGGTGCGCGACATGGTGGAGACCGTCTCGGATTTCAAGACGTACGTGGGCCGCTACAAGATCGCGCGCTCGGAGGGGACGCTCTTGCGCTATTTGGCCGACGCGTACCGCGTGCTCGATCGCACGATCCCCGCCGACAGGCGCGACGAGCGTCTGGAGGACATCGTCGCGTGGCTGGGATTCGTCGTGCGATCGGTTGATTCGAGCCTGGTGGACGAGTGGGAGAGCGCCGGATCCCTGCTGGACGCCGCGCCCCCGCAGGAGGGCGACGCGGTGGTGGCCGACCGCCGCGGCCTTGCCGTGCTCGTGCGCAACGCGCTGTTCCGCAGGGTGCGGCTGGCAGCCCACCGCGACGCGGAGGAGCTGGGCAGGCTGGACGCCGACTGGGGCTTCGGAGAGGCGCGCTGGCAGCAGGCCCTGGACGCGTACTTCGAAGCGCACGGGGAAATAGCCCTCGACGCCGACGCCCGGTCGGCGGCCTACCTGACCATCGACGAGTCGGATGAGAAGTCCCGCCGCCTGTGGCACGTGCACCAGGTGTTCAGCGACGAAGCCGGCGACCACGACTTCGGCATCATGGCGGACGTGGATCTGGACGCCACGCAGGAAGAAGGGGAGGCCGTGTTCGAGAACTTCCGCGCAGGGTTCGTGGAGGAGCTGCTGGAGGGCTGTGCAGAATAGGGTCCTGCTGCCGGCCGCCTCTGCGCCCCTTCGGCGAACTCCCGATTGGGCCTGACAGCCGCCGTGAAGAAGAGTATCATTGTGCGGGCATTTCAGACGGGTACCGGGAAGGGGAGCGGCGGCGGCATGGGCAACGTGTTGCGCGTGTTCAAGCGCGACGTTCTGCGCTTGATCAAAGTGCCGCCGGCCTTGGTGGTGGTGCTCGCCCTGCTCATCTTGCCGTCGGTGTACACTTGGTACAACGTCGTGGGCTTCTGGAATCCCTACGACAACACGGGCAGCTTGCGCGTGTGCGTGGTGAACGAGGACGCGGGCGGCACGAGCGATCTGACCGGCGAGCTGCACGTGGGCGATCTGATCGTCGAGGAGCTGGGCGGCAACGATCAGCTCGATTGGCAGTTCTCCGACCGCGATGCGGCCATGGCCGAACTGGAGTCGGGCGAGAGCTATGCCGTGTTCGTCATCCCCGAAGATTTCACCGATCGGCTGCTCTCCCTGACCACGGGCGACTTCACGCAGCCGGAGCTGCAGTACTACGTGAACGAGAAGACGGGCCCCGTGGCGCCGAAGATCACCGACACGGGCGCCAGCACGCTTGACGAGACCATAAACTCCACGTTCGTCTCAACGGTGAGCGACGTGGCCGCCGACGCCATCGATCAGGCGATCGGCGAATCGAAGGACGCCCTGGACGCATCGCGCTCCCAGGCGGTCGCCAAGATGGCGGAAGCGGCGCAGGCCGTCGGCGGCGCGCGGACCGCGCTTGCGAACATCGCGTCGGCGACCGACGAGGCCCAGGCCAAGGTCGGCGAATCGAAGGACGCCCTCGGCCGCGCGCGGTCGGACGTCGACAGCGCCGCCGACGCGCTCGCAGCCGTGTCGGACCTCACGGCGCAACTGCAAAGCGGCTTGGCGAGCTTCTCCGCCGCCGCCATGCCCGCCGTGAGCCAGAGCCTGCTGGCGGTCTCCCAAGCATCGTCGAAGGCGAACGGCGCGGTGGGAGATCTGGCGTCCGCCGCCGACGAGGCGCAGGCGAGCGTCGGCGTGACCATCGTGCAGGGACAGGCGGTGGTCGACGAGAGCAGGGCGCTGGCCGCGTATCTGCGCGACCTGGCGGCGACGCAGACCGACCCCTCGGTCGAAAACGCGCTCCTCTCCCTTGCCGACGAGCTGGAGGGCGGCGCCGGCGACGCCCAGCAGATGCTCGACGGCCTCTCGTCGCTCAGCGGCGAGGCGGGAAGCCTTTCCCAGGCCGCCTCCCAGGCGGGGGATTCCTTCGACGCTGCCGTCCAACGCGCCGTCGACGATGCCGAGGCGTACTCGGGCAGCCTGTTTGAAACGACGATCCCCGCCGTGAACGCGAGCTTGGCCCAGCTGGGCTCGACATCGGCTTCCCTGTCGACCGCCGTGTCGAACCAGCGCCTGCTCATCGACCAGACCTCGGGCGTGCTCGACCAGCTGGCCTCCACGCTGTCCATCGCGAAGGACGTGCTCGAGCAGACCGATGGGATCTTGGACGGTCTGGAACGGGATCTCGGCACCGTGCGGTCCGACGTGCTGTCCCTGGGCGAATCCGACGCCTTGGCCGACCTTTTCGGGGAGGACGGCCTGGATGCGGCCAAGATCGCCGACTTCATGGGGTCGCCCACCGAGCTGGTGACCGAGCAGCTCTACGAGTTGAACGCCTACGGGTCCGCCATGGCCCCGCTGTTCATGAACCTCACGTTCTGGATCGGCGCGTTCATGCTCCTGGTCATCATGAAGCAGGAGGTGGACGGCGAGGGTATGCGCAACCTCACCATCTCGCAGCGCTATCTGGGCCGGTTCCTCCTCCTGGCGGCCATGGCCGTGCTGCAGGCGGTGATCTGCTGCGCGGGCGTCCTCGCCCTTGGCGTGCACGCCGCCAACGCCCCCGCGCTGTTCTTCGCCGCCGTGGTGGCATCGCTTTCGTACCTGAGCATCATCTACGCGCTTTCGGTCACGCTGCAGCACATCGGCAAGGGCATCTGCATCGTGCTCGTGTTCGCCCAGATTCCTGGCGCAACGGGCCTGTACCCCATCGAGATGACCTCCGGCTTCTTCCAGGCCGTCTACCCGTTCTTCCCGTTCACGTACGGCATCAGCGCCATGCGCGAGGCCATCTGCGGCTTCTACGGCTCGCACTACGCCGACGCGCTGGGCATGCTCGCGTTCTTCTTCGCGCTGTTCATGGCGCTGGGCATCCTGGTGCGCCCCCTCATGGCGAACGTCAACCGCATGGTGGCCGGGCAGGTCAGGCAGGCCGGCATCTTCAACGGCGAGGACGTGGAGATACCTGCGCGGCCGTACCGTTTCTCGCAGCTGTTCAGAGCTCTGTCGGGCAAGGACGAGTACCGCGAGGAGCTGCGTCGCCGCTACGAGCGATTCTCGCGGTGGTACCCGCGCCTCATCCGCGGATCCGTGGCCTTGGGCCTGTCGGTGCCCGTGGCGCTCACGGTGGTGTTCGCGCTCACGCCCACCGAGAAGGTGTGGCTGCTCACCGCGTGGCTCGTGTGGCTTGCGGCGGTCTTCGTGTTCCTGGTGGTGGTGGAGAGCCTGCGGGACAGCTTCGAGCGCCAAATGCGCCTCGACGGCATGACCGAGGAAGGGCTGCTCGAGCTCGGCGCCTCGCGCAATTCCATGGAGCGCTCGGGCGACGGCGCGCTTTGCCGGCCAGCAGCGGACGAGTGCGCCGTGGGCCTTGAAGCGCAGGGCGTCGAAGGGGACGCCGCGTCGAGCCTGAAGGGCGACGGAATCTGCTCGGGCGACGGCGCACGCGGCGAAGCGGAAGGGGGGAGTCTGGCATGAGCGACGTCTGGCGCCTCGTCCGCGACGACTTCAAGCGCTTGTTCTCGAATGCGATGAGCACGATCATCGTTGTCGGGCTCGTGGTCATGCCCTCCATCTTCGCCTGGTACAACGTCATCGCGTGCTGGAACGTGTTCGACAACACGGGGAACCTCACCGTGGCCGTGGCCAACGTCGACGAAGGCTATGAGAGCGACCTGGTGCCCTTGCGCGTGAACGTGGGCGAGCAGGTGGTGTCGGCGCTGCGCGCAAACGACGAGATAGACTGGACGTTCACCACCGAAGAGGACGCCGTCGACGGCGCGAAGTCGGGTCGGTACTACGCGGCCGTGGTCATCCCCCAAAGCTTCAGCGAGGACATGCTCACGTTCTACTCGGAAGACGCGCAGCACGCCCAGATCGTCTACTACGCCAACGAGAAGAAGAGCGCCATCGCCCCCAAGATCACCGACAAGGGGGCCGACTCGGTATCGTATCAGGTCAATCAGGTTTTTGCGGAGACCCTTTCGGAGCTGGCGCTCGGCCTTGCCGAATCGCTCTCGCAGTACGCCGACGAGGCCGACGCGAACGGCCGCATCGCCGTCCTTGCCGACCATGTGCGCGGCATGGGCGATCAGATGGAGCGGACCGCGTCGGTGCTGGACCTGTACTCCTCGCTCGCCGACGCGTCCCAGGCGCTCATCGGCGAGTCGGCGAAACTCGTCGATTCCGCGCAGAACGAGATCGACGGCATGGAGGACGCGGCCGCGGGCGGGGCGGCGCAAGCGGTCGCCCTGGTCGACGAGCTCAGGCGATCTGCCGACGGCCTTTCGAGCGCGCTCGAGGACAGCGGTAAAAGCTTCGGGGCCGTGGCCGATTCCGTGGACGGGCTGTTCGATGCCGCCTCGGAGGGGTCGCAGGAATGCGCTTCGCAGATGCGCGCCCAGGCGGGCGTCGTCGACGGGCAGGCCGCCCGGTACCGCGACATCGCCGACGAGCTGGCGGCGCTGCGCGACGACGTGCCCGACGAGTACCGCCAGGCCGTCGACGCCGCGGTTTCCCGCATGAACGCAACCGCCGGCCTGCTGGAAAGCGTGAGCGCCAACCTGAAGGAAGCAGCCGACAAGCTGGAGGCGGGCAACGCGGACACGCAGGCGCAGCGCGCTGAGGTCAAGGAGCTGGCCGCGCAGGCGCAGCAGAGCGCCGCCGACTTGCAGGCCGAATTCGACGCCGATCTGAAGCCGGGGCTGCAGCGGCTCGCCGACGATGCGGCCTCCCTTGCGGCCAGCGTGGGGGCCGGCCTGCGCGATTTGCGCGCGTCGGGATCCGGGCTGTCCGATTCGGCCGGATCCGCCGGCCGGCTCCTCGGATCGGCATCGGAGGAGATCGACGAGGTGGCCGAGGGTCTGCGCGGGTCTTCGGCCGACCTGGGGGCGTTGGCCGACGACATCGATGGGGCCCTGGCGGCCGGGGATGCGGACCTGCTTCGCCAGGTGCTGGGCTCGGATACGCAGATCCTTTCGAAGGCGCTGGCGGCTCCGGTGGGCATCGAGCGCGTCGCCGCGTTCCCGGTGGAGAACTTCGGCTCGGCCATGGCTCCCCTGTACACCACGCTCGCCCTGTTCATCGGATCGCTTCTGATACTCGTGGTGGTGAAGCCGACGGTTTCCGAGCGCGCGCGGGAGGCCCTGCGGGATCCCAAGCCCCGCCAGCTGTTCCTCGGCCGTTTCGGCATCATGGCGTTCGTGTCACTGGCGCAGACCACGCTCATGGGCTTGGGCAACATGCTGTTCTTGCAGGTGCAGGTCGCCCACCCGCTGCTCTTCATGCTGTGCTTCTGGGCGGCCGGCCTGGTGTTCACGTTCCTCATCTACGCGCTGGTGGCGGCCTTCGCCAACCTGGGCAAAGCCGTTGCGGTTCTGCTGCTCATCATCCAGGTGACCGGCTGCGGGGGATCGTTCCCGCTGCAGCTGCTCCCCTCGTTCATCCAGAACCTCAGCCCGTGGCTTCCCGCCACGCACGTGGTGAACGCCATGCGCGCCGCCATGTTCGGCGTGCAGGGCAACGATTTCTGGATCGAGATGGGCATGCTTGCGCTGTTCCTGGTTCCGGCCGCGCTCATCGGGCTCGTGCTGCGCAAGCCTTTGGCGAGGTTCATGGCCTGGTACGTGGAACAGGTGGAATCCTCCAAGTTGGTGGGATAGCGGGCTGGGACGCGATCGTTCGACATGGCGTCGAATTCCCGTTCGACAAGCTATCCAACAACAGGCGCGTCCGCTATACTGTCCGCAGGATCGGGGACGGCGAGACCGAAGGGCGATGCGGACATGGGCAGACCGAAGAAGGATCCCGAAGCGCAGGATGCGCGCCAGCGGATCGTGGAGGCTTTTTGGAAGCTGCTCGAAGACCGGCGTCTGAGCGAGCTCACCGTCGGCGCCATCTGCGCCGAGGCGGCGTGCAACCGCGGATCGTTCTACTACCATTTCGATGATCTGGACTCTCTTGTGTTCAGCGCCATCGAGAACGAGCTGATGGACGGCGGAGGCCTGCCTAACGAAATGTTCAACCTGGTGACGGGCGCTGATGACGGCGTTTTCTCGCGCATCGTGGAAGGCCGGCGCATGGAGCGCCTCTCGCTCATGATGGAGCGCGGCGGCATGGACCGCGTGGAGGCGATGGCCAAGAAGACCATGCTGGGCATATGGCGCACGGTGCTGTGCCCGGACGGCTCCGATCTGCTGCCGGAGACGCGCTTCGTCATAGAGTACGCGGTCAGCGGCATGCTGGGGGTCCTCTCGTTCAAGAGCCGCCAGGATGCGGCGGGTATCGAGACGCCCGTCCCCGAGCGGTTCATGAGCGAGGTGGCCTCGTTCATGCTTTCGCAGATCGGCGAAGCGCAAGGGGTTCCGCAGAATGAAATGCTGCTGCGGTTCAAGATGCTCAGCCGGTTCATGCGCCTGTCGGCGACGTGAGGGCCTTCTCGGCCGGGGCGCGACGCTGCGCCGAGGGGCCGCGTTACGTTCGCGTGCCCCTTGCCAGGCTGGCTACGATGGCAAGCCGCGATCGCAGGGCCTCTTCGGGGATATGCTGCACGGCGCTTATCTTCGCAATGAGGTGCTGGGCGTAGTCCGCCAGGATCTCGAGCGCCGCATTGCGATCTTCGAGTTCATTAGCGCTCGAGCCCGGTCCGTGGCCGAGGGACAGCAGCCCCAACGTACCGCCGATCGCGTACTCGATGGCGATCTGCGTCTCCTCTTCGAGCGGGGATCCGTCGGGACAGAGGACGGCGGACCACATGCCCAGCGCCACCTCAAGGCTCTTGGCGAACACGAGGTTCATGCCCCCGCGCTCCATGACGAGGCGCACGCGCCCTGTCCTTGCGGCCAACTCCTGCCTGTCCGCGGGAAGGTCGCTGCCGGCCGTCAGGTAGAACATGACGGCCGGCAGCGAGCATTCTGCGGTAAGCTCATGCTCGATCATAGTATTGACCAGGGCGTTCATATCATCATAGTGGTAGTAGAACGTCCCGCGGTTGCAGTGCGCCCGCTCGGCGACGTCGCCCACCGTGATCTGGCTTATCCGGCGAGTGGCGAGCAGTTCCCAGCAGGCGTCGCCGATGCGTTGCCGTACGTCGGGTTCTCCCGGTTGCCTTTTCGGTCGTGCCATGGGCGCTCCTTGGTTCTGCTGGCCGTCGAAGGCGCGGCTGCGCCGGCCGGGGTCGTCGCAGCGCCCGCGGCCTCCGGTTCGGCGGCCGCCTGCGCGCGCAGGTTCATGATGAGCATCTGCAAGCGGTTCTCGATATTGGCGAAGCTGACGTCGGGGTCGTAATCAAGCGGCAGGATCTGCGCTTCGGGATAGCGCCTCTTCAAGCTCTTCGCGATGCCGCGCCCCACCACGTGGTTGGGCAGGCACCCGAACGGTTGCAGGATGACGAAGGCGCGGCAGCCGTGCGAGGCGTGATGGAGGATCTCGCCGGGGATGAGCACGCCCTCGCCGGCGTCGAACGTGTGGTGGACGATGTCGTCGCTCGCCTTCACCAGCTCGGGCAAGCGAGCGGCCCGCTCGTAGAGGGGGTGCGCGGAGGCGATGCGGTCGGCGACGTCGTGCGCGGCCTCGAACGCGCCGTCGGCGACGGCGAACCAGGCCTTCTCGGGCAGCGGACGGTCCACATGGTACTCCCTCACCTGCGAATGCTGGTAGAAATAGGTTTTGCGGATGACGTCGGTCATGCGCGCCTCCACCACTTCCAGGCCGTTGGCCTCGAGGTACGCTTCGATGTCGTGGTTCGCGCCGGGATGGAAGTTCAGCAGGTACTCGCCCACGATGAGCACGCGCGGACGCGGGTGCGAGCGGTCGTAGCCCACGCGGTCCATGATGCGCACAGCCTGTTTGAATCCGCGCTTGGCGCCGCCGATGCCGTCGCGCTCCAGCCCTTCGATCACGCAGTCGAGGGCGGCGTCGAAGGCGCGCATCGCCGCGCCGGGCACCAGCTCATAGGGCCGCATCTTGCGCAGCAGCTCCTCCAGCACGTCGATCATGGGCAGCGCGAAGGCGATGCGCAGAGCCGACGCGGTGCTCAGCCTGAATCCGGGATGGAGGTCGTGGCCGTCGGCGTCGTCGTTGGTGAGGATGGGGACGCGCTCGTAGCCGGCGTCGTCGAGCGCCTTGCGCAAGAGGGCGCCGTAGTGCGTGAGACGGCAGTCGCCGATGTACTTGGCCATGCCGATGGCCACGCTGCCGACATCGTAGCGGCCGCTTTCCAGCGCGGCCAGCGCTTCGCCGATGACGATCTGGGCGGGGAAGCAGATGTCGTTGTGCACGTAGCGCTTGCCCAGCCGGATGGCGTCCTCCCGCCCGACGTCGAGCGGCTCGGCGCGCAGGCCCTGCTTGCGGAACGCAGCCGTCATGAGGCGGCAGAACGCATGCGAGGTGTTCGGCACGAGCACCACCTTGTCGCGCCGGTCCGGCTCGCGGTACTTCGCGGGATAGGGGTCGGGCAGGGCGCGCGGGGGCTTGGCGGCCGCGCATCCGCGCGCCGTGGCCGCGGCGGTTTTTCGGCGGCGGAGGTCCACGGTCTCCACGAACGAGCGCACGCGGATGCGCAGCGGGCCCTCCGCATCGCTCTCGTCCACCTTCAGCACGAGCGGGGCTTTGGAGCCCGTCTCCTTCATGAGGCGGGCGATCTCGTCGGACAAGTAGGCGTCGTGGCCGCAGCCGAAGCTCACCATCTGCGCGTACTCCAGATGCTCGCTGCGCGCCGCTATGAGCGCGCTGGCGAGCATGCGGGCGTGGTAGTTGTTGACGATGTCCAGTCGACTGTTCGCAAGGTCCACGTCGCGCACGCCGGGCACCGCATCGGCGGTGAGCACGGCCATGCCCTGCTCGGCGAACAGGCCGGGGAGCCCGTGGTTGACCAAGGGGTCGTTCTGGTAGGGGCGCGATGCCAGCACCACGGCGCAGCCGTTCGAGCGCTCGACGCTTTCCAGCACCTCGGCGCCGCGCCGCTCGAGCTCGCCTTGGAAGGCGGCCTGCGCCCGGTCGCCCTCGACGATGGCAAGCTTGGCCTGATCGGCGGGGATGCCGAACGTTTCGCGCAGGTACGCGGCGAGCTGGCGTTCGCGGTCGCGGCCGGTGTACCAGTGGAACAGCGGCGTGTCGAAAGGGACGTTCCAACGGCTCTGCGGGTCGTCGGAGGAGCGGACCACCATGGGATAGCCCTTGACCACCGCGCACAGGGATTTGCTCGTGTCGGCCGTGCCCTCGGGCTCCACCACCGTGACCATGGGCATGAAGATGCGGTCGACGCCCTGCTGGGCAAGGTCGCGCACGTGCCCGTGGACGAGCTTGGCGGGGAAGCACACCGTGTCGGAGGTGACGGAGGCCAGCCCGCTTTCGTACAGCGCGCGCGAGCTGGGGCGGGAGAGCCGCACCGTGAAGCCGAGCGATTGGAAGAGCGTGCGCCAGAACGGCGCGTTGTCCCACAGCGACAGCACGCGGGGCAGGCCGACGACCGTGCCGTTCTCGGGCGCCAGCTGCGCGTGCGGGTAGTCTTTGAACAGCAGCTTCTCCCGCTCGTCGAACAGGTTGGCAACGCCGTCTCGGGCTTTGGCGGCCCGCTTGGCCTCCTGGCGCACTTCGGGATCGGCCGGGTCGCCGGCGATCTCGCCCTTCGGGCAGCGGTTGCCGGTGACCAGCACCGCACCGGACGAGAACCGCAAAAGCGTGCGGCTGCAACGGTTCGAGCAGAACGGGCAGGGCACGTCCTGCTCCTGCGTGCATGAGAACGTCTCCAGCGCATCGAGTCCGATGAAGCTCGTGCGGTGCGCGGCTGCTCCGCCGGGCTCGGCCTCGACGCGCTCCTTGGCCAGGAGCGCCGTTCCGAAGGCCCCCATGAGGCCGGGGTGGGGGGCGCGCACGACCGGCCGTCCGATGTAGAGCTCGAAGGCGCGCAGCACGGCGTCGTTGGCGAACGTGCCGCCCTGTACCACGACGCGATCTCCCAGGCTGTCCAGGTTCGACACGCGGATGACCTTCGTGAACACGTTCTCCACGATGGAGCGGCAGAGCCCCGCCATGATGTCGGCGGGCGTCTTGCCGCTGCGCTGCTCGGTGACGATGCTGCTGTTCATGAACACGGTGCAGCGGCTTCCCAGCGATGCGGGGGAGGCTGACGAGAACGCGGCTTCGGCGATGTCCTCGACGCGCATCCCCAGCGTTGCGGCGAACCCTTCCAGAAACGACCCGCATCCCGACGAGCACGCCTCGTTCACCACGATGTTCGTGATGACGCCGTCGTCCATCCAGATGGCCTTCATGTCCTGGCCGCCTATGTCCAGCACGAACGTTGCTCCGGGCTGGCAGGCGCGGGCCGCCCGGGCGTGGGCCACGGTCTCCACGACATGGCAATCGGCCCGGTACGCCTCAAAGAGCAGCAGCTCGCCGTAGCCGGTGGTGCCTGCCGCCACGATGTTGAGCTCGGCGCCCGCGTCGCGGTAGCGATCGCGCAGCGCAAGGAGCGCCGTGCGCGCCACGTCGAGCGGCTCGCCCTCGTTGGAGGCGTAGAACCAGTCGAGCAGCCTGCCGTCTTCGCTGACGAGGGCGAACTTCGTCGTGGTGCTGCCGGAATCGATGCCCAGATAGGCCCTTGTCGTCTCGCCGCGCTGCGGTTCGTGGCGGGCGGCGTCCTTGGATGCATGCCGCCGCTCGAAGGCTCGCCGTTCGCCCGCATCGGCGAAGAGGGCCGCCGCGGCGCCGTCTTCGCGGGCGGCGCGGTCGTCGAGGCTCGCGAGGGCCGTCGCGGCGGAGCCGGGATCGAGGACGGGCGCGTTCTCGGCGAGCGGTCCTCCCACCGCCAGCGCGGCTCCCAGGGCCACGAGCGTTTCGGGATGCTCGGGAACGACGATGTCCTGGCCATCCAAGCCGAGCCGCTCGGCGAACACGCGCACGAGCGTGGGGTTGAACGTGAGGGGCCCTCCCTCGAACACGACGGGGGCCTGGATGTCCAGCCCTTGCGCCAGTCCGCCGATGGTCTGCTTCGCCACGGCGTGGAACGTGGACAGCGCGAGATCCTCCTTCGACACGCCGCGGTTGAGCAGGGGCTGGATGTCGGTCTTGGCGTACACGCCGCAGCGTCCCGACACGGCGTGCACCGACGCCCCGCGTGCCGCCAGCGCGTCGAACTCCTCCACGGGCACGTTCAGCAGGGCGGCTATCTCGTCGAGGAACGCACCTGTGCCGCCGGCGCACGAGCCGTTCATGCGCATGTCCGAAACCGTCGGTTGCCCGGTGCGCTCGTCGGGGGCGAGGAAGATGATCTTCGCATCCTGGCCGCCCAGCTCTATGGCCGTGCGCGCGGCAGGGTGGCGGTGTGCCAGCGCGATGGAGTTCGCGACGACCTCCTGGATGTACGGCGCGCCCAGGGCGTTGGCTACGGTGGTGCCGCCCGACCCGGTCACGGCGCAGCGCACGGCCGCATCAGGCAGGGCGGCGCACAGCTCTTCGAGCAGCCGCGCAGCCGTCTCGGCTTGGCGCGCATGATGGCGGCGGTAGCGGGAGAATCGCACTTCGCGCGTTGCGGGATCGATCGCAACCGCTTTGACCGTGGTCGATCCGACGTCCACGCCCACGCTCAGCGCGGACGTGCGCCGTTTCCGGTCAGGAAGCATTCGTGGCATAGCAGCTCCTCCCCTGCGATGGACGTGGGGTTGCAGCCGCCGATCGGCTCCGTGCGCGGTGCGGAGAGCAGCTGGACGTCATCGCTTGGACACCCCTCTGCTCCATTATATTGAACGGACTGTTTAAATAAAATAGACAAATTGTAAGGTTTCGTTTGCCTTCACGAACCGCCGTTGCTCTGATCAGCAAGGACGGGGTAGATCGACATGGTCTGGAAGCGCTGCTCCATGAACCCGTCGTCGAAGCGCTCGGCGAAGAACCTTTGCACGGGCGCGTCGGCAATGATGCCGGCCTGCCGTTCGAACCAGCAGTTGAAGGCGAGCAGCGTGACGGCCACGTCGACGGCGACGAACGCCGCCAGAAGAGCCGTGGGGACCGTGCGCAGGCGCGCAGGGGTCAGGTTGATCAGCTTCATCACGACGGGCAGGAGCAGCTTCATCCAAACGAGGCCCGCCAGGCCCCATACGAGCGCGATGCCGAGGCAGGTGTAGCCGCCGATGTTGAAGGGCTGGTCGGCATAGCTCCAAGCCACGATGCCGAACGCGCTTTCCCAGAACCAGCCGGCCGCCAGTTCGAACAGGCCCCCCACGGCCGCGGAAGCTGCGAACAGCGCAGCGGGCGGCGCATCGCGTAGCCGGTTGAGGGCGACGGTGACCAGAACGCCGCCCGCTCCGTAGATGGGCGAGAACGGGCCCCACACCAGCCCTGCGCGATCCTTCCACACGCCGTCCACGGGATAGCTCGCCACCGTCTCGACGATCAGGCCTCCCACGCTGCACAGGATGAAGATCCAGAACAGGTTGTAGAAGCTGGGGTGGATGAAGCGCGCGGGCCGGGATGCGGCTTCGACGTTGGCGGCTGCGGAAGAGGAGGGGGAGGACGACGGCCTTCCTTCCGCACGCTGTTCGGGCGAGGCGCCCACGGCGCTACAGGCTTTCCGGCTGCAGGGGCGGCGCCTGGTTTCGCGGATCCTCGTTGGCGGCGGCCCGCAGCGTTTCAACGACCTTCGCCGACGCGGTTGCCGCAATGCCCGAGCCGAGGATGGTTTGTATCGGGTTGGCGTTGCTTCCATGGCAGGCTTCGTCGCTCATGACCTCGATCAGGCCGCCCAAAGTGAATCTGACCACCACCATGGCTTCGCTGCTCAAACGCGATTCGTCCACCTTGAACAGGTCGAACCAGGTTTGCATCACCAGGCTTTTGAGCGTGGACACGAGTTCGCTCGATCCGTGCTTGCCCACGACGAGCAGAGCCCGGTCCAGACGCTTCTTGAGGCCGGGCTCGTTCGCCAGAGCGCGTATCTGTGCATCGTCCATGTCTTCGGGCAACCCGCCGCGCATGAGGAGCATGCGGGCGATCTCCCGGGGGAGCATGTGGTCGAGCGCCTGTTCAGCCAAGGATTGCAATCCGTCGAAGTGGTAGTAGAACGCGTTCTTGTTAACGTGCGCCCGTTGGGCTATCTCGCCGACGGTGATCTTGGCGTAGGGTTTCTCGGCGAGGGCCTCCCAGAACGCCTCCTCCATGCGCTCGACGGCGCTGGGCCCTTCCTGGTCTTTGCGTGGGCGCGGCATCTCTCACCTCTAAACTAGACGCGCAGAACAATACTCGCTATTTATATTAGTCATAACGACCAATAAAATGGCCTCTTAAGGATAAGCGATGACGAAGGGCCGGTCAAGAGCCCGTCGGCATACTGGAAAGGAGGCTCCCGATGTTCGACAGACTCGGGAAGAGAAAGTACGTGGCGCCGCTGTTGATAGGCGTTCTGGTGGCATGCGTCATGTCGCTCATGTTTTACCCCATGGCCAACATGGAGATGAAGGGGTTGCCGTTCGCCGTGCTCTCGCTCGACGAGGGCGTGGAGACCCCCCAGGGAACCGTGAACGCTGGCGATACGATCGTCGAGAACATCTCCTCGGCTGCGGAGTCGGAGGATGGGGAAGATTCTCCTATCGCGTGGACGCAGGTGGGCAGCCAGGAGGAGCTGGACGAGGCGCTTGAGAACGGCGAGTTCTACGGTGCACTGATCGTTCCCGCCGATTTCAGCGAAAAGCAGGTGGCGGCGAAACAGGCGGAAACGCAGGCGATGATGGCGCAGGCCCAGGCCCTGATGGCCGCTCAGGCGCAGGCCGCCGCGCAGGCCCAGGCCGCAGCGGCGGGCGGCGATGCGGCGATGGGCGACCAGTCAGCGGCGATGGCCGCCGCGGGGCAGGCCGGTTCGCAGGATCAGGCGGCCGCCATGGCCGCAGCGGCGGGCGGAGATGTGGCTGCGGGCGACCTGGCCGCTGGTCAGTCCGAGGATGCGACTGAAGCCGAGGAGGCAGTGGCTCCTGCGCTCAAGGTGATCATCGACAAGGCGAAGAGCCCGCTCGTTGCAAGCCAGATGGAGGCGAACATCGCCTCGATGTTCCAACAGCTGGGCGTCGACGTGGAGACCGAAATGATTCACACGGGCGAAGCCGCTTCGTCCGATGATGCCGCCGCCGCGAATCCCATGGCGGGTATGATGTCGCTTCAGCTCTCCATCATGCCCTTGTTCATGATCTCGATGGTGACCGGGCTCATCTTGAGCCGCGTGTTCAAGAAAAATCCCGGTGCGACGAGCGCCGAGCGCTGGAAGTCCATCGGCATGCAGGTTGTCTACGCCGCCGTGGCTTCGCTCATCGCGAGCCTATGCGTGTACTGCATGCTGCTGTGGATCGCGGGCATCGAGGTTCCCATGGCCAACGTCGTGCTGTACATGTGGTTCGCCAGCTTCTGCGTGATGCTGCTGTTCCTGGGCGCGTTCAACATCTCGATCGTTCTCGGCGCGCTGCTCGCGGTCGCATGCTTCACCTGCGGCATGATGACGGGCGTGCTGCCCTTCGAGGCGCTGCCGGCGTTCTGGCAGGATTGGGTGTACCCGTGGGCTCCTCAGCGCTTCATCGGCGAGGGAATGCGGGCCGTCATGTACCTGGATGCCGGCGCCTGGAACGTGGGCAGCGCTCCTCTCGCGATCGTCGGCGCGGTCGGCGCCGTGCTGGCGGGCATCGCAGCGCTCATGCCGGGCAAGAAGGAGGTCGCCGCTTCGTAGGGAGCTTCGGCATCGGATCGGGTTGGACGTTTTCTCGGAGCGGCTGGAAATCACAGGTGGTTTCCAGCCGCTCTCCGTTCGTTTGCCTTCTTCTGCATGAATGGGGGATGGTGCCGTCATCCTCGACCGAGGAAGACGGCACCGTAGGTCCCCGCCCGCTGCGCGACGGCCAGCGCAGCCGAATCGAGCGGCCGGACGTTGCGATGCGGGCTACCTGCCGGTTGCTTTCATGGGACGGCGCGTCCACGTTCGCGGATTTCCGCTGGACTTCCGGGCCGACAAGGCCAATCATGGAACGGTACCCGAAACCGGACGGGCGCGTCGCGTCGCGAGGGCCGCGCTTCAGACGATCCGCTGGTTTGAAGGAAAGGTTGGAAACGATGGGACCATCGCAGAGCGGCTTGACGCGCCCAGTCGTCGAATTCAGGGACGCCGTGCAGAGCTTCGGCAGGAAGACCCCCTTCTCCGACGGTCGGCGCGTGGTGCTGGACCACGTGAATCTGGCCGTGCCGCGCGGGCGCATCCTGTGTTTGCTGGGCCCCTCGGGGTGCGGCAAGACCACCATGGTGAACCTGGTCATGGGCATTGCGGTGCCCGTTTCGGGGGAGGTCCTGGTCATGGGCGAGGCGGCTCCGTTTCCTGCCGCACGCGAGCGCATCGGCTACATGCCGCAGGAAGACGCCCTGTACGACGACATCACGGCGGAGGAGAACCTGCGGTTCTTCGGCGCCATGAACGGGATGGCGGGCAAGGATCTGGACGCCCGCATTGCCGAGATGCTGTCGTTCGGACGTCTGGAAGACGACCGCAAGAAGCTGGTCTCGGCGTTCTCCGGCGGCATGAAGCGCCGGCTGTCGCTGGGCGTGGCGCTGCTGCACGATCCGGAGCTGCTCGTGCTGGACGAGCCCACGGTGGGCCTGGATCCCGATCATCGCCGCCGCATCTGGGACGCGTTCGACGCCATGGCCGCGCGCGGCAAGACCATCCTGGTGACCACGCACGTCATGGACGAGGCCGCGCGTTGCGACGAGATAGCCATGCTGCATGACGGGCGCATCATAGCCAACGCGTCCCCGCACGACGTGCTTCGGCGCACGGGGGCGGACAACCTGGAGGACGCGTTTCTCGCCTTGGAGGGCGCCGCGTCGGGGAAGGAGGCCCGCCATGCGTAAGACGCTCGCGGTGGCGCGCCGCATCCTGTCCCAGTTCATGCACGACAAGCGCACCATCGCGCTGCTGTTCGTGGCCCCCATCGTGGTGCTGTGGCTGCTGTCGGTGCTGCTGGGCGCCGACGCCTACGAGCCGCGCATCGCCACGGTGTCGCTGCCCGCGACCTACCAGCAGGCGCTCGAGGACCAGGACGCGCGCATTCAGGACGTGCCGGCGGATGAGGCGGAGCGGCTCTTGCGCGCGGACGACGTGGACGCCGTGCTGCGCATGAAGGACGGTTCCACCCTGGAGATATGGGCCGAGGGCAGCGACTCCACGAAGACCGCCGCCGTGGCGGCGGTGGCCGCCTCAGCCATGGCCGACCTGCAAAGCGCCGCATCCGACCAGATGCAAGCCGACATCGATCGGAAGAAAGCCGATATCGAGCAGGCCCAAAAGGACGCCGAGGCCAAGCAGGAGGAGATGCGCGACGCCATCGAGCAGGTGATGCTCTCGCTTCCTCCTGGCGCGCTGGCCTCGCTGCCGGCATCGTTGCAGGATGCCCTGGACGGCTCGACGGAGAACGTCGTCTCCGTCGACGACTTCTCCATCGACCCCTCGTCGTACTTGCCGGTGCAGGACGTTGAGACGACGTATCTCCACGGCAACGAGGACTGGAAGATGTTCGACTTCTACGGGCCGGTGTTCATCGGCATATTCCTGTTCGCGTTCACGTTCCTCACCAGCGGCATGTCGCTGGTGAACGAGCGCAGCGCCGGCACCATGGCGCGGTTCCTCGCCACGCCGGTGAAGCCTGCGCAGATACTGGGCGGCTACTCGCTGGGCTTCGGGGCGCTCGCGCTCGTCCAGTCTGCCGTGATCCTGGTCGTCGCGCTCGGGTTCATCGGATTTCCCAACGAGGGCAACCTGGCGCTCGTGGTGGTGGCGGCGGTGTCGATGGCGCTCGTGTCGGTGACGCTGGGCCTGCTGGTGTCGGGGCTGGCCAGCAACGCCTTCCAAGTCATCCAGCTCATGCTGCTGTTCGTGGTGCCGCAGATACTGCTGTCGGGCCTGTTCGATCTGTCCAGCGCGCCGGAGTGGCTGCAGGTGCTGGGGCAGTGCCTGCCGGTCACGTACGGCGTGGACGCGCTGCGCGCCATCATGCTGCGGGGCGCGGACTTCGCCAGCGTCTGGCCGGACTTGGCCGTGGTATGGGGATTCATCGCGCTGTTCTTCGTGCTGGCGGCGCTCGGCTTCCGAAAGAAGCGCGCGAGGAAGGCCTGACGGCTGCGGGGCTTGCACGGGCGGGGCGGAGGGCGGCTTCCGATTGCGGAGCGATCCTCTGTCTCGCCTCATTTCCGGGTCGCATCGGCGAGTTCCAACGCTATCATGGTCCGGTACATGAAAACGGGCATGCCGGCGCGTTTCATTTGCGCGGGGCCGGCCGCATAGGGACGAAAGGTTGACGATGGCGAAAATTCAGATGACCACGCCGCTGGTGGAGATGGACGGCGACGAGATGACGCGCATCATCTGGCAGATGATCAAAGACGAGCTGCTCCAGCCGCACATCGATCTGAAAACCGAGTACTACGACTTAGGGCTCGAGCACCGCAACGCCACCGACGACCAGGTGACGGTTGACTCCGCCGAGGCCACGAAGCGCCTGGGCGTGGCCGTGAAGTGCGCCACCATCACGCCGAACGCCGCGCGCATGGACGAGTACGACCTCAAGCAGATGTGGAAGAGCCCCAACGGCACCATCCGCGCCATCCTGGACGGCACGGTGTTCCGCACGCCCATCACGGTTGCGAGCATCGAGCCGTGCGTGCGCAACTGGACGAAGCCCATCACCATCGCCCGCCACGCCTACGGCGACGTGTACAAGAACACCGAGATGCGCATACCCGGCCCCGGCACGGTGGAGCTGGTGTACACCGCCGCCGACGGCACCGAGACTCGCGAGCTCGTGCACGAATTCGACGGCCCCGGCGTGGCCCAGGGCATGCACAACCTCGATGCGTCCATCGCCAGCTTCGCACGCAGCTGCTTCGAGTACGCGCTCGACCAGGGCCAGGACATCTGGTTCGCCACGAAGGACACCATCTCGAAGAAGTACGACCACCGCTTCAAGGACGTCTTCCAGGAGATCTACGACGCCGAGTACGCCGCGCGCTTCGAGGAAGCCGGCATCGAGTACTTCTACACGCTCATCGACGACGCCGTGGCGCGCGTGATGAAGGCCGACGGCGGCTTCATCTGGGCGTGCAAGAACTACGACGGCGACGTGATGAGCGACATGGTTTCGAGCGCGTTCGGGTCGCTCGCCATGATGACGTCGGTGCTGGTGAGCCCCCAGGGCTATTACGAGTACGAGGCCGCGCACGGCACGGTGCAGCGCCACTACTACAAGCACCTCGCCGGCGAGGAGACGTCCACGAACTCGGTGGCCACCATCTTCGCGTGGACGGGCGCGCTGCGCAAGCGCGGCGAGCTGGACGGCCTGGACGACCTCGTGGCGTTCGCCGACCGCTTGGAGAAGGCCACGCTCGAAACCATCGAGGCCGGCGAGATGACGGGCGACCTCGCGCTCATCACCACGCTGCCGAACCCCGTCAAGCTCAGCACGCGCGATTTCATCCTGGCCATCGCGAAGCGCTTGGAGGCGTAAGGACTCGGAGCGCTTGTGACGCAATGATGCGCGGCTTAGCCGGAACAGTTCGCCGAAGCCGCTTTCCCGAACCCCCGACGCTCCGGATGCAGGAAGCGTCGGGGGTTCGGGCGCTTTCTGCATCCGGTCAACCTTTCGTCAATGCGCGGTCCACGTTTTTCCTTTGGGGAAGCATCGCAAGCCCTGGCGCGCTATCGTCTGCTGGGAGTGCAGACGACAGCGAATCGAAAGGGCCTGCCATGACTTCTCTCTGGGCAGCGCGAACCCCGAGGCCCCGCGTGGCCGCGAAAACGCTCGACCGGGACATCGCCGCCGACGTGCTGGTGATAGGCGGCGGCATGGCGGGCATGCTGTGCGCCTACCTGCTGGGCCAGGCCGGTTGCTCGTGCGTGGTGGCGGAGCAGGGGCGCATCGGGTCGGGCGTCACGCAGAACACGACGGCCAAGGTCACCGCGCAGCACAACCTCGTGTACGACCGGCTCATGAGGGAGCACGGCCCTGAGAAGGCGCGCTTGTACTACGAGGCGAACCAGGCCGCCGTGGCGGGCCTGCGCCAGCTGAGCGGCATCTTCCCCTGCGATTTCGAGGAGAAGACCGCGTACGTGTACGCCGAGGACTCGACGGAGGGCCTGGAGCGGGAGCTGACCGCGTACGAGCGGCTGGACATACCGCACCATGTCCTGCCGAGCGCGCCTCTGCCGATAGCGAACAAGGGGGCGCTTGGGATGGAGCGGCAGGCGCAGTTCAACCCCCTCAAGCTCCTCTACGCGCTCATGCCGACGGTCGACGTGTACGAGAACACCTTCGTGTCGGACGTGTCGGGCTCCACGGCGCGGGCGCAGGGCGGTTCCATCACCGCGGAACACATCGTGTTCGCGACCCATTATCCCCTGGTCAACATACCGGGGCTCTATTTCATGAAGCTGCATCAGGAGCGCTCGTACGCGATCGCCTTGCAGGACGCTCCCGCCGTGGACGGCATGTTCATCGGCGAGGGCGGCGGCTTTTCCTTCCGCACCTACGAGGATTGCCTTTTGGTGGGCGGCGGGGGCCATCGCACGGGGAAGGGGCCGGGGCCGAAGGACGGCTATCGCGCGATCCGCTCCTTCGCGGACGCGGCGTACCTGGGGCATGTCGAGTGCTGCGCCTGGGCGACGCAGGATTGCATGAGCCTCGACGCCATGCCCTACATCGGCGTGCATCGGCGCAAGAACCCCAACTGGTACGTGGCCACCGGGTTCAGCAAATGGGGGATGACCGGGTCGTACGTGGCGGCGAAAGCCATCACCGGCCTGATCGCGGAGGGCCGAAGCCCGGTCGAGGAGCTGTTCTCCCCGCAGCGTTCCATGCTGAACGGCGAGCTGTTCTCCAACATGGGCACCTCGGCGGCGAATCTGGTGAAGCCGGGCAAGCGGTGCTCGCATATGGGGTGCAGCCTTGCGCACAACGACGTTGAGAACTCATGGGACTGTCCCTGCCATGGCTCGCGCTTCGATGCGGACGGCGCCGTGGTCGACGGGCCCGCCACGAAGCCGATCGCCATGGGAAAGCGTTAGTGCGTCCGCGGCTTCGCGCTGAACATGCTATACTAAGCGAACAAGTGTCTGGATATTTTGTCATCCTGAGCAGAGGCTGTATCAAAAGGACCGGCGAGGCATGCCTGTGCCGGTCGAGCCGTAGGGCAAGGGCTCTGCCCTTGCCGTCGACCTGCGGAGACGTTGCTGGCTGAGCGGCAAGGGCAGAGCCCTTGCCCTACAAGAACGTCGAAATGCGACTTTTGACACAGCCCCCTCCTGAGCACGCAAGGCGAGCGCAGGGAGGCGCCGCAAAGCGGCGAGCCGGAGGCCGGATCCTCTGTCATCCTGGGCATTCGACAGTCCGGTGGACTGTCGAACTCCTGAGCACGCGAAGCGAGCGCAGGGAGGCGCTCCGCTCAGGATGACAGGAGGGCGCGCGGGGAGCGGAAAGGAAGGCTGGCGCGATGGAGCGCACGTACGTGTGCATTGATCTGAAGAGCTTCTACGCGAGCGTCGAGTGTGTCGACCGCGGGCTGGACCCGCTGACGGCGAACCTCGTCGTGGCCGACCCCGACCGCACCGAGAAGACCATCTGCCTGGCCATCACGCCGTCCATGAAGGCGCTGGGGCTTTCCAGCCGCTGCCGCGTGTTCGAGATCCCCGCGTGCGTGGAGTACGTCATGGCCCGCCCGCGCATGCAGCGCTACATGGAGGCGTCGGCCGACATCTACTCCGTCTACCTGCGCTACGTGTCGCCCGAGGACATCCATCCCTATTCCATCGACGAATGCTTCATCGACGCGACGCCGTACCTGACGTTGTACCAAGTGAACGCCAAGGAGTTCGCCGTCATGCTCATGGATGCGGTGCTGGCCGAGACGGGCGTGCGCGCCACGGCGGGCGTCGGGCCGAACCTGTTTCTGGCGAAGGTGGCGCTCGACATCACGGCGAAGCACGCGGACGACTGCATCGGCTTCCTCGACCAAGCGGAGTTCGAGCGCACCATCCAAACCCACCGGCCCATCACCGACATCTGGAACATTGGTCCGGGCATCGCGAAACGCCTGGCGAAGTACGGCGTGCACGACCTGCGCGGCGTGTGCGAGTTGAGCGAGAGCACGCTGTACCGCGAGTTCGGCGTGAACGCGGAGTACCTGATAGACCACGCCCACGGCGTGGAGCCGTGCACCATCGCCGACATCCACGCCTACGAGCCAAGCGCGCACTCCCTCATGAGCGGCCAGGTGCTGCCCTGCGACTACGCGTTCGAGGAGGCGCGCGACGTGCTGAGGGAGATGGTGGACCAGCTGGTGCTCGATCTGGTGGACAAGGGCTTGGTGGCCGAGACCATCTCGCTGTACGTGGGGTACGCGAAGGAGCGCGGTGCGGACGCGGCCGCGCAGGGGGAGACCGACGCATATTTCGACGGCGGCCATGGAAGGCGCCCGGCAAGCGGCAGGCGCGGCGGCCTCCACACCGGCGGCACGCGGCGGCAGTCCGACCGCACGAACCTCTGCTCCAAGCTCATGCCGCGCTTCCTGGACCTGTACGACCAGACCACGCGCAAAGACGTTCCCGTACGTCGCATCAACGTGGGATTCGGCGGCGTGATGCCCGAGGAATTCGCCACGATGGACCTGTTCACGGACGAGGCGGCGGAGGCTGAGGAGCGCAGTCTGCAGAAGGCGGTGCTGGCCGTGAAGGGCAAGTTCGGCAAGAATGCGCTTCTGCGCGGCACCAGCTTGAAGGAGAAGGCCACGGCGCGCGAGCGCAACGAGCAGATCGGGGGGCACCATGCCTGAGCGCCGCCCCCGCGCCGACCGCGCGCAGCAGTTCATGCCCTTCGCCGCGCTCAAAGGCTACTACGACCTCATCCGCGAACGCGAGCGCACGGTGGAGCCGAGGCGCGAGCTGACCGACGAGCAGGCGCTCGAGCTGTCGCAGAAGCTCTCCCAGGTGGAACGCCGGAAGATGGCGAGCGTCGTCCACTACGACGGCGAGGCGTACGTCACTGCGCGCGGCCTGGTGACCGACATCGACCTCGCGGGGCGCACCGTCACCGTCGTCCGCACCCGCATCGCCTTCGGCGACATCGCGGAGATCGAGGTGGAGCTATTGTCGCCCGAAAGACGCGGTTCTCGCTTCTGAAACGCGTCTTTCGGGCGACAACGCACGTGCGACGATGCGTTAGCCCCTCTTCTGCTCCAGTTGAAGCATGCGCTGGGCGATGGAATCCTCCAGCCGGTGCGCCACAAGATCGACCATGGCCGACCCGTCGCGTTCCTCGATATCGCGCGCGAACGAGTCGATAGCGCGGCAGTAGGCGCTCACGCCAGACTCATCGGCTTTGAGGCTGATCGGCGGGTATCCGGCGCTCATCAGTTGGAAGTTGAGGAGCACACGCCCGGTTCGGCCGTTGCCGTCTTGAAAAGGGTGGATGTCCTCGAACGCGAGATGAAACAGGGCAGCCGTCTCGATGGGGACGCCGTCTTGTCGCGTCGCCCAGGCGATCAGGTCGTCCATCAGCATCGGCACGCGCGCCGGAGGCGGCGGGATGATGGGCGAGGAAGAAATGTAGCGTTGGTCGCACCGGTATTCCCCGGGATCGCAATCGCGGAGGTGCGCCGACGCGGCGCGATGGACGGCGAGGACGACCTCGCTGGAAAGAGGCTTCCCTGTGCGCACGTAGTTCGCCATCAGGTCGAACGCGGCAGCGATGTCGAGCACTTCGACGTGTTCGCTCAAAGGCTTGCCGGGTATGGTCGCATCCTCCTCGAGCACCAAGGCGGTTTCCTTGAGCGAGAGCGTGTTGCCCTCGATGCGCGCGGTGGTGTGCACGAAGTCTACCTTGACGGTTTCGAAGATATGATCTTCCGCGGCGGGATCGAAGCCGTGGCTCGCAAGGATGTCCCTCTGGAGGGCAAGCCGCCCGATGAGCGCCTCGTCGACGTGTTGCGCTCGAGGCTCCCGGTCGAATCGGTGAAGCTGGTATTGGAGGACGCGCAGGTACGTCTCGCGCTCATCGGTGACGCCGTACATCTTCTCGTAGCCGGTGGCGTATTCGAGATCGCTCAAATCCTGTTCGGTCATGCGAGGCCCTTCGTTCGCGAGAAACCCTGTGAACCCTGATTCTATCACGTCCGCTCCAGGTACCTCCCGGTGACGCTGTCGGGGTTCGCGGCCGCCTCTTCGGGGGTGCCGACGGCCACGATGCGGCCGCCGAGGGCGCCGCCGCCGGGGCCGAGGTCCACCACGTAGTCGGCGTTGGCGATGACGTCCAGGTCGTGCTCGATGACCACGACCGTCGCGCCACGTTCCACCAGGCGGTCGAACACCTCGAGCAGTGTGCGCACGTCCAGGGGGTGCAGGCCGATGGTGGGCTCGTCGAACACGAACACGGCGTCTTCCTGCTCGCGCCCCATCTCGCTGGCCAGCTTCAGGCGCTGGGCCTCGCCGCCCGACAGTGCCGGCGTGGCCTCGCCCAGCGTGAGGTAACCGAGTCCCAGGTCGTGGAGCGTCTGCAGGCGGGCGCGCGCCTTCTTGAGGTCCGCCACGGCTTCCAGGGCCTCGTCCACGCTTCGGGCCATGAGGTCGGGCAGCGAGACCAGGTCCACCGGATCGTCGGCGTGCGGCCGGCGGATGCGGTCGGCTTCGGGAGCGTAGCGCGAGCCGCCGCACACGGGGCAGGTGATGTCCACGTCGGGCAGGAACTGCACGTCCAGGCTGATGGAGCCCGTGCCGTCGCATTCGGGACAGCGCAGCTTGCCCGTGTTGTAGGAGAAGTCGCCCGCCTTGAGCCCGGCCGCCTTCGCGTCCGGCGTGCGGGCGAAGGCGCGGCGCAGCTCGTCGTGGACGTCGGCATAGGTGGCCACGGTGGAGCGCACGTTGATGCCGATGGGCGAGGCGTCGATGAGGTTCGCGCGCTCGATGCCCTCGGCCTCGATCGAGCGAACATGGGCGGGGAGCTTGGCGCCGCTCGCATGCGCCTTGAGCGCCGGGACCAGGCTCTCCAGCACGAGCGTGGTCTTGCCCGAACCGGACACGCCCGTCACGGCGGTCAAGCGCCCGCGCGGGATGGACGCCTCGAGCGGCTTCACCGTGTGCAGCGCGTCCGTGGCCAGCCGGATGCGGCCGAGATCGAAGACGTGCTCTGCCGTCGCGCGCCGGCGCACGCGCACCGACTGCGCGCCGGAGAGGAAGCCGCCGATGCGCGAGGCGGGGTCCGCTTCGATCTGGGCCACGGAGCCCTGCGCGATCACGCGCCCGCCGTCCGCGCCCGCGCCGGGGCCTATCTCGACGATGTGGTCGGCGGCGGAGAGGATGCGCGCGTCGTGGTCCACCATGACGATGGAGTTGCCGTCGGCAAGCAAATCGCGCATGACGTCCAAAAGGCCGTCCACGTTCGACGGGTGCAGGCCGATGGACGGCTCGTCCAGCACGTACAGCACGCCGGTGGTGCGGTTGCGCACGGCGCGGGCCAGCTGCACGCGCTGGCGCTCGCCGGTGGAGAGCGTGGAGCCCGCGCGGTCGAGCGCGAGGTAGTCCAGCCCCAGATCCACGAGCCGCCGGGCCGTGTGCTGGAACGACTCGGCGATGTTTGCGGCCATCGGGCGCATCTCGGGCGCGAGGCCGCCGGGCACGGCGTCCACCCATGCGACCAGCTCTCCCAGGGTCTTCGCGGACGCCTCGGCCAGGTTGATGTCTGCCACCTGCGGCCGGCGCGCCGCCTCGGACAGGCGCGTGCCGTGGCAGACGGAGCAGGTGCCCTGCTTGAGGAAGCGGGCCACGCGCTTCAGGCCCTTCTCGTCCTTCACCTTCGCCAGCGCGTTCTCCACGGTGTAGACGGCGTTGTAGTAGGTGAAGTCCAGCTCGGCGAAGGTGTCGGTCTTCTTCGCCTGGTACAGGATGTGCTTCTTCTCGGCGGGGCCGGAAAACACGATGTCGCGCTCGGCGGGCGTCAGCTGGTTGAAGGGCACGTCGGTGCGCACGCCCATCTCGCGCGCGACCTGCTTCATGAGGTCCCACATGAGCGTGCTCCACGGCGCGACGGCGCCCTCGTCGATGGAGAGCGTCTCGTCGGGCACGAGCGAGTCCAAATCCACGGTGCGCACGATGCCCGTGCCGTCGCACTCGGGGCAGGCGCCGCCGCTGTTGAAGGCCAAATCCTCCGCGCCGGGGCCGAAGAACTCCACGCCGCAGACGGGGCACGTGATGGGGCGCTCGGCGGCGACGTTCAGCGTGGGCGGCACGCGGTGGCCGTTCGGGCACACGTGGCTGCCTGCGCGCGAGAACAGCAGACGCAGGCTGTTCAGCAGCTCGGTGGACGTGCCGAAGGTGCTGCGCACGCCAGGCACGGCGGGGCGCTGATGCAGCGCGAGGGCCGCGGGCACGTGCAGCACCTCGTCCACGGAGGCACGGCCCGCCTGCGTGAGGCGCCGACGCGTGTAGGTGGAGAGCGCCTCCAGGTAGCGGCGCGACCCCTCGGCGTACAGCACGCCCAGAGCGAGCGACGACTTGCCCGACCCCGACACGCCCGCGATGCCCACGAGCCGGCCGAGCGGGATGTCCACGTCGACGTTCTTCAGGTTGTGCACGCGCGCCCCGCGCACCTGGATGCGGTCGGGCGCAGGGGAGGTCCGGGTGTCCATGTCGGCGGGTCGCCTTCTTTCTGCTCG
>CAUEBO010000031.1 GCA_958454405.1 uncultured Eggerthellaceae bacterium | reverse complement strand
AGAAGATCGAGCACCTGAACAAGGACTTCTACGGCGAGGGCATCGACATCGCCGACGCCGAGCCGCAGCACCTCTTCGAAATCGGACGCCAGGGCGTGTGCGGCGTGCTGGCCGGCCAGCGCGGCCTCATCGCGCAGTACGCTGCCGACTATCCAGAGATCAACTACCTCGTGAAGATGAACTCCAAGACGAACCTCGTAGGCACGAAGCAGGACGATCCCTACTCCCCGCAGCTCTACGATTTGGACGCCGTGCTTGCCATGCGCGAGGCCGGCGTGAACGTGGTGGGCATCGGCTACACCATCTACCTGGGCAGCGAGTACGAGTCCACCATGATGGCCGAGGCCGGCGAGCTCATCGCCCAGGCGCATGCCAACGGCCTGCTCGTGGTGCTGTGGATCTACCCGCGCGGCAAGGCCGTCACGGCCGAGAAGGATCCGGCGCTCATCGCGGGAGCTGCGGGCGTGGCCCTGTGCCTGGGCGCCGACTTCGTGAAGGTGAACCCGCCGAAGCCCGAGGACGGCACGGCTCCGGCCGAGGCTCTCAAGGTTGCCACGATGGCGTCCGGCCGCACGGGCCTCGTGTGCGCCGGCGGCTCGACGGTCGATCCCGAGACGTTCCTCACGCAGCTCTACGACCAGATCCATGTCGGCGGAGCGTGCGGCAACGCAACCGGCCGCAACATACACCAGCGCTCGCTGGACGAGGCCGTGCGTCTGACGAAGGCCATCAGCGCCATCACGCTGGCCGACTACTCCGTGGCCGACGCCCTGGCCGTGTTCAACGGCGAGAAGGACTTCTCGCTGTAAGCCGCAGCGCCTCGAACGATTTTGCCAGCGCCTCCTTCGCTTGCTGCGAAGGGGGCGCTTTTTTTGCAGGGGGGGTTGGTTCGCCGAAGCCCCCGGCGATAACGGACGGCGCCGACGAAGCGTCAAACCATTCGCAGCCGCACCTTTTGCTGCAATCGCCGGTCTCTCCTCCTTTGGCGTTCTTCCATCCCCGGATCCCTCCGCGTCGCCCCCAGCCGGGCGCTTGTGCTATTAGTGAGAATTAGTATCAATTAGTATTACATTTCATTTTGAAACAGCGTATGGTGAACCCATCACACCGCATGCCGCGCGCAAGGCGGCACGAGAGAGAGGTTCGCCCCATGACCAATCACACCGACACGACGAGGCTCACCAACGAGGCGGGCAACCCCGTCGCCGACAACAACCACACGCTGACCGCGGGCGAGCGCGGCCCCATGATGCTGCAGGACAACTGGATGATCGAGAAGCTGGCGCACTTCGACCGCGAGGTCATCCCCGAGCGACGCATGCACGCGAAGGGCTCGGGCGCGTACGGCACCTTCAAGGTGACCGGCGACATCAGCCAGTACACGAAGGCGAAGGTGTTCCAGCCGGGCGCCGAGACCGAGGTGTTCGTCCGATTCTCCACGGTGGCCGGCGAGCGCGGCGCGGCCGACGCCGAGCGCGACATCCGCGGCTTCGCCATGAAGTTCTACACGCCCGACGGCAACTGGGACCTCGTGGGCAACAACACGCCCGTGTTCTTCCTGCGCGACCCGAAGAAGTTCATCGACCTGAACCATGTGGTGAAGCGCGACCCGCACACCAACATGCATTCCCCGCAGAGCAACTGGGACTTCTGGTCCAGCCTGCCCGAGGCGCTGCACCAGGTGACCATCGTCATGTCCGACCGCGGCATCCCGGCCAGCTACCGCCACATGCACGGCTTCGGCAGCCATACCTACTCGCTCATCGACGAGAACAACAAGCGCACGTGGGTGAAGTTCCACCTGAAGACCCGGCAGGGCATCAAGAACCTCACGAACGAAGAGGCGGCCCAGATCATCGCGGGCGACCGCGAGAGCCATCAGCGCGACCTGTTCAATGCCATCGAGCGCGGCGAGTTCCCCAGCTGGCGCTTCTGCGTGCAGATCATGGACGAGGAGACGGCGAAGCACTACAAGGAGAACCCGTTCGACATCACCAAGACGTGGAGCCAGAAGGAGTTCCCGCTCATCGAGGTGGGCGAGCTTGAGCTGAACCGCAACCCCGAGAACTACTTCGCCGAAGTGGAGCAGGCCGCGTTCGCGCCGACGCACCTGGTGCCGGGCATCGGGCTTTCGCCCGACAAGCTGCTGCAAGGCCGCCTGTTCGCCTACGGCGACGCGCAGCGCTACCGCCTGGGCGTGAACCACAACCACATCCCGGTCAACCGTCCGCGCTGCCCCTACGCCGAGTTCCACCGCGACGGCCAGATGCGCACCGACGGCAACTTCGGCGGCACCATCGGCTACGAGCCCAACAGCTACGGCCAGTGGCAGCAGCAGGCCGACGCGGCCGAGCTGCCGCTGGACCTGTTCGGCCCCATGGATGCGTGGGATCCTGCCGACGACGCATCCGACGACACGTTCTACCAGCCGGGCGATCTGTACCGGTTGATGGAGGAGCCGCAGCGCGCCGCGCTCATCGCCAACACGGCTGCCGACATCGCGCCTGTGACCGACAACATCAAGTACCGCCACGCCGCGCACTGCTGGAAGGCCGATGCCGAATACGGCACGCGCCTGGCAGAAGCCCTCGGCCTGGACATCGCTCGCGTGCAGGAGCTGGCGGCGATGACCCATGAGGAGCGCATGGCGGCAACCGGCCAGCAGGTTCCCGCTCGGAAGAAGGGCGGCGCTGCAAAAGCGTAGCCTCTAAGGCGTGGCCTCTCCTGCAAGCGAACGGCTCCAAACGGGTGTTTCACGTGAAACACCCGTTTTTTCATGCCCGCGTCTCGCGCGCGGCCCTTCCGCGCATCACGTCGTTCATGTCGTCTCAGGTGCAGTTCAAGGCAAATCCAAAGCCCGCGATGCATTCGTTCCTACAATTTTCCCCAAAGCGCACGTGTGCGCGGCTGTGGGCGTGCGGCCTGCGGCACGGATTGGTTTGCGTGATCGAACGGGAGAATGAGAGGGCTGGTATGAGGCGTTTGCCGAGAAAGGTGCGTGAAAGGACGGCGAAAGCGGGCCCGGTCGCGTTGGCCGTCGCGTTGGCGTTGTCTTTGAGCGGCATGACGTTCGCGTTCGCCGACGAGAAGGGCCAGGCTGCTTCGGACGGCCTTCCCGCCGCAACGGATGATCAGGCCGCGACCGGCGATCCGGCGGCAGACGATCAAACCACGGCGGACGATGCGGACCCGTCAAATGGATCGGATCCATCGGGCGGACCGGACTCGTCTGATGATCGGCCTGCGCCCCAAATCGAAACTTTTGCGGTCAACGAGCTGGGAGGAGCCGCGCAGAACGCCGATGCGCTGGCAAGGACGCTGAACGCGTTGTACGTGTCCTCCTCCGGCGACGACACGCTGGGCACCGGCGAGATCACGTCCCCGTACGCATCGCTTGCGAAGGCGGTTGCCGTGGCGTCGTCGGGATCCACCATCATGGTCATGGACGACATCACGTCCACCAAGTGCGCCCGCATAACGGACAAGGACCTCACGATAACGAGCGCTTCGGCCACGCCGGTCACCGTGACGCGCGGAGACGGCTTCGAGGTGATACGCGACACCGCCCGAAGGTGGTACAATCCCGCGATGATCGAACTGACGGGCGACACGAACGCGAAGATATCCAACATCATCCTGGACGATGCAGGGAAGTACGAGGGAACGCAGTTCGTCGCCCAGGACATCGCGGGCGGCAGCTCGGGAGCCGAGAACACCATGAACACCGAGCGCGTCCAAGACGCCATCGTCGCCCTGTACGCCGTCAATGCGGGCTCGTTGACGCTCGACAACGCGCAGCTCAAGAACTTCGGCGGCATGTCCGCCATCCGCGCGACCAATCCGAACGCCCGCGTGAACATGGCCAACGGAAGCGTGGTGACCATCGATGCTCCTTACACGTCCAAAAGCGGCAGGAAGGCCGGCGTGTGGCTTCAAGGGGGCAGCGTGACCTTCGAAATGCAGAACGGAACGAAGATCACCAATCTGTACAACTACGCGATCTTCCCGGAGGACTCGACGGTGATCGTGCATGGAGAGCTTTCCGGCAATCGCGCCACGGCCATCGCGAGCAACCGCGGGAACGTCACGATAGAAGCGGACGGTTTGGTTGCGAACAATAGCGGCTCCACCACCGGGGGCGGCGTGTACGCCAACATGGGTTCCACGCTGGTCATCAAAGGCAAGATTACCAACAACTCCTGCGTGGGCCGCGGTGGCGGCGTGTACGTCCAGGGCAACGGCCCCGGCTCCACGGCGACGCTCGAGGAGGGCGGGGAGATATCCGGCAACACGAGCCTCACCCCTGGCGCCGGCGTGAACGTCGACCAGGCGTCCAACTTCATCATGAACGGCGGGACCATCACCAACAACAAGGCGGGGGGCAACACCGGCAGCGGCGTCTACCTGAGGCGCGGAGCCCAGTTCATCATGAACAGCGGCAGCGTCGTCGGCAACGGCACGAGCGCTGCGGCGAAGGGCAAGGACATCGCCCTCCAAACGGAATCCACCAGCTGGGGCCGCATGGGATCGGTCACGCTGAACAGCGACGCCCCAACCGCAGTCGGTCCCGACCAGGTGTACTACGAGGACGAGGCGAAGAGCGTCTTTTACGCGGGCGGCAATGAGAAGCTGACCGTGGGCGATCTGAACGCTGCGGGCAGGACGGCGATCAAGGCCGACGTCGCCGCCGCGGGCCTCACGTACCTCGAATCCATGGTGGTCAAACCGGAATACGAAACCACCGACCTGGAGATCACGAAACCGTTCGCAGCCAACGCGACGGATCCGCTCTACGCGGCCGTGGTGGAGACGGACGCCTTGGGGGTTCCCGTGGGGACCTACTCATACCAGGCAGTGGACGTCGCCCCTTCGGGGAACCTCTCGGTGTCGATAGCCTCTCCCACGGCGGCGGCCGGCCACGCGATCGCCATCGCCCAGGCTGCCGGTCCCATCATCACCAAGCATCCCGAAGACGCGAGCGTGTTCTACGGCGAAACGGCCACGTTCGAGGTGGCGGCGGAGGCGTCTGCCGGCGTGGTGGGCTACCAGTGGCAGAAGTCGACCGACGGCGGCGCGACATGGAACGACGTGGTTGGCGCGAACGCGGCGACGTATACGACGCCGTCTTCGGTGGACACTGACAACGGGAACTTGTACCGTTGCCAGGTGTCCAGCAGCGCGGTCAACATCACCTTGCACAGCAACACCGCCTCGCTCACCGTCTCGCTTCCCATCTCCGTTTCGCCCAGCAGCACCTTCGAGCAAGGGAAGGCTCCCGACACCGTCGCCACCGTGGGGTCCGCTCTGTCAGTGAAGGCCAGCCTCAACCTGGACCAGGTCATAGTGGACGGAACCGTGCTGACCGAGGGCGCGGAGTACACGTCGGCCGACGGCTCCATCATCATCAACCTGCCCGCGCGCTACCTGAACACGCTGACGGTGGGGACGCATTCGCTCGAGGTCACGACCACGAACGCCCCGTACGAAGGGCTGTCCGCGCGCACGGACCTCACGGTGACTCCGGCGATCACGGTCCCGGGTGAGGGAATCTCCGAACCTGGAGGCGACGTCCCTCGGCCGGAGGCGAGCGCACCTGCTGGCAAAACCGCTCCTTCGCCGACTCCCGCGACGGGGGACGGCACCGAGGCGCTTTTCTTGGTCGTTGCAGCGCTGCTCTCCGGTGCGGGCGCGTGCATCGCCGCGGCTTTGGTCCGGAAGGCGCGGCGCCGCTCCGAATAAAAGGCGAGGCTTTGGAAGCCCCGTGCGCTGAGTGAAAGGCCGGCCCTGCGAAACGCACGGCCGGCCTTTCGCGGTGCGGCTTACGCGCACCGGTTCCTCCGGCGGGCAGCCTTCGTTTTGCGTGCGGGTGGTACTTGTGCTAGGGTGGCGGATGCGTTGCGAGGTGCTTCGCGCAGACGACATGGGGATGCTTATGGGGAAGCGCGCTTTTAGTTTGAAAACCATCTATCTAGCCGCGTTAACGGTGGTCTTCGGTACGTCTTTCCTGGCCTTCGCCCTCTTTGATTTCTACTCTCAGCAACGGCAGACGGAGGCGGCTTTGCTGGAGGAGGCGCGCACGTTCGCGCGCGAGATGGATGCCGTGTGGCAGTTCATGGACAATTCGCAAAGCGTCATCAACAACTCCTCGGACGGCTCGTTCGAGTTCAAGGGCCTGCACTGCTCGGTCGTGGGAAAGAGCGTGGGACGGCTGTTCTCGGTTGGCAGCGACTACGCCATTCGCTATACGAACTTCAATCCACGCAGCCAGCAAGACACTCCCGATGAATTTGAAACCGAGGCCTTGAACAGGTTCTACGCCGATTCGGAAACGACCGAGCATTACGGTTTCGCCCCTTACGAGGGCGAGGAACGCTTCCGCTATCTCCAGGCGCTCGAAGTGGATGGGAGTTGCCTTGAATGCCACGGCGACCCCGCAGGTGAGCTCGACATCACGGGCAGGGTGAAAGAGGGATGGACGCTCGACTCGGTGGGCGGCGCCATCAGCATCGTCATTCCTATCGACCAGCAGCAACAGGCGCTTCGCGATAACGTGATGCGGGATGTGGCGTTCTTTCTGGGCATCACCGTGTTCATCGGATTGGTCATCTATGTGGTGACCACGGTGTTCGTGCTGCGCCCGACAGCCGAGCTGTATACGGCGTTCGGGCAGATGCGCCAAGGCAAGTTGAGCGCGCTGGTCCGTCGCCGACATGCGGCGAAGGAAGTGGTGCACTTGATGGACGGCTTCAACGACATGGCTGGCGAGCTGCGTGACATGTACGAGCATCTGGAATCGCAAGTGGAGGCGCGCACGATCGACTTGCAAGAGGCGAACGCGATGCTGGAACAGCAGCGCGACAAGCTGGAGGAACTCAACGCCGATCTCGCGCAGGAAACGAAGTTCAAGTCCGACCTGCTGTCCATGGTGAACCATGAACTGCGCACGCCACTCACGTCCATCATCACGTTCGCCCAGATTTCGCGTGAGTCGTGCGATTCGTCGCGTGAAAACGATCGCCGCTCATGGGAAGAAATCGAGAAGAACAGTCTGATTTTGCTCAACATGATCAACGATATGCTGGACATTGCGCGCTCCGACTCGGGCAGCGTGCGAACGACGTGCGAGCCCATGGACCTGGGTGATATCGTCACGTCGGTCAAGGGCACCATGGCCCCGCTTGCGCGCAAGTACGAAGTGTCATTCCGCACCAAAGTGGCATCTGACGTGCCGTTGGTGTATGGCGACTTCGAGAAGACGGTGCGCATGCTGGAGAACTTGGCCAGCAATGCCATCAAGTTCACTCCAGACGGCGGGTTCGTCGAGTTGCGCGTGGCTTACGATGCGGACGCGAAGACGGTGGCGATGTTTGTAACGGACGACGGCATCGGCATAGCCAAGGAGGACCAAGAGCGAATTTTCGAGCGATTCTTCCAAGTGGACAGCACGTCGACGCGCAAGTACAACGGCAGCGGACTGGGGTTGGCGCTCGTGCGCGAATATGCCGACGTGCAGGGTTTCTCGGTGACGGTGGAAAGCGAGCTGGGGCAGGGAAGCACGTTCTCCATCACGGTTCCCGGCGAATCGATTGTGGGGGAAGACGATGTATAAGGTGATGCTCATCGATGATGAGGCCAACCTGCAGCAGGCTATCGAGCAGTTGCTCGTGGCGAACGGCTATGCGTTCTGCGGCGCAAAAGACGCCGAGACGGGCATGGACATGCTTGCGCGCGAGAAGCCGGACTTGCTGCTGCTCGATGTGATGCTGCCGGGCACAAACGGTTTCGATCTGTGCGTCCGCATCCGCGAGCAGGGGCGGCGCATCCCCATCATCTTTTTGTCAGCGAAGTGCGACATCGTGGACAAGAGCATTGGGTTTCATGCGGGCGGGGACGATTACGTGACCAAGCCGTTCGATACGGCGGAGTTGTTGCTGCGCATCGAAGCGAACATTCGACGGCACAAAGACACCGTCGATTTTTCACGCTCTCGCAATCGCGAGGGGGTGACGCGTATCGGCAATTTGGAGGTACGGTTCGGCGAATACGAGGTGCGCGTGAAGGGCAAGCCGGTCGCCCTGACCACGAAAGAATTTGAAATTGTGGCGTTTTTGGCCGCACACCCGGGCAAGGTGTTCACGCGCAGCCAAATCCAGGAGTACATCTGGGGAGAGTCCGACGTCGACTGCAAGCCCACCAACAACATCACGGTCTTCGTGCGCAAAATCCGCGAGAAGATAGAGGAGAATCCCTCCGAGCCAAAATATCTGCTGACCGTTCAAAGAGTTGGCTACAAGATGGCCGATAGCGTGGATTCGTGAGCGCAGTTTTTTCTGCGCAAAACAGCTGATCGCTCCGATCATTAATACCCGGTTAATCATTTTTTAACCTGAAAATTATGGCGGATTTATCGCAATAACCAGGCATCGTTCGTAGAGTAAGGGCCAGAGAAAAGCCAGGGGGAACGGGGCTTTTCCACCCGCATGCGCGGAGGGGGCGTACCCCTCCCTCCCTCTCCGTGACATGCGGTTTTCTATCGGCCTATTGGCCGCCAGAGTGAAAGAGAGGAGCACGTATGGCTGATACTACGACGCATGGTTTCACCCGCAGGAGCTTCATCAAAGGGGCTGCTGCGCTAACCGCTGCTGGCGCGCTGGCCGGGTGCAGTCCGCAAACCCAGAACCTTGAAGAGGCTGAGCCGCAAAAGGAAGCGCCGGAGGAGCAGATCTTCGCAGGGGCCTGTCGCGGCAACTGCATGGGCGGCTGCTTTTTGAACGTTCATGTGCGCGACGGCCAGGTGGTTCGCACGACAGCGCGCGATATGCCCGATCCTGCCTACAACCGCATTTGCCCAAGGGGCGCGGCTCATGCTGAGCGCCTTTACGGCGCTCAGCGGCTGCAATACCCCATGAAGCGCATTGGCGAGCGTGGAGAAGGGAAATTTGAGCGGATCAGCTGGGACGAGGCTCTCGTCACCATCGCTGACAATTGGAAACGCATCGCTGATGAATACGGTACGGGTGCAATGTCGGTGTTTGCTGCATCGGGAAACTGGGGCATTTGCAGTGGAGTTGGAATGGGTGGGGCGATCGATCGCTTCAGAAACGTAACAGGAGCATCGAATATTCAGCAATCGGTCGACGCCGCTTTTGGTCGTGCCCTCGGAATTGTTATGGGAATGAGCCCCTATACGGCCAATAATGAACCCGCTGATTTCAAGAATTCGAAAACGATAATCAACTGGGGGTCTAATCCTCCTATCTCTCAACCTCAGGTTATGCACTTCATTATGGAGGCAAAAGAGCAGGGAACAAAATTCGTGGTCATCGACCCTGTGTTCAATGCCAATGCTGCTAAAGCAGACTGGTATGTTCCTATCAAATCCGGTACTGACGGCGCACTTGCGCTCGGCTTGGTTTGCGAGCTGATCGAGCAAGGTTGGGTTGATCTTGATTTCGTGCGCGACCATACGGAAGCATGCTTGCTTGTTCGTCGAGACAACGGCATGTTGCTGCGGTTGAGCGATCTGGGCGTTGAGCCCGCAAAAGGGGATATCGATCCGGTTACCGGCGAGCCGGCCGTTATCGATCCATATGCGGTATGGGACGACGCGTCGGGGAAGATCGTTGCGCTCGATGAGGCTACTGAGCCTGCGATAGAAGGCGTGACGGAGATCGACGGCATTGCAGTAGACACAACCTATGATCTGCTGAAGCGGGCGGTTCAGAGCGATTACACTCTTGACAAGGTTGAAGCTATCACGGGAATTCCGGTTGCAGATATCAAAGAGATCGCCCGCCTGTATGCCGAGGAGGGTCCTGTCAACACCTATACCTTGATGGGATGCGACCACTACGTAAACGGACACTATAATTTCTGGGCAATGTTCCTTCCGGCTATTTTGTCGGGAAATATTGGAAAGCCTGGCGCCGCGGTAGGGTCTGCAGGGTTCACCCCTCTGGAGGTAGCCAACTCTGCCGTGACGGCCGCCCCCGTTGATTCTTCCGGCAAGCCGTGCCAAGGTCAGGGAGCGATGTACCGAGTGAATCAAGTGTTGGAGATTCAAGAAACGGGCAGACTCGCCGGCCAAGACGCGATACTCAAAGGGGTGTGGATCACCAACGGCAACCCGGTAACGAATATGGCCAATATTGAGTACACGAAAGCTTGGCTCAACAATATGGAGTTCGTCGTTGTCGCAGATATAACCATGACCGAGACGGCAACCTATGCCGACATATTGCTTCCGAGCGCACATTGGTTCGAGCAGGTTGAGCTGTTCACGATGACTGCATCGCATCCGTATCTGCTATGGCAGGACAAGTGCGTTGAGCCTTTGGGCGAAGCGAAGCCCGATTTTGATATTTACAAAGCTGTATGCGAAAAGCTTGGCTACGGTGAGTTCTGGGATCTTGATGCCGAAGAATTCATCGCTCAACACGTCAGCGGAGAAGGCTCTCAAGCCTTGGGCATAACCTTCGAGCGCCTTAAAGACGAGAAGGCGGTGCGAGCCCTTTCAGGGGACAACTACGTTTCCTTCGAAGGCGGAACGTTTGCAACTGCAACGGGTCGGGCGCGCCTATATCAGGATGTCGTGGTTCCTGATTACGACAGTGGTCAAGAGATTGATCTGGCTAAAGAAAAGGTGCCCTATTGGGAGCCAGCACGTGAGGCTGATCCTGATGGAGAGGTGCGAAAGACGCATCCATTCCATTTGATTTCCGAGCACCATCGTACACGCACGCATACGCAATGGACGGAAGTCGAAATGCTCAAAGAGTTTTATCCCGAGCCGGTGGTTAAAATCAATCCCCAGGATGCCGAGTCGCTGGGCATTGCCGAAGGAGATATCGTGCGGCTGTTCAATGATCGAGGGTCGGTGAAAATGAAGGCGGCCATGAATGCGGGAAACCCGCGAGGCATTGCAAGTGCGACACGCGGATGGCGCACTGAAGAATTCATAGAAGGGCACTTCGCGGAGCTTCCTTCGAACGAGTTCAATCAAGTGTGTGCAAACCAGGCGTTCAACGATTTGGCCGTGAGCATCGAGAAGGCGTAAGGGGAGTGATTGAGAGATGTCTCATTACGGAATGGCAATAGATTTGAAACGCTGTTTTGGATGTCAAACCTGCGCCGTTGCATGCAAAACAGCAAACAACCTACCGAAGAATGTCCTCTATAACCACGTGATTACGCAAGGTGCTGCGACCACGGATACGGCAATCGGAGAGTTTCCCAATTGCACGATGGACTTCCTTCCCTTCCAGTGCCAGCATTGCGAGAATCCAGCATGCTTGGAGGTGTGCCCGACGGGCGCGACGATTAAGGACGAGGAGACCGGCATCGTATCGGTGGACAGTGAGCTGTGCATCGGGTGCGAGTCGTGCATCAAAGCTTGCCCGTACGAGGGTGTGCGCACGCTCATCGACAGTCCGGAATACTACCTGGACGTGGTCGTGGGCGAGCACGACGCTCCGCCGCACAAGGCCGGTTCGGTGGAAAAGTGCACGTTCTGCAAGAATCTTATCGATCGCGGCGAAAAGCCGGCATGCATGCAGCTGTGCCCCGGCCGAGCGCGCTACTGGGGCGACTTGGATGATCCTGAATCCGATATAGCCAAGGCCATCGAGGGGCGCGAGCATATGTTCCTCAACGAAGAAGCCGGCACGCACCCGAGCGTGTATTACCTACAGTAGCGAGGCGAGGGTACCTGGGGGCTGCTATCTGCCGGGCGGCATCGGTTTGCGAGCCTGTGCTGCCCGGCCTTCTACGGGGGAGGATGTATGGACTGGGAAGAATCATTGAAGCGCGCCATAGGGAAGGCTGATCTCTGCGAGCTCTTGTCATGTGCATTTTCGTATCCCGATCGGCGGCTTTCCTGCGCGCTGTCGGATGGTTCGCTGGCTGCCGACGCCGAGGCGTGCCTGATCGATGCCGGCTCTTGCGGCAACGAGGCCGCGCAGGCAGTTGCGGATTTGTGCGCCTTGCAGGGTGCGGCTGTCGACGATATGCTCGCGGCCATGAGGCGCACCTACTCGCAGCTGTACCTCGCGCCGGGCGGGCATACGCCCATCTTCCCGTACGAGAGCGCGTTTCTGCACGTTGAAAGCGGTGCTTCTGGGGTGCCCGTGCTCTTCCGGACGCGGACGACGCTCGATGTGGAGCGCTCCATGCGCGAAGCGGGCGTCACGGCGAAAAACGCGCGCAAAGAGCCGTGCGACAGCGTGTTCGAGGAGTTCGAATTCCTGTCGTATCTGTACGCGCAGCAGGCCGAGGCCATCAGAGTTGATGGTGGCGATGACGCCGTTCTGCGTGATTCCCAGGTGCGCGCGTTTCTGAAGGATCACGCTCTGGTCTGGCTGCCTTCGTTCATGCGACGCACGGCGGAACAGGGCGCAGGGCCCTATGCAGCGTTGGCAGGGTTCGCGACCGCCGTCTTGGCCGTTCTCGAAAACGAGCCGCAGGAGGCGTAATATGGACTTCCTTGTAGTGCTCGTCTTCGCGATTGCCGGAGCGTTCGCGCTGCGCAATCCCCTGAAGAAAATGCCCGTCGTTTTCTACGCTCTTGCCATTGCGGTTTGCGTGTTGTTCGTTACGGGCGGGTTCTTTCCGATGCCGCGTCCGGTGTGGAGCGGGCTGCTTTTGCTTGTGCAGAAATGCATGCTTGCCCTTGCGCTGTTCTCGGTCGTGATGTTCATCGGCGTGTTCTCGCCCGATTCTCGCATTGGGCGATGGCTGCGGCCTGTGCGTGCCGAGTTGTCCATCATCGCGTGGATTCTGGCGCTCGGCCACATGGCGGTGCACCTTGCCTCGTATCTGCCACGACTCGGGACGACAAGAGACACGGTGCTCGTGTCGTTCGCCGTGGCGCTGGTGCTGTTCGTGTTGCTGCTAATCCTGGGCGTGACGTCGTTCAGCGTGGTGAAGAAGCGCATGAAGAGGGATACGTGGAAGCGCGTGCAGATGCTCGCGTATCCGTTCTTCGGCCTGGTGTACGTGCATCTCATGCTCATGTTGCTGCCGTCTGCCCTGCAGGGGGGAGCGGCGGCGCAGGCCAGCGTGACGGTGTACTCGGTCCTGTTCGTGGCGTATGCCGGGCTGCGCATGCGGCGGGCCGTGATCGACCGTGCAGGAGCCGCGTCATAAGCCAAGGCACCTTGCGTAATCGTGAACTCGAATCGCCGTTTGCCGACAAGAGGGGTACTATGTACCGTTGCGGCCCGCTATCCTCAATTTGACACGTTATAAGTATCAATTTAAGAATGGCGAATCGGTCGAACGATTCACGCGCCTGTTGGCCGGGCGCACGACGGAAAGGATGGAACGTGCTCACGTTTCTGCTGGGGCTCGCCGTGCTGTTGGTGGGCGGCTATCTGTACGGGAAATTCTGCGAGCGGGTGTTCCAGCCCGACCGTCGCACGACGCCGGCTTACGCCATGGCCGACGGCGTGAACTACGTTCCCATGAAGAAATGGAAAAACGCGCTCATCGAGCTGTTGAACATAGCGGGCACGGGCCCTGTGCTGGGCCCCATCCAGGGCATTCTGTTCGGGCCGATCGCGTTCGTGCTCATCCCCATCGGCTGCGTGCTGGGCGGCGCGGTGCACGATTACTTCAGCGGCATGCTGAGCCTGCGCAACAAGGGCGCGCAGATGCCGGGGCTCATGCAGCGCTTCATGGGCAAGGGCGTGTACCAGATCTACAACATCTTCGTGTGCCTGCTCATGTTCCTGGTGGGCGTGGTGTTCATCTACACGCCGGGCGACATGCTGGCCGGCTCGGTGCTGGGGCTGTCGACGTCGTTCGTGAATGCGGACACCGGTGCGGCGCTGGGCATCGAGGCCATGGTTCCGGTCCTGGTCATCTACGGCATCATCCTTGCCTACTACCTGGTTGCCACGTTGTTTCCCATCGACAAGATCATCGGGCGCATCTATCCCGTGTTCGGCGCCATCCTGCTGCTGTCTGCCGTGGGCATTTTCGTCGGGCTGTTCGCCGGAGGTGGCATCTTCCAGCTCAACGAGGTGTGGGGCGCGTGGCCTGTGTGGGCGAGCATCGACAACATCGTTCCCATGTTCTTCATCACGGTCGCCTGCGGCATCGTGTCGGGCTTCCACAGCACGCAGGCATGCATCATCGCGCGTTCGGTGAACAGCGAGTTCGAAGGGCGCAACACGTTCTACATGATGATGATCTTCGAAGGCTTCATCGCCATGATCTGGGCGGCGGCTGCCATGGTGGTGTACAACACCGGCGTTGCCGAAGCCGGCGTGACGGGGGCCGTGGCCGTGGTGGGCGTCGTCGCGAAGAACTTCCTGGGAGACGTGGGCGGCGTCATCGCCATTCTGGGCGTGGTGGTGCTGGCCGTCACCTCGGGCGACACGGCGCTGCGCTCGCTGCGACTCATGCTGGCCGACTACTTCCATATCGACCAGGTGAAGCGGGTGAAGCGCATCGCGCTTGCGCTGGTCATCTTCGCGCCGGTGGCGGCGGTGCTCGTGTATTCGAAGCTCGATCCGAACGGGTTCAACGTCCTGTGGCGCTACTTCAGCTTCGCGAACGAGACGTGCGCCGTGTTCGCGTTCGCGCTCATCAGCGTGTATCTGTTCGGAAAGCGGAAGCCGGGCATCATGACGCTCGTGCCGGGCTGCTTCTACATGTTCGTCGTGTCAAGCTACCTGCTGAACGCCAAGATCGGCTTCGGCCTGGAGTGGACGGTCGCCTACTTCGTTGCGGGCGTGCTCACGGCTGCGTACTGCGTGCTCGTGGTGCGCGCGGGATTGAAGCGCCGCCAGCGCATCGAGAGCGGCGTGCTTGACCCGAAAGAGTTCGAGACGCCGGACGATACGGCGGAGAAGGGAACGAAGGCGCCTGCGCCGACGGCCGTCCCCGATCTTGAGCAGGTTGCCGGCCGAGCGGAATAGCTTGCCGCGCCAGGAAAACTCATCTGGAAGGAGGCTTGCGGAATCGTCCGCAAGCCTCCTTGCCCGTCAGTTCTTCGCCCCCAGCTTCTTCGCGATGTCGCGGTTGAGGTCTTCGCGCCATTTCGCCGTGTAGGTGGTCGCGTTCGCCAGAAGCTCGTCGCAGAACGCGGCCACGTCCGGGCCGGTTATCGCAAGCACGTCTTTGCCTTCGGCGACGCCCTCCTCGAACAGCTCCAACAGGCCGGCCTGCACCTCCACCGTGTCCAGCCCGTCGCCGGACGAATGCTTCCACAGGTAGTGCTGGATCTTTTCGAAAACGAACTGGTAGTCTTCCGGCAGCGCGTCGACGCGGGCCATCATGCGCCGGTATTCGCGTTTGTCCTCGATGATCTGCTTGGGGTTGATGTAGTGCGACAGCTTGCCCATGTCAGCGCTCCTTCAATTCGTTGATTTTCGACGCGACGAACTCCCACCTCGTCCAGAAGCGGGCGAGCTCCTCGCGCCCTGCGTCGTTGAGCGTGTAGAACTTGCGCGGCGGTCCCATGGTGGACGGCTTCTTCTCGATGTCCACCAGGTGGTTCTTCTCAAGCCGCAAAAGGATGGTGTACACGGTGCCCTCCACCACGTCCGAGAAGCCCAGCTCGTTCAACCGGCGCGTGATCTCGTAGCCGTACGTTTCCTGGCGGCCGATGATCTCCAGCACGCAGCCCTCCAGCACGCCCTTGAGCATCTCGGTCAAGTGTTCCAAGCGAATCGCCTCCCCGCCTTGCCTCATCCGTTGCGTCATTAAATAGTGTCACTTAGTACCGGTAGATAGTACTGCGCAGTACCAACGATGTCAAGGGTTTCGGTGCGTCTCCCATTTCGCGCCTTCGCCGCACGGCGATCGGCTCCCTTCCGAAGGCGGTCGAGCGATTATACTGGCATGGTCGAGCCTGCCAATAGAAGGATGTCCGGATGCCTCGCCTCTCTCGTTCGAGCCGCGTGCTGCTCAACCGCTTTTTCGCCGTCCTGTGCACGGTTGCCCTTGCCCTGGGGCTTGTTCCCCTGGCGCCGGCGCATGCGGAAGAGCCTGTCCCCGACGCAGCCGAGACGCCCTCCGTGGAGGAAATGCTGAACGCGGGGCCGTACGTGGAGGGCGAGGCGCTCGTGGTGTACCGCGCCCCAGAGGGTTCGGCAAACGCCCGGTCGCTCGGCGGCGATCCGCTTGTGGCGGCCGGCTTCTTCGTGGAGGAGTCGTGGGACTTCTCGGGGGTTGATGCGGTTGCGGAGGGGGATGGCCCCGCTGCGATCAGCGCCTTCTGCTTGGATGGCGAAGCGGCGGCGAACGATGTGGGCGCCGGTCTGGATGCGGCCGCCGCGCGCGTGACGAAGCCGGAGACCGACACGGCCGCGCTGCTGGAGGAGCTGCAGGCGACGGACGGGGTGCTGGCGGTGGCGCCGAACTACGTGCACGAGGCTGTCGGGGGCGTGGAGGCGGAGGCCCCGGAACCGGGCCCGGCGGCCGTCCCGCTCGCCGCCGAAGCGCTCGTCGACGCGGATCCTCTTGATCAGCCGATCATCAACGGAACCGACGTCCTCTCGCTCAACGGATCGGCTGGCGCCCCCACGAGCGACCCGCTGTCGGGTTTGCAATGGGCGCTCGACAACGCCGTCGTTTCCGATTCTGGCGAGCCGGCCGACTCCTCCGTCGACCTGCCCGCGGTGCTCGCTGCGGCCGTCGCGGGCAAAGAGAACATCGTCGCCGTGCTCGACAGCGGGGTGGCTTACGACAACGCCGACTTGGAAGACGCGATGTGGAGCAACCCCGGCAACATCCCCGGCGTGCCGGGACGCGCGGGCACGCACGGCTACGACTTCATCGACGGCGATGACGAACCGTATCCCGAGAAGAACACCTTCGAGGAATCGCACGGCACGCATTGCGCCGGGATCGTGGCGGCCTCGAGCGGCAACGGCATAGGCGTTTCGGGCATCTCGCCGAAGACGAGGGTCATGGCTCTCAGGACGAACGGGGCTTCGACCGGCGGCAACGTCAACGACGGCGCCATCCTCGCGTCCTACGAGTACTTGCTGCGCGCGAAGCTGGGCGGCCAGAACGTGGTGGCGGCCAGCAACTCGTGGGGAGGAACCCTGTCGCCCGTCACCGAATACGCCATGAACCAGGCGGGGCGCGCCGGAGTGCTCACCGTGTTCGCCGCCGGCAACGACGATGACGATGTCGGCTCGGTGGCCGACGATCGAATCGTGTACGGGCTGTCCGACAGCCCCTACATTATCATGGCCGCCGCCACGTCGCCGCAAGGGATGTATGCGACGTACACCGGCCACGGCGCCACCGTCGTGGACGTTGCAGCGCCGGGGTCGGTGGCCCTCTCGACGGTCGCTTCGGGCGCGCAGACCTACCTGCCCGCCGTGGCGAAGCTGTTGGACGAGGCGGACGGCGGTGTGGGCGCGCGGTCGCTGTACTATCACAACATGACCGACTTCGCGCAGGCGCAGGGCGGCGCCCGCGCGATCCTGTACGATGAGAGCGGAATGCCGGCGGCCGACCAGGGAAGGCTTGCCGTGTCGACGGGGACGGGCCTCGACGGCAGGCCGGCGCTCAAGCTGAGCGTCGCGCACGCGACGGGCGGAGAGAGCGTAGCGGTCACCTGGTACATCGACAATCCCTTCAAGAACATGAGCTGGGAGAAGGCGCAACATGTGCGCATGGCCGCCTTGCCGGGCGTTTCGGTTGCCGAGCAAGGCGTCAACAGCGCATCCGTCGCGTACGCGCTGCCGCTCGTGCTCGCAGACGACGGCACGTCGCTCACCGAGGGAAACGGATACTCGATGGCGTTTTTGGACAACCAGATTCTCGGCTCCACGCGGCTGGTCGACAGCGAGGCGCTTGCGCGCATCGCCAACCAGGATGTTCTGCGCGTCGGCGTGAATTTGGACGCTTACGTGGAGGATGCGGGCGGCACGGCGTCTGTCACCGTCACCGATTTCGGCATGGGATTCGCCACCGACGACCAGGCTTACGACTACATGTCTGGCACGTCCATGGCGTGCCCGCTTGTGGCAGGGGCGATCGGGCTGCTCGCTTCGATGCATCCTGACGACTCGGTGCTGGAACTGCGCGGCCGCGTCGTGGGCGGAACGAAGGACATGCGCGACGTGTCGAAGTGTCCTGCACTCGAAGGCAACGTGGACGCGAGCGGCCAACCCAAGCAGACGGCGTCGAACGGCACGCTTGCATTGGCGGTGGCCGCGGGCGACGACGTTCATCCGAACACATGGGGCGCGCAGGAGGCGACGAGCGCTGATGGCGCGCCAGCGCTTGCTGTGGACGGGTACGCGCTTGGGCGGGCGACGTCGCTTTCGATCGACGGCGTCGAGGTGCCGTCCTCGCGCTGGGAGGCGAACGCCGAAGGCTCGCAGATCATCGTCGGCGACAAGAGCCTGCTCGACGGCGGCCGCCATACCGTGCAGGTTTCGGACGGCACGGCAAGCCACAAGGCCGCCTACGCGTTTCCCTTGGCCGACCAGCGCCTCTCCTTCGAGCGCGTGGTCGGCCTTCCCGATGCCGAGCTGCCCGAAGGGGTCGGGTTCGAATCAGGTCTGCTGGTCGCGGCGGCCGATCGGCTGTTCTGCCTCGATTCCAAGGGGCGCTACTTGTACGCGTACGATCCCGACGGCTCGGCCGGATGGGCGGCGTGCGCGTCGCCAAGCGGCGCGGGTTTGGACCTGTCGTATTTCCGCGTGGATGCCGCAGCCGCATATGCGGACGGAAAGCTGTACCTGGCGGTGCACCGCGACGAGGAGACGAGAGACCCGGATAACCCGTACCAGCCGTACGTGGGAATCGTCTCGTACGACATCGCCTCTGACACGTGGGATGCCGAAGTGCTCGACTTCGTGCGGGGGCCGGCTGGCCAGGCCGGCACCCACTTCGCCTCGTTGGCGCTTGCCTCGTGCAACGGCCAGGTATGCCTGACCGAAGGCGGCGGGGACGGACGGGTGGTTGTACGCTACGATCCTCGATCCGAAGACGGGGGTGGCATCGCCGTCGATAACACAAGTGATCCCAGCGGGCGCTTTCGCATGCTGCGCTCGGGGCGCACGGCGCCGCTTACGGCCGTGGGCGACGAGCTGCGATTCGTCGGCTTCCTGCCGACGAAAACCGACCCAGCCACTGGCGAGCTTTCGGAGTACGCGATGGCGCTGGGCACCTTCGATGGTGAGACGTTCGGCGTGCTGGAGCCGGACGCGAACGCCCCGCGCTTCCGTGTCGACGAACTGGACGCTTTGGAGGGCTATGCGAAGCAGGCTGCGGCGGCGACCGGCGACGCCGTCGTGTTCACGGGCGCATCGGCCGAGGGCTTGGGCGATACCTATCAGGTGGATGCCGAAACTGGTGCGTGGACGTCGCTCGGCGCGAAGGCTCCGGGCGGCGGCTCTGCGGCGGTTTCGACGGCGTGCTTCTATCGCGGGACGTACTACGTGTTGGCCGTCGACCAGGGCGAAAACGGCCGGCCGACCACGGCGCTCTACCGCCTGCCCGACGAGGTTGCGTTGACGCCGAACGACCACGAGGCTAGCGCGCAGGCCACGGAGGGCGGAGCGGTCGAGGTCACGTATGGAGCCGTCGGCGAATCGGGTGGGAACGCGGATTCTGCGGCCGTCCGCGCAGCTTCGACGACGCCGACCAAAGCGGGCGCCTCCTCGCACGTCGACCATGTGGCCCTCGGCGACACGGTGACGTGGACCGCCGTGCCCGACGAAGGGCATGCGTTCTCGGGATGGTACGCCGAGGACGGCTCGCTTGTGAGCGATCAGGCCCGCTACGAGCGGCCGGTGACCGCCGACGTGGCGCTGACTGCTCGATTCGAGGCGTCGGCGCCGCCCGAGCCGGACCCCGGCTTCGACCCGGATACCGACCCGCATCCGCCAGTGCGGGATGACCTCTCTGCGTCGCAAGGCGGCGCGAAGCCGCTTGCTCCCACCGGCGACGGCCTCGTGCTGGGCGTCGTCCTGGGCACGGCGCTCGCGAGCGCCGCGTTGGCTCTTGCCGCGCGCACCGTGCGACGCAGGCGGACATCCTGAGCATTCGGCGGCCTGTCAGGTTGGGGAAGACTTCGCTAGCTTGGCGGATGGCGGAAAGGGTCGGATCACGGCCTTCGCGCGCAACGGCGGGTTCGAGCTGCGGCCGCCGCTGCGAGCGCGGCGAGCGCGAAGGCACCGCATGCGAAGGGGGCAAGGGGATCGCCGGTCGGCGCGAGGGGCTTGCCGCCCGACGGCGCCTCCGGCTGCACGGGTGGATCCACAGGCAGGCTGCTTCCCCCGCCTTCGCCGTCCTCGCTGCGCGGCGCGACGGTGAGCAGCGGCGTGCGGAAGTAGTTCGTGCGCCCTTGCGGGAACTCGGCATAGGTCACCATGCAGTAGCTTCCCGCCGGCAAGGCGAACGGCCCCGTTGTTTCGTAGAAGTCGTTTTCTTCGCCGAACTCGTATTCGTAGCTGTAGAACACGCGCCCGCCTGCAGCAGTGGACGTGAAGCTGACCAGGTCTCCTTCGGTGAACTCGGTGCCTTGGGGATCGCGAATGATGCGCGTGCCTACGGGAACGGGCAGGTCCAGGACGCTGCGGACAAGGGAGTTTGCTGTTCGGTTCGCCATCCCGTTTGCCGTGGCCGTCGCGCCCTCGTCGCCTGCCAGATCGATCACGCCGATCGCACCGCCTCCGGGAATGGCGTCGGCCGACTCCCACAGCAAGACCAGCGGAACGTCCACCCCGTCGACGACGGACGGATGCGAGTCCGGGTCGTTCGTCAGGCTGTAGGGTCCGCTGGCCTCGCGCAACAGGTACGCGCGGCCGAAGTTCACGATCAGCTCGTCGAAGTCGCGCGCGACGCAGCCCTCGCCTTCTCCCAGATACCCCATGTTGGCGAGTGCGGCCACCAGGCTTTCCTTCGTGCAGACGGACGTGCCCGTCTGGGGATCTTTCAGCGCATCAAGGACAGTCCGGTACACCTGGTTGCCCCCGCCCGGCAGGCCCTCGGTCTGGGACGACAGGTAGCGGCCGAACAGCAGCCACAGCCCGTACGCCCCCTCGCCATCGAGCGTGTCCGTGTCCGGCACGTAGTGGCCCTCGAACACGAACGGCGGCACGTAGCCGTTCTCTATCTGCGCGGAGAGAAGCCCGCTGAGGTTGCCGTCGGCAGCGAATCCCAGCATGCCCACCGCCGCCTGGGAGAACGCTTCGTTGAGCCACGTTTCTGATTCCCCGCCGGTCTGGGCGAAGTTGATGAGGTGCTGGAGTTCGTGGACGAGCAGGGAACGGGCTGTGCCGGCGTCGTAGACCACGGCATCGGTGCCGTCGTCCGGCGCGTAGTTGAACACGTTGAGGTGCAGCACGTCCATTCCGTTGCCGGAGGCGTCCTCGTCGTCGGCGGGAAGCAGGTCCGAGGCAGAGAAGAAGCCTGCCCAGCTGGCGTCGAAAAACGGGTAGAACACGAACGCCGCCCTGCCGTCGCCATCGACATCGCAGGCGTCCCGCCAATCGCCGAACGCCTCTACTTCGGAGCTGATGATGGCGGGTATGCGCGCGGCGAGATCCTGCAGGTCGGCCTCCGAGACGAGGGCGCGGTTCTCTTTGTCGACCCAGAGCGTGAAGCCCTCGCCTGCGGCCACGCATTCGATGTCGAAGTCCTCGGAGCCTTCCCGCACGTCGCTGTAGAACGACCGCACGTCTCCCACTTGGTACGACGCCCCGGAAAGCAGGCGGGGCTCGGCGGCGCGGGCCATGAGGGAAGCGTAGGCGCCCGCATCCAAGGCTGCCCGGTCCGGCGCACCGCACGCGAGCGCTTTCCCGCCGGGGGCGTTCGAAGCGGGTGCCGACGCGCTGTCGTTCGCAGGTGCAGAGGCAGGGGGCTCGTCGGTGGAAGCGACTGCGGCGGCGTTTTCGGCCTTGCCGTTCCCAGCGGGCTCGACCGGTGATCGAACGGCCAGATCTTCGTCTGAAGAGATGGGCGAGAGGTTCTGCGCGACGATCGCCGGATGCGCTGCGGAGTCGTTTTGCGCGGCGAACGCGAATGCGGGATCCGCTCTCGGTGCGAGTCCGCACGCAAGGGCGAAGGCGAGGATCGCCGAACAGGCCGCCTCGCCCGCCGCCCTCGCTCGATTCGTGGTCCGTGCCATCGCCATCAGCTTTCCGTGTGCCGGCATCTTGCGATAGCGAGTATACCAGCCGCCTCGCCGTCCGGCGGGCGGCGTTCGATGTTGGATCGTGCATGGAGGAAGTATCGCGGAGGAAGCGTGGAGGAGGGATGGGGAAGCAGGAAGCGAATTGCAGGACGCGAAAAGCATGGTCGCACAAGGCGGCTTCTCCGGCGACGCCACCTTCCGCCGTCAAACCACCGTTGGCGCGCCGGCGCACGCAGCCTTTCGAGCCGATCCGCCTCCATGGCGCCGGCTGGTCTTTTCGGAAGCATCCGGCCCCAACCGCAGATGACCGAAAACGCGGTCGAATGTGCAGTCGCCGAGCGCGAAACCGGGCTCGCGAATTTCGCGACCAGGCGTTTTGCACGACCAAGGCGCGCGAGAGGCGCGGATCGGCCTTGCAGACTGCACATTCGACCGTGTTTTCGGTCATTTCCGATTCAGCCCGACGCTGGTTGGTCTTTGGAGAATCCCCGCTTTCCGAAAGCGGCAAAACACGAAAAACGGGCTCCCGAAGGAGCCCGTTCATGCTTGTAAATGGTGCGCCGTGAGGGATTCGAACCCCCGACGTACTGATTCGTAGTCAGTCCCTCTATCCAGCTGAGGTAACGGCGCACGTTGAAGCAGCAGAAGACATTCTGCCAGTAAACACGAGTGCTGTCAACGGAAAATTTGGGAATTGTCCCAATTGCGAAGGCGCCGTGGAGTTGGTAGATGGGCTGATTGCCGCGTCGCATCCCGTCCATGTGCCATGTCGGCAACGGCTTCAACAATGCTGCTTTCATCGAGCTGGAACCGCAATGCTCCCTCTCTTCCGATGGGCGCAGCATTCCGGTAGCCGTTCGCAAGCTCATGCTCGCAAGGCGCCGTGGTAAGATGCAGGGAGAAAGCGGCTCCGAGGCTGGTGCGGGGAGGCAAGGCGCAAGGCCGCATGTCTATGGCGAACTTTTCGAAATCACATGCGTTGGCGAACTACGTCGTCCCTACGATCGGGCTTGGATCGTACTGGGCATGGATGAATCTGTCCGCTTCCAACGCAGCGCTCTATCCCTGGCTTGTCGAGAGCGTGTATCCGTTCCAGTTGATGGTTTCGTCGTGCGCGTACCTTGTCGCCATGGCGGTTCTGTTCTGCTTGAGCGGAAGATTGCGTGCAGGCAGAGCAGAGCATATTCTGACCGTGTTTGCCTGTCTCGCTTCGTTTGCAGGATCGCTTTTGGTGGTAGCTGGTGAAACGCTGTTTCCCATGGTATTGACGTGGGGAAACGTCATTGTTGCTTCGGGTACTGCTGTGATGCTCGTGTATTGGGGCGTTCTGCTGAGTACGTGCGGACCGAAAGCATCGGTCACCATGGCCGCCGGTTCGTTCGTCGTCGGGTTCTCCCTCTACCTCGCGCTTACCGCGTTGCCATCTGACGGGCTCGCGCTTGCTGCTCTTCCCGTGTTGCTTGCAGTGTGTGGCGGCTCTCTTCTGTATTCCCGCAAGCGGAGGACGCGGATGGAAACGAGACGGGAAGATAGTCCGATTCCGCGCCGGGTTCTGGCCGTCTTCGCAAGCCTTCTGGTATGCGTGCTGCTCAACGAGATGATACGGATCGTCTCAACGCCCTTGGCTGTCGACGAATTCTCTCAGGTTGGCCGTTTCACGCAGATCGGAGGGCTCGTGGTGGCATGCGTCGCGCTGCTTGCGCTCGTCTGTTCGAAGAAGCGGTTCGGCTTCAATACGATGTCTCGATTCCTGCTGCCTCTTATGATCGCGGGTTTTCTCTCCTTTCTGGTGTTCGACGATGATGGCTTTTCTATCATGTTCGTCGTCCTTGGCGCGGGATACTGGTGTTTGCAGCTGCTCATACTCATTGCCTTGTGCGATGCCGTCAGCTCGCTCGGCCTTTCTGCGGTGCGTTGCTTCGCGCTGTCGTACGGAGCGATGCAGGTTGCCATCGTTGCCGCCAAACCGCTTGGATCAGTTGTTTCGGACCTGCTTCGCGGCCTCTCCTCCGGATTGTCCCTCATCGTTTCCGTTGCCGTTCTCATCGTGGTCGTGCTCGCCATGTTCGTGCTTCGTGATGGGGGAGCGGGTTTCTCGGGTCGCAGTGGCCAGGCGGCTGCTCGCACGCCGGAACGAAGCGGTTTCAACTTGGAATGGTTGAACGAGATAGCGTGCGAGTTCGGGCTTTCTCCGCGTGAGACGGAAGTGTTTAAGCTTCTTGCGCGGGGAAGAAGCCTTCCCGTGGTCACAAAAGAGCTCAACATCGCCAAAGGGACTGCGCAGACCCATGTTCGCCATATTTACGAGAAGATGGGCGTGCATGCACGGCAGGAGCTCCTCGATCTCATCGAGGAGCGGTCCGCTGATTCTTCTGAGTTCAGGGGGCCATAGTTCGTTTCAAACGATGCTGCTTTTCGGTCAAATAGCTCATTTAGCTCGATGGCAAGGAGGCGTCGCATTCCTATTCTTTGCATCGCGTGCCGCAAGATGCGGGCATGAGAAGGCAGAGGATAGGAGGGAATATGGAGCGGTCGTTTTCGCGGCGGAACTTTGTAGTAGGTGCGGGCGTGTTCGGCATGGGCGCTGCGGTCGGGCTCGCGGGATGCGGTCCGAACGGGCAGGAGAAGGGCGGTGCGGCCCAGAAGGAAGCTTCTTCCGCCGACTGGCGAACGGCGCCTGAGCCGATCGCCGACATTGCAGACACCATCGAAGCGGAGATCGTGGTTGTGGGAGCCGGCGTTTCAGGGTGCAATGCCGCCTACACGGCTGCTGAAGCGGGGGCCAATGTGGTCGTACTCCAAAAAGAGGCAACCTGCATAGCGAACGGCATGGGCGTCGGCGCCTATGGGACATCCTTGCAAAAAGACAAGGGGGACGACTGGGATGTCGAGGAGGAACTGAACCGCTGGGCGAGAGAAAGCGAGAACAGGAGCAACAGGAAGCTGGTCCACCGCTGGGCGGAGTTCAGCGGAGAAGTGGTCGACCGCATGGTCGCCCTCTGCACGGGACATGAGAATTGCGAGCCCATCCTGTACGATCCCGGTGCAGACACCGTGTACCCTGATCCGTGGAACTTCGCGTACTCCGGCGGCGTTGTGTTTTTGGGAAGCGATCAAATGAAGGGAGTCGCCCAGGTCATAACCGACGAGGCCGAGAAGCTGGGAGCGCAGGTGCATTACTCGACGCCCGCAGTGCAGCTCGTCCGCGAAGAGGGCGGCCCGGTGACGGCGGTCATTGCGCAGCGCGATGACGGATCCTACTTGCAGGTGAACGCTTCGAAAGGAGTGATCCTGGCAGCCGGGGATTACGGGGCGGATCCGGATCTCAGACGTGAATTCATGCCGCACATCGAGGGGCTTCAAACGGCGTACTGCGTCGACAGCAACACCGGCGACGGGCACAAGATGGGCACATGGATCGGCGCAGCTATGCAGAAGGCACCCCATGCGGGGAACATCCACTACGACCCGGGCATGCCGCCGTCTTCGAGCGCTTCCGGTTCCGGGTGTCCTTGGCTGTGGGTCAACTTGAACGGCGAGCGCTTCTGCAATGAGGACATGTCGTACGGGCAGATATATGCTCAGGGCATGAACCAGCCCGACTTCATCCATTTCCAGGTGTTCGACGCCAACTACGTGGCCGATGTCCAAGCGGGAAAGATGGGCGAAGGCAATCAGAAGAATGGACCTTTCCCGGGATTCGGCATGGAATTCATCGACGAATACATCGAAAACGGGGAAGTGCTGAGTGCGAACACGCTTGAGGAGCTGGCCGAGAAGATGGGCGTTCCTGCCGAGACGTTCAAGGCTACGGTCGCCCGCTACAATGAGCTCGTCGACAAGGGCCAAGATGTCGACTTCGGCAAACAGGCGGCGCGGTTGACATACGTCAAAGATGCTCCGTTCTACGCCATTTGCAGGCAGCCTCGGCTTCTGTGCGCACTCGGAGGGCTGGTTGTAAACGATCGCATGGAGGTGCTTGACGAAGTGCAGGCTCCCATACCCCATCTCTACGCATGTGGGAACAACTCCGGAGAATGGTTCGGCGGGCTTGAGCATCCCATGGTCATCCCCGGGATGAGCCTGGGCCGCGCGGTGGTGACGGGGCACCTGGCGGCGCTGTCGGCGCTCGGTAAGGACTACTGAGAACTCGTCGCCGACAGCTTCCCCTGTCGGACATGCTCTATGGTGCGCGACGCTGTTGGAGGGGCGGCCGATTGCGGCCGCCCTCCTTTGTGCGCCTGCATCCTGCAAGCGCACCGCCGTTGAGCTACACGCTCAGGTCGCGCCGGGAGAACACGGCGATGGCGGCGGCGAACAGCGCCAGCCCCGCCACCGCCAGGGCAATCGCACCGCCGGTCGCCGACGCGTCTGCCGATGCCAGGCCGTAGGCGTCGTACAGGGTGAGCGGATTGGCGGCGTCCAGGAATTCCAAGTCTTCGCCCAGCTGCGCCATCATCTGCATGAGGAAGAACAGCACGCCCAGCCCGCCGCCAACCCAAAGCGCCCGTCCCGCATTCGAAAACAGGCAGGCGGAGAGGAAACACATGCCTCCCAGGAACAGCCACAGCGCGAACAGCCCCGCGTTGACGCGCGCGAGCGCCTCCCCATCCAAATCCCCCGGAAACATCGCCTCGCTGCTGCCGATCTCCACGAGGACGGTGACCGCGAGCAGCACGGCGAGCGCGGCCAGCAGCACGCCCGCCATCGTCGTCGCGATGCGCACGCGGCTGTTCGGCGTGGCAAGCAGGTAGGCCATCGTGCCGCGATCGACGTAGCGCACGATCAGCTTGTTCACCATAAGCAGGATGAGCACGAACGGCATCACGGTGAGCAGGAGGCCGTACAGGTAGTTGATCAGGAAGTCGACGAGCGACGTGGTCTGCGTGGCCATGCCGAACGCGGCGAACAACTCGGGCATGCTGGCCATCATGGCGTCCAGGCTCTTGTTGAGCTCGGGGTCGTACATGGCCACGACGCAGACGACGTACATTGCCAGCACCGCCGCGATAATGCCGGTGACCGGCAGGTTCGCGCGAAATTCTTTTCCAAACAGCGTGCTATTCACAATCGCCTCCTTTCGACGGCGCAGCGAGACTCGGCGAGGAGCCGCTCGGCGTTTCGCCGTACAGGTGCAAAAACACTTCTTCCAGCGTCTGCTCGCGCGCTGCCAGATCATCGACGGCGAACGAAGCCAGGTCCTTCACGAACGCGTCCATGGCGCCGGCAACGACGGCCTCGGCGCTGCGGCCGTCGAGCTTCGCGGCCTCCGGATGGGCGCGGACGTAGCGGTCGCGCTCCTCTTCGGTTGTGAACGTCACCGCGAACGAGCGCTTGCGCGAGGCCCGCACCTCGTCCATCCTGTCCACGGCGGCCAGCCTTCCCGCGCGGATGAACGCGACGCGGTCGCAGGTGCGCTCCACCTCCTCGAAGATGTGCGACGACAGGAACACGGTGGTGCCGCGCTCGTGTTCTTGCTGCACCAGCTCGATGAAGCGGTTCTGCATGAGGGGGTCGAGTCCGCTGGTGGGCTCGTCCAAAAGCACGACGTCGGGCTCCGCCATGAACGCGCACACGAGTCCCACCTTCTGCTTGTTCCCCTTCGACATCTTCCGCACCTTGCGCGACGGATCGAGTTCGAACAGCTCCATGAGCTCATGCATGCGCGTGCGGCTGCGCATGCGCTTCATGCGGGCCATGAACTCCAGGAACGCTCCGCCCGTCATCTCGTCCATGCAGGATATCTCGCCGGGCAGGTAGCCCGTGCGCTCCTGGATGCGCGCCCGCTCGCGAAAGCAGTCGAGGCCTCCGATGCGGGCCGTGCCCTCATCAGGGCGAATGAAACCCATGAGATTGCGCATGGTCACGGTTTTCCCGGCGCCGTTCGGCCCCAGGAAGCCGAACACCTCGCCGCGTTCCACGGCGAACGACACGCCGAACACGCCGCGGCCGTTGCCGTAGTCTTTCTTGAGCCCCTTGAGTTCGATCACGGGGTCGCTCATCGGTACTCCTCCTTGTACGAATAGGCTTTCAGCATGTCGCACCAGCGGTACATCTCGTCCATCATGGCGTCCAGATCTATGCGTTGATGCAGCGCTTGCTGTTGGTGCAGATAGCCGTCGGCCAGCCAAATCAGCATGTTGAGCACGTACTTCGGGTCAATGTCGTCGCGGAACCGGTCAAACCGCACGTTTTTGAAGTACGTCGTGAACATAAAGTCGAGTTGTCGCTGCGTCCAGCTGTCCATCGTGTCCTTTATGTCCTTGTGCTCCGGGTAGAAGGCCCGGATGGAGAACTCCAGCAGGTAGGGGAACTTGCTCAGCACCTTGGACTTGGTTTCCGCCGCGTAGACGAGCAGCTCGAAGAAGTCGTCGATCTCCCAGTACCCCTCGTCCACCACCAGGTCGGACACCTTTTCCATCAGGTGCTCCATCAGGTACAGGTACAGCTCCTTCTTGTTCTTGAAGTAGAAGAACAGAAGACCCTTCGAGATGCCGGCCCTGCGCGCGATGGTTTCGGTCGAGGCGCCCTTGTAGTCGTTTTTGCCGAACGCTTCCACGGCGGCGCTTACGATGGCCTCGCGCCGCTCTTCGGGAAGGCTCTCGAATTTCGCGTGCCGGTCGTCCACTGCCGCCCCCTTCCTGCCGCCGTTGACCGGTCGGTCAACGGATCGAGCACCATGCTACCCCGTTGACTATTTTTTAGAAGGGGCTGAACGGAAGAATTTTTCGCTGCGTTCCAGCCGGCGGTTCTCGTTCCAGCCCGCGGTTCTTGCAAGCCGGAAGAATCCGGCCCAAACCGCAGATGACCGAAAACACGGTCGAATGTGCAGTCACCGAGCGAAAAACCGAGCACGCGAATTCCACGACCAGGCGTTTTGCGCGATTGAGGCAAGCGAAGGGCGCGAATCGGCCCCGCGGACTGCACATTCGACCGCGTTTTCGGTCATTTCCGATTCAGCCCGGTGCCGGCTGGTCTTTGGAAGAACCCATCCCCTTTATGAGGGCGCCTCATGCAGCCCGACGACAAGCGGATCGGCTCGAAAGGTTGCGCACGTCGGCGCGCGTCAACTACGGTTTGCCACCGAGAGCCCGTCTGGCGTGTACGACGAAAGGCGACGGGCGGTGCCGGCCGTGAACGCATCCCCACGCCTGTTCGTTTGCGCGCGTCAGCGCTCGGCGTACACGCTGCGCTTGCGGGTTACCAGGTGGTCGACGAACTCGGTTGCGGGGCTTCGCAGCACGTCGCCCGGCGCGGCGTATTGGACGACGCGGCCGGCCTCCATGACCATCACCTTCTCGCCCAGGTCGAGCGCCTCGTCGATGTCGTGCGTGACGAACAGCGCCGTGATGCCCGTCTGCCTATGGATGCGCTTGATCTCGTCCTGCAGGCTGGCGCGCGTGATGGCGTCCACGGCGCTGAACGGCTCGTCCATCAGCAGGATGTCGGGGCTGGCCGCAAGCGACCGGGCGATGCCGACGCGCTGCGCCTGCCCGCCGGAAAGCTCGGCAGGATAGCGGTCCCGCAGTTCGGCGGGCAGGCCTGTGAGGTCCATCCACTTGTCCACCGCCGCCTCGGTGCGCCGCCGGTCGCGGCGGTTCAGCAGGCTGGGCACGTAGGCGATGTTCTGCTCCACGGTGAGGTGGGGGAACAGCACGCTGCCCTGGATGGCGTAGCCCACGGTGCGCCGCAGCTCGATGGGATCGAGCAGCGACGTGGCGTGCCCGTGCACGAGCACGCGGCCCTCGTCGGGCATCACGAGCGCGTTCACCATCTTGAGCAGCGTGGTCTTGCCGCAGCCCGAGCTGCCGATGATGGTGACGAACGCCCCTTCGCCGATGTCCAGATGCACGTCGTCCACCGCCACGGTATCGCCGAAACGCTTGCTCACATGGTCGAAGGCAACGGCAGGCGCCGGGGCCGCATTGGCTGAGGCGCCGGCCGCACCGTCTTGCGACGTCGTGTCGCGTCGTTCCATCTAGATCAGCCCCTTGTCGGTCAAGAACTCGTCGGCGACGTCCTTCGGCTCGCGTCCCTTCGTTTCCACTTCGTTGTTCATGCGGGCCATGTCGGCGTCGGAGATGGCGCCCTGCAGCTTCAAAAGCTCGTCTTCCAGCTCGGGATGCGCCTGCAGCGTGTCCAGCCGCACCACGTTGCCGCACAGGTACGAGGGGTAGAAGCGCTTGTCGTCCTCAAGGACCACCAGGCGCTCGTCGGCCACCTGCCCGTCGGTGGTGGAAACGACGATGGCGTCAACCTGCCCGTCGAACAGGGCTTGGTACTTCAGGCTGATGTCCATGTCGCGCGTGGTGCCGAAGGCCATGCCGTAGGTCTGTTGCAAACCGGGGTAGCCGTCCTGCCGATCGAAGAAATCAGGCTCGGCGCCGAAGGAGAGGTCCTGTGCGACCGTCGCCAGGTCGGAGTACGTGCGCACCTGGTAGCGTTCGGCCACGTCGGCGCTCACGGCCAATCCGAATGTGTTGTTGAATCCGTACATGCCCAGCCAGGTAAGGCCCAGCTTCGATCCGTATTCCTCCTGCATGGTGGGAAACATCGACTCGTCGTAGGTTTCGTCGTGCTTTAGCACGGCGTTCCAGCCGGTGCCCGTGTACTCGGGATACAGGTCGAAATCGCCTTTCTCCATGCCGGGTTCGATGTTCGACGTGCCGCCGCCCACGCCTTGGGTGAGCTCGACGTCGAGGTCGGTGTCGTGTTCGATGAGCGTGTTGAGCATCTCGCCGAGAATGTACTGCTCGGTCATGGGCTTCGTGGCCACGTTGACGGTCTCGCCGCCGTGGCTCGCTTCGAACCTCGAATACGCGTACGTGCTGCCGGCTATCAGCGCCACCGAGACCGCGATCGCCGTAACCGCCCGGCGCCCGTTGCGAAGCTTCCGGCGCCTGGCGGTTTTCGGGCTGATGGCATCGCATGCGGTGACGTGCCTGGACGGGGAGCGCGCTTCCGCGCCGGCCTTGCCGTCCGGGTCCGCCGCTCCATCCAACTCAGCGTCGTCTGAACGGGTTCGGCCCGCCGGCCCGCTTCCCGCTCCGGCGCTTCTTGCCTTGCCGGCTCTGGTGCGCAGCCGCGTGCGGCGGGGCGCGCGCTCAAGATGGCGCCGCGCCGCCTTCTCGGCCAGACCCAACAGCAAGTCCACCACGATGGCCAGCGCGGCTATGAGCACGCTGCCCGCCAACGTGAGGGCCAGGTTGTTCGTCGTGATGCCGCGGTAGATGGCCACGCCCAGGCCTCCCGCGCCTATGAACGAGGCGATGCCGGCCAGCGCTATGGTCATGGTGGCCATGTTGCGGATGCCGCTCATGATGATGGGGGCGGCCAGCG